>JBOHFW010000396.1:0-8511 GCA_050699835.1 Pseudonocardiaceae bacterium | reverse complement strand
GCGCTGCGCAATGCCGATCGTCTCAAGGTGTTTCAAGTAGTTCCGCGCGGTCACTCTGGACACTCCGATGACGGTGGCCGCCATCGTGGCGGTCAGCGCAACGGTGGCGACTTGGACAGCCTGCTCGGCCGACCGAGTTCCACCAGGCGGACCACCGTGTGCAGGCGGTTCGCCGCTTCACGCACAGTTTGACGCTGACCAGGCTCGCCGGGTGCTCTCCGGCGAGCGGCCCTTCGATGAGTCGATGCTCGTCAACAAGCAGCCCGCCGCCACACCCGAATCTGGTAGCGGCTGAGCGGGAACCCAAGCATGATCCTCATCATGCCAATCCGCACAGTGAGCGGTTCGCCACACTCCGACCACTTCAGGAGGACATGGTGCCCCGGACGCCGACCGGCGACAGCACCTTGATCAGCGACAATGCCGTTCCGGCACGGACTCGCCGGGATCGTACGCACTACCTGTATCTGGCGGTCGCCGTGGCAGTGCTGCTCGGGGCCATTGTCGGGTTCGCCGCGCCGGGCGTCGCCGTCGAGCTCAAGCCACTCGGCACGGCGTTCGTCGACCTGATCAAGATGATGATCTCGCCGATCATCTTCTGCACCCTCGTGCTCGGCGTCGGATCGGTCGCCTCGACAGCCAAGCTCGGTCGGATCGGGCTGCTCGCGATCGGCTATTTCCTGCTGATGTCGACGTTTGCGCTGGTCATCGGGCTGATTGTGGGCAACTTGCTGCATCCGCACGCGGGCCTGCACCTCGATCCGGCCTCCGCGGCGAAAGCGCAGCAGCAAGTTCAGGGTGGTCAGGGTGGCGTCGAGTTCCTGCTCAATATCGTGCCTGAGACGCTGGTGTCCGCGTTCACCGAAGGCCAGGTGCTCCAGACGCTGCTGGTCGCGCTGCTCGCTGGATTTGCGCTGCAGCAGCTCGGCTCCAAAGGGGAGGCGATCCGGCGCGGCGTCGAGCACGTCCAGCGGTGGGTGTTCCGGATCCTGTCGATGATCCTGTGGGCAGCGCCGATCGGCGCGTTCGGCGCGATCGCCGCGGTGGTCGGTGAAACCGGCGTCTCAGCGCTGCGCAGCCTGGCCGCGATCATGATGGGTTTCTACCTGACCTGCGTGCTGTTCGTCTTTGGGGTGCTGGGCCCGGTGCTGTGGCTCGGCGCTCGGATGAACATCTTTGCGCTGCTGCGCTACCTGGCGCGGGAGTTCCTGCTCATCCTGTCCACCTCCTCGTCGGAGTCCGCGCTGCCACGTCTGATCGCCAAGATGGAGCATCTCGGCGTCGGCAAGCCGGTCGTCGGCATCACCGTGCCCGCCGGATACTCCTTCAACCTGGACGGCACCGCAATCTACCTGACCATGGCGACGCTGTTCATCGCCGCGACGCAGGGTCGCCCGCTCTCCCTCGGGGAGCAGATCGGCCTGCTGGCTTTCATGATCATTGCAGCGAAAGGTGCCGCCGGGGTCAGCGGCGCCGGGCTCGCCACCCTCGCCAGCGGACTGCACTCATACCGCCCGGAGCTGGTCGGCGGGGTCGGCTTCATCCTGGGTATCGACCGGTTCATGTCCGAGGCTCGGGCGTTGACCAATTTCGCCGGTAACGCGGTGGCCACCGTGCTGATCGGCTCCTGGAGCGGGCAGCTCGACGCCGACCAGGCTCGCCGGGTGTTCTCCGGCGAGCGCCCCTTCGATGAGACAACGTTGCTGGACGAGCAGGCACCAGCTGGCTCAGCGGCGAACGCCGAGGACGTCGCCCGCGCACGACCCGAGGTTGGCAGCCGTTGAGAGCACCGGTGGCCCGGGTTGGGTGCTCTTGAAGGACTCCCTACGCTGCCCGAATGGGTTACTGGCTAGGGGCTCGAAACCCGTTGTAACCTGCTGTTTCGCCGTTCGTTATCGGCAGGTACACGCCCCGGGGGGTGGCTCTCCGGGGCATCGGCGACGGGAGATCACCTCGGCGATGGGAGTGGTTCTCGGTGGATCTTGACGACGCGCGGACGGTCGGTCGGCGGGCTCGCCAGGTCCGTTACGCCCGGGGCAAGTCGCTGCCGGTGATCGCCGGGCTGGCTGGGATGAGTAAGTCGAAGCTGGACCGGATCGAGCGGGGAGAAGTCGCGCTGGACCGCCTCTCGGACATCGTTGCCCTGGCCGACGCGCTCCAGATCGCCCCGTCTGAGCTGATGAAGCTGCCGGTGCCCGCACCCGCTAACGGACATACCGACAGCACCACACAAGCGATAGCGCTCGCGCTGGACGGGATTGAGGTCGAGCACCCCGGCGGGCTGGTACTCCCGGTTGCGGTGCTGCGTGATCGAGTGGCACAGATTCACCAGCGCACAAGGGCGTGCGAGTTCGTTCAGGTTGCCTCAGCACTGCCGGGATTGATCCGGGATCTGCATGCCACGCTGAACACCGGCGGCAGGGATCACGGTGAGCTGCTTAACCTGGCGGTTCACCTGCATGTGCACGTCACCCGCATATGGGTCAACCAGGCCGGGGCGGAATTGGATCTGCGGCGGCGGGTGGTGTTCCTGGCGCGGCGTCTAGCCCGAGAGCACGGTGCGGCGACCACGGTCGGGGTGGCCACCTTCGGTGTCGCTGACGTGCTAGCCGGTGGCGGTGAATTCGATCTGGCGCTCACCGAGCTGGACGGCATCACGTCGCCAGCCACGACGACCGACACGGTGGGCATGATCGCCGCGTTGACGGTGACCCGCGCCTTGCTTGCCGTGGTAGACGGACGGCCTGGCGACGCGGACGCCCCGATGGACGCTGCCGCTGACATGACCGAACGGTTCGGAGAACTCGGCGAGGCCGATCCACTCGGGTTCGGGTTCGGTCCTACCAACGTCGGGTTCCGCAGGGTGCGCCTGGCCTTGGAAGGAGGCGAGCCGGACCGCGCGGTGCGCATCGCCGAGGGACTGCATCCCGAGCGGAACCCCTTCCCGGCTAGCCGGGTCTACCACTGGGTGGGGTACGGGCGTGCCCTCACGCGGCTGCGGGGCCGGCAGAACGACGCGGTGAGAGCGCTGCGCCGCGCCGAGTCGATCCACCCGCACCGGGTGCAGCGTGATCCGTTCGTCCGGGATGCACTCGCGAAGCTGGTGACCCGGGCTCGTCATGACGCCGTAGGCGAAGAGCTGCGGGGGATGGCCCGCCGGGCCGGTTTGCCCGGATAGCCCGTCCGTGTGGCGGTCCCGTTAACGGGATTGCCCGTGATGCTTGATCGGCCACGGCTGTCGATCATGCGCGAAACCACCATATCTGCTGGCGAAAAGCTGAGCTGGCATCTGGGATCTTTCGGTGATCACGACACCCACCGTGGCGATGATGGCCAACCCGCGCCCGTACCTGGATCGGCTCGCCGGGGCCGTGGAACTCGCGGCGGCACGGTGGGCGCTGCGGGATGTCATCACGCTGGCCGATCAGGCGTCCGGGCTCACCGACGGGGAACTAAGGACCCGGTTGCTCGCGCTGGCCGACTGCGTGTCGTGCGCACGGCCGCCCACCTGACACCGTCTGGCCGCCGGTTGAGACCCCGAATCGGCTCCCGGCGGCCAGTCGGCTCCAGGCTCGGTCAGCAGGCCCATGTTGGCATGTTGGTCGCCGGGCGCGTTAGTTTTTCAAACAGACTGATTACGATAAATAGCGGATTGGAAAACTCGGCACACGCGAAAAAAGCCCACAGTAAACGTCATGTGACAGCCTCTAGCGCTCTCGACCACGATATCTCTCGGATCTCTCGAGGTCATTTCGTTCAAATTCGTCCGAAATGCCACCCGACGGAGGTTCGGGGCCCCGAACGAAGTCAGGATCATCACCGCGGTGGACTACGGATGTCAGTTCGTCCGGACCGTCGGGCTTAGGCTGTCGACTGATGAGCCTTTCGAGGTATTCCCTGTTACGGTCGATAACTTCTTGGCAATCTCGGATTAGTTGATTGAATAATTGCAACGGCGACTCGAGTGTCCCAGCGGATACGTTTTCCTGGCGAAGAGGGGCTGCACTCGGTTGGGGCTCCACTCCGATGAGCTTCAAGAAGTCATCCTTGTTACGTTTGATAGCTTCTTGGAGATCTTGAAAATTAGTTTTTCGATTAATTGCAACAAGGCTCGCTCCACGCCGGGTGGCAGCTGGCCTGTTTCAACGAACCAATCGAACCCTTCGCTCATCGCACTTTACCCCTTCAGCATTGCAGTCTATCAGTCCGATGGTACGCCGCCGTGCCAGGTTATGTGTGATCGATCATTCGCCGGAGATCGGCCTGGTCAAACGGACCTAGATCGGAAAACGTGGCACGCACAAAAACCGGACGCGGGTCTTCCGCGCGGCCGAGCCGGTCACACTTGTCACCACCCCTGGTGGTGGTAAACTGTCGGGAGTGGGCGACTACGTTGAATAGATATCTGTTTACGATCGGTAATAATTGCTACAGGGAATAGCTATCCGGTTACGGCCAGTACTGCTTACGGTCCATGATTACGTATCGATTGTATTCAGTGGACGATTTCTACTCTGCCGCGCACCCCTGTTGGCGTCCCCGGCTGCTTCGGGCTCGGCGTCGATCGCCGCCACGTCCGGCTGCCCGTCATCGGCACTATCCGCACCCACGAATCAACCCGCAAGCTCGCTCGCAAACTCAACGCCGGGGCCGCGCGGATCCGCTCGGCTACCCTGTCGTTCCAGCGGGGTCGCTGGCATGTGTCGTTCTCCGTCGAGGTCCCCGGCCACCAGCCCGCCCCGCGCAACCGACACCATGTCGTCGGTGTCGACCTGGGCATCAAGGAACTCGCCACGCTGTCCACCGGAGAGCGGGTGCCGAACCCTCGTCGTCTGGGCACCGCGCTGCGCAAGCTCCGGCGAGCGCAGCGAGTGTGCTCCCGCCGACGCGGACCCGATCGCCGCACCGGTGTCGAGCCCTCGCGACGGTGACGCAAGGCCCGGGCCCGCGCCAAGCGTATCCACATCCGGGTGGCGAACCTGCGCCGCAACGACACCCACTAGTTGACCACCCGGCTGGTGCGCGAGTTCGGCACGATCGTGATCGAGGACCTGCACGTGGCCGGTATGCTCCGCAACCACCACCTCGCCCGATACATCGCCGACACGGGCTGGGCGGAGATCCGCCGCCAGCTCACCTACAAGACCGACCGGGCCGGTGCCCGGCTGTTCGTGGCGGAGCGCTGGTTCGCCTCGTCTAAAACCTGTTCCGGGTGCGGTGCAGCGAAAACCAAGCTGATGCTCTCGGAACGGACCTACGTATGCACGGCATGCGGCATCGTGCTCGATCGGGACGTCAACGCCGCACGAAATCTGGCCACCCTCGCAGTGGCCGGCGCCGGCGAGTTACGCCGGGAGCAGCCCAAAGGAACCGACATCAGACGCGTGCAGCGTGCTGTGCGTGCAGTCGGACTGCCTCGGGAAGAGCCACAGGCTCAACGCCACCACCGCAAGGTGATGGCTCGATGACCAGGACAAAACGTCCCGTGTTTCATCGAACGGAACATCGGTCCGTAGGATCGTGTTGTGACAGGAGTGAGTGCGCAGATCCGGGACGTCATCATTATCGGCTCGGGTCCGGCCGGTTACACCGCCGCGATCTACACCGCAAGGGCTCAGCTGGAACCGCTGGTCTTCGAGGGCAGCCAGTACGGCGGCGCCTTGATGACCACCACCGATGTGGAGAACTACCCGGGCTTCCGCGACGGGATCATGGGTCCGGACCTGATGGAGCAGTTCCGCGCGCAGGCCGAGCGCTTCGGTGCCAAGCTGCAAGCACGCGACGTGACCTCGCTCGAGCTGGCCGACGACATCAAACGGGTGGTGGTCGATGAGACCACCTATTCGGCCCGGTCGGTGATCCTCGCGATGGGTGCGCAGCCCCGCTACCTGCATGTTCCCGGTGAACAGGAACTGCTCGGCCGCGGCGTCAGCTCATGCGCCACCTGTGACGGCTTCTTCTTCCGCGACCAGGACATCGCCGTGATCGGTGGCGGCGACTCGGCGATGGAGGAGGCCACCTTCCTGACCCGGTTCGCCAGCTCGGTCACCGTAGTGCATCGACGCGACGAGTTCCGCGCCTCGAAGATCATGCTCGAACGCGCCCGGAACAACGACAAGATCAACTGGCGCACCGGGGTGACGGTCGAGAAGGTGATCGGCGACGGCGGGGTCAGCGGCCTGGCGCTCTCCGATGGCGCCACCCTGGACGTCACCGGGATGTTCGTGGCGATCGGGCACGACCCGCGCAGCGAGCTGGTCCGCGACCAGCTCGACATCGACGCGCAGGGCTACGTGCAGGTGATCCCACCGACCACCGCGACCAGCGTGGCGGGCGTTTTCGCCGCCGGGGACCTGGTCGACCGGACCTACCGGCAGGCCGTCACCGCCGCGGGCACCGGTTGCTCGGCAGCGATCGACGCCGAGCGCTGGCTCGCCGAGCACGCCGTGGATACCCGCGCTCAGGTGGCCGCCGAGTTCGTCGGCGGCGGCTACGGTCCCACATCCTGATCCACCGCAGCACGCCTCAGATTCCGCATACAGGAGATGACATGGCAGACAAGCCGACCGTGATCGTGACCGACCAGTCGTTCGCCGAGAAGGTGCTCGGCAGCGACAAGCCGGTGCTGGTGGACTTCTGGGCGACCTGGTGCGGCCCGTGCAAGATGGTGGCACCGGTGCTCGAGGAGATCGCCTCGGAGCACAGCGAGATCACCATTGCGAAGATGGACATCGACGCCAACCCCAGCACTCCACGAGACTACAAGATCATGTCGATCCCAACCATGATCGTTTTCTCGGATGGTCAGCCGGTGAAGCAGATCGTCGGCGCGAAGCCCAAGGCCGCACTGCTGGCAGAGCTCGCTGATTACCTGGACTGATCGGCACCCGGCCACCTGCTTCGTCCGCTGCAGGCAACCGATTACCCTGGGGACGCGTCCTGCACTGCGGGGGGAAAGCGACTCGCTCGCCGTGCCAGCCCATCTTCTCCAGACAGGCTTAGCTCTCCACCGCGCCCCGGCGCCGATCGGAAGTGAGGCTGCATGCAGCTGCTGCGCCGGGGCGACGCCGGATCAGCGGTGGCGCAGCTACGGGCGATGCTGACCTCCCAAGGGTTGCTGCCACCGCCATCGGGCCGAGAACCAGCTGACACCTTCGATATCGCTGTCGAGCACGCGGTCCGGGCCTTCCAGCAGCGCCGCGGCCTGATCACCGACGGGGTGGTGGGGTTGGCCACCCACCAGGCGCTGTGCGACGCACGTCTGGAGCTTGGGTGCCGGATGCTTAGCTACCTCGTTACCCGCCCGATGCGCGGCGATGACGTCTGCACGCTGCAGGAACGGCTGCTGGAGCTAGGCTACGACGCCGACCGCGCGGACGGGATCTTCGGCGTGCAGACCGAGGCGGCACTACGGAGCTTCCAGCGGGACTACGGCCTGCTGGTGGACGGGGTGTGCGGGCCGGCCACCCTGCGCGCGCTGCGCCAGCTACAGCCCAAGGTCCGCGGTGGTCGGCCGGTCTTGCTCCGCGAGCAGGAGCGGGTCCGGCGGGCGGGTCCGGCGTTGCGGGGCAAGCGGATCATCATCGATCCCTGCCTCGGCGGCGCCCGCGCGGGCCTGGTGGTCGTCGGCGCGGTCGAGGCCACCCGGATGTGGGACCTGGCCCAGCGGCTGGCGGGCCGGATGGCGGCCACCGGGATGCAGACGCTGCTCTCCCGCGATGCGGACAGCTGCCCCACGGAGGCGGAACGAGCCGCCTTCGCCAATTCGGCGGGCGCTGATCTGGTGCTGTCCCTGCACACCGACAGCCATCGCACCGCCCTGGCGCACGGTGTCGCGACCTTCCACTTCGGCACCGGCAACGGCCTGACCTCCACGGTGGGCGAGGCGCTGGCCCAATTCATTCAGCGCGAGCTGACCGCCCGCACCGGGATGCTCGACTGCGGCACCCACCCCAAGACCTGGGAACTGCTCCGGCTGACCCGGATGCCTGCGGTCCGCATCGAGCTGGGCTACCTGACCAACCCCGAGGACCGCGGCAAACTCCTGGACCCCGCGGTGCGCGACGTGATCGCCGAGGGCGTGCTGGTTGCCGTCAAACGCCTTTACCTGCTCGGCGAGAACGACCAGCCCACCGGCACCTTCACCTTCGCCGATCTGCTCAAAGGCGAGCTCACCCGCTCCTGAATACGTAACGCAACACTGACTGCAAATGGTTGATCTGGCCTCGGTCACGCCAAATCAGGTCGGGGTAAGAACATCCCTTCGTTGTTCCGGCAGGATTGCCCCATAGCCGGTGTATGCAACCTATCGCCACGAGGGCAGATCGCAGGTATGGCACTCTCCGGTGGGCTCAGTGTCGGAGTGGGTTGGTGAGGGGTCGGCGGTCGGCTCGGCATCCGCCGTGCCCTGGTCGCCCACGACCGCGGATGCAGTTTCCCCGGCTGCAATCGGCCACCGGGACTATGCGAAGCGCACCACGTCATCTACTGGGCCGACGACGGTGTTACGTC
>JBOHFW010000395.1:0-2859 GCA_050699835.1 Pseudonocardiaceae bacterium | reverse complement strand
CCTCCAGTCTCACCATCAATGCGTCCTTGCCCGGCGAGGCCGGCGATGTCGCCGCCGAGGCTCGCTCCCTGCGGGAGCAGGCGCATCGCCTCACCGAGCAAGCCGGTGAGCGCACTCGTAAGGCCGTCGCACTGCTCAGTCAGAAGGGCTTCACTGTGCGCGACATCGGCGCGCTGACCGGCATTACCTACCAGCGCGCTCAGCAACTCAGGAAGGGCTGAAGAACACTAGCCGCTACTTCACAGAGTTCGCCACTTCTGTGGTCACGCGGCGGCGGTCTTGTTGGCGGTCTGCTCGGCGGACTTCAGGCTGTTCGGCAAGCCCCGAGGGCGACTCAGCGCGGGTCAGCTCAGCGACAGCACGTCGAGCACGTCGACGCGGCGTTGGCGGTAGGTGATCAGGCCCTGGTGGGTCGGGCCAAAGACGAGTGAGCGCACCGGCGCGTCGGGGTTGTCGTCGTTGAGCGACTCGCCGCCCCACGGGGCAAGCTCCAGCACCGCACGGGCCGCGGCGAACGGGGCCAATGCGTCAGGAGGGAGCGCGGTGACACTGATGCCGAGCAGCTACCGGGAGCAGGCGGTCGACGTTGTCGATCTGGATCGGGCCGACATCGAGCTGCGCGGCCGGGTCGCTGAGCGGGGTCACCGGTTGTTCTCCGGCGACGAGGCCCGCCGGGTCCGGTTCGAGGTCGACGCCCGGTTGCACTGGATCGAGTTCCGGCCCGTGGTCCGCGAGACCACCCGGGCCTACCTGCGGCGGGTCGCCACCGTGGGGCTGCGTTGATGGTCGATTCCGACCGGGTCCGTCGACTGCTGATCCTGCTCGAGCGGTACCGGTCGCTGCTGGCCGTGGACGACCCGGACCCCTACCGCCGTCGCCATCTGGTGCAGACGGCCGCGCAGATCTGCATCGAGCTGGCCAACCACGTGATCGCCGCCGACGGCCATCGGGTGCCACGCGACTATGGGGATGCCTTCCGGGTGCTGGCCGAGGTCGGGGTGCTCGGCGACGATCTCGCGGACCGGATGGTGGCGCTGGCCGGCGCCCGGAACCTGATCGTGCACCTCTACGCCGAGGTGGATGACGACCGGCTCGCCCGGGCCGTGCGGGGCAGTGGGCTGGACGATCTCGGCGCCTTCGCCGACCGGATCGCAGCGCTCGCCGCAACCTAACTAATGGCCGGAGGATCGGCCGGTGCCTAATCGCCGGCGTAGTCAGATGTATTTACCAATGGTGAATGCCGCATTTCGTGATGTAGTGATCTATGATCTTGTGCCGGGAGGTGGTCACCATGCCGCATCGTGAGCCGACGATCCGCAGTCGGGAGCTGGGTGAGGGGCTGCGCCAGGCCATGCAGCACGCCGGGCTGAGCGGCAAGCAGGTTGCCCTGGCGCTCGGCGTGACACCCAGTTTCGTGTCCATGCTGCTCTCCGGCAAGCGCGCGACCAGCGAGGCGGACCTCGCCGCATTTCTCGGCGTGTGCCGGGCCAAGGGCGCCGAACGGGACCGGCTGCTCACGCTGCGCCGGGAGCAGGACACCCCGGGCTGGTTCCAGCAGCACGGCACCCGGCTGCCCCAGCAGCTCCGCACGCTGATCAACCACGAGAACAAGGCGGTTACGATCAGCGACTTCCAGCCGATGGTGGTGCCCGGCCTGCTGCAGACCGCCGAGTACGCCCGCGCGCTGATCGTCGAGACCGGAAACGCTCCGCCGGGCGAGATCGACGGCCGGGTGGCCGCCCGGCTGGCCCGCCAGAGCCTGTTCACCCGGGAGCGCCCGGCCGCCTTCACCTACTACCTGCACGAGTTCGCGCTGCGGCTGCCGGTGGGCGGGCCGGTGGTGATGACCGAGCAGCTGGCGCACCTGCGGCGGATCTCGGCACGTTCCTACCTGAGCCTGCGGGTGCTGCCCGCCGCGCTCGGCGGGCACGCCGGGATCGCCGGGGCGTTCACGCTGATGGAGTTCGCCGAGTTCAAGCCGGTGGTCTACCTGGACAGCGAGACCGCCTGCCTGTTCCTGGAGCGGCCGGAGGAAATTGCCGCCTACCGGCGCATCCTGGCCGCACTGGCCGAAACTGCACTGAGTGAGGGAGAATCACGGCAGCTGATTGCCGCTCTGGCAACCGGGCTCTCGGCGGATCGAGAGGACCATCATGACCGCGTCTGAGCCGGACAGCATCGTCTGGCACACCAGCAGCTACAGCACGACCAACGGTGCCTGCGTCCAGGTCGGCTGGCGCACCAGCAGCCACAGCACGACCCACGGTGACTGCGTCCAGGTCGCGCCCGCCCCGGACCGGGTGCTGGTCCGCGACTCCAAAAACCCCGGCGGACCCGCCCTGGCCGTCCCCGCCCCGGCCTGGCGGGCCTTCCTCACCACCCTCGCCCACTGACCGCCGCGTGGTCCTGCCACGCGGCAGGATCACAGAGCTGGCCAGGATCTACGGTCGACCACCGCGACCTCGAACCCGCTACCCGGAATCATCCTTGTCACGGAAAGTAATGGTGAAGCCGAAACCCTTAATCAGCCTCCTGAAACAGCGAACCGTTCGTCGGTACAACGCCCGGGTCCTCTGCGCGCCAACGTTTAAGAGGCGGCCCACCAGGAGCGCGCCGAGGAACGCAAGTGCGTAGCCAAGTCCAGTCTTCACGCTGGGCATGTCGAGTCCCGCGGGTGAGTGCTCCTGGTAGATCAAAGCCACAACGGCGATGGTGAGGAGGGGGGACCCCAGTGACTGGCGTGATCCGCTTGTCATGGGCTATCTCCTTCACATCAGAACAGTGACTGCGATACAAGAGAATAGCCCATCGAAACAATGGTTAGATATAGATATCTATGCTCATTCCTGAGTGCCAGAA
>JBOHFW010000394.1:0-9406 GCA_050699835.1 Pseudonocardiaceae bacterium | reverse complement strand
TCGTAGTGGGTTTGCTGGTCGGCGAGTCGTTGGGCGGCGTGGTCTTTCTCGGTCTGGGCGGCGGCGTGTGCGGCGGTCAGCTCCGAGTGCACGCCGGCTAGTTCGGCGCGCACGTCGGCGGCTTGGGTCTGCCAGTGCTCGACCTGTGCGCGGGCGGTGGTCAGCTCGGTGGAGGTTTGCTCGGCCTGGGCGGCGGTCCGGATCGCGTGTCGTTCGGCGGATTCGGCCCGCTGGCGCTGCTGCTCCCCCGCCGCCCGCTCGGTCTCCAGTTTCCCGGCCAGCTCGGTCCGCTCGCTGGTGAGGTCGGCGGCTTGTTGCTGGAGGCTGGCCACCTGCTGGCGGAGCTGGTCAGCCTGTGCCCGGGCGGTGTCTAGCTCATCGCGCATCACGGCCGCAGCGGCGGTCAGTTCGTCCCGCTCGCCGATCGCCCGAGTGCAGGCGAGTTCCGAGGTCTCTACCTCGGCTAACGCCTCCTCGGCGGCGAGTTCCGCCACGGTGGCTCGCTCGTCGGCGGTCTCGGCGGCCCGCAGGGCCTCGCGGGCCTGCCCGGTCGCCTGGTCACGCTCCGCCTCGGCGCGGTCGACCTCGGCCCGGGCGGCCCGGTGGGCTGCGGAAACCTCAGCGGCCACCGCATCCGCATCCGCTGCCGTGCGTACTGCCTGGCTGATTTGCTCGGCGAGCACGCCCATCCGCTGCTCATGCCCGATCACCTGCGCGGCCACCTCAGCGAGCAGCAATTCCAGTGTCATCCGCGCTGCCGTAACCGGTCGCGCCTCTCCACCGTAGGTCTCGCCCTGCTCGTCCAGCTCGGTCGCTGTCTGAGCACCGCCGGGGGCCGGTAGCGTGATCTGCCCCTTGGTCAGCCGGTGCGCAGTCAGCCGCGTGTGCTTCACACCGTTCACCGTCCGACCGCAGTACTTCGGCGGCGCTCCCCGACCCGAATAGGGCATCCGGTGGGTACATCCAGGGATCTCGCAGCTCACCCACCGCTCGGTGGCCGTCGCGTCGACGGTGCTCTCGTTCGCCATACCCCCTATATTATCGTTTTAGTTTTGTTCTGTCAACATTATCGTATCTATTAGTTTCATATCGTAACTCGTAGCGGTTCGCTGAGGTGGGGGTCTCCCTCGCGGCGCAGGCATCGATTCACCCGGTGGGGCAAGGCTCGGCGTAGCCGACCGCGTCAGCGGCTTGGCCTTGCGGCATCGGGTAGCCATCGGTGCGCCGCGAGGGAGAGCCCCGCCCGTCCTGCTCTCCCACCCCTCCCGAAGCGGTCGCCGGGTCCAGGGCAGCGCCCTGGCCGCCGGAGGCACTCGGGAGGGTCGGGGACTAGAGAGGATGGTCGCGACGGACTAGCCGGGGGACCTTCCAGCGGTGCTGCCATGCCGGTTCGATCAGTTCATGTCGGTCGTGCCGCGGAAGAGGTCGAACGAGAGCGGTCCGGCGCGTCGATTGCTAGGCCGGTGAGGTCGTGAGCAGTCCTTCTGCTGAACCACCGGCAACCAGTGCCCACCCCGTCACCAGCTCGACCCCCAGGAGCCACCGCCGGGTGCTGATGACGACCTGCCAGGCCCATGGCGCGGCGGGCTTCACCAATCTGTTGGTGATCAAAGAGGGTGGGTTCATCGTGTTAAACCCCCACTTGGGGAACTGCTGCGTGCTGCGGCTCGATGAGCAGGCCGCGACCGCGCTGTACCACCTTTTCGGGGAGTGGCTGGGGTATGAGCCCATCGGCGAGTGATCGGGCTGAAGTGATCTTCACCGCTGTGGTCGAAGAGCTGCTGATCGATGTGGTTACTGATGGGTTCACGCTCTATTGCTGTGGGCCCAAAGCGGCACCGAACGCGCTGGTCGCGACCTATGAGTGGGCTGATTATGTGGATGTGCTGACGGTCCTGGATTTCGAACGGGTGATCACTGCGAGAGTGCCGAAACGGGGGCGCAAGGTGGACATTTTCGCCCCGGACGTGGTGGTCTGGGCCTATGAGGCTGCGCCGGACCGTGCGGTGCGGGCATTGCTGGATCTGGTGCACCCGGATCATGCTGATGCTCCCACGCTCGGCTACCCGGCACCCGCACGCTTGCGCGTTCCCCGCGCCCAGCAGCGGCCGATGACGATCCAGCTGCCCTCACCGGGCCGGGCCGATGCGCGGGCTGCCCGGCTGGCCGCCGCGATGAGGGCTAATCGCGCGATGAGCGCGGATGCGCCGATCGGACACCAGACCCCGGCTGGTCGCCGGTGGCAGCGGGCGGCCCCCGACGCTCGCTCCCGGCGGCCAGCTGGGCACCACGTCGTCGATGAGCGGTGAGCTAGCGCATCTTCCGCTTTGGCTCCCGGCGGCCGGGGTCGGCCGAGCGGGGTTTTTGTCAGGCCGCGATGTGGGTTAGGTGCTCGTCGAGGGCACGAAGCGCGCCACTGGGTAGGGGCCGTTGCGCAGCGGCGCGGAATACGCGCAGGCGGGCGGCGCCGACGGCGTAGGCAACCTGATGCAGGAGAGTCGCGGCCTGGGTGGCGTGGGAGCACGCCTCCGGAAGGTTTCCGCTGTTCAGTTCCACTGTGGCGAGATCGATCAGGATCAGCGCGCGTTGCCGGCGCGGGATCTGAGTCGACTCGAGCGCTGCGGTGAGCGCTTCGCGTGCGCCGTTGTCGTCGCCGGCTTTGAGGAAGGCGTGGCCGCTCGCGGCGGTCACGTGCGTAGCGCTGCGGTGATGAAACGACGTGGGAGCGGCGCGGCCGGCCTGGCTGAGCGCGGCGCGGGAACGGTCGATGGCCTCGCGCGCTGCGGAGTGATCGCCTCGGTCGGCACGGATGGTGGCCTCAATGGCAGCCAGCCAGGACGCTATGACCGGAGTAGCCCGGGCGTGTTCGTGGGCTGTGGTGAGGTGATCCAGCGCAGCAGTGGTCAAACCTTCGTGGGCAGCGAGCTGGGCGGCGTGTCCGTGGGCGATGGCGGTGAGTTGATCGTCTGCTGCTTCGCGGGCAGTGTCGAGAGCAAGGCTGTAGTAGGCGCGGCCCGACATGGCGTTGCCGAGATCCTCGGCGGCGAGTCGGCCAGCGAGGATCGCCACCTCGGCCAGGTTCCGCAGCCGCCGACGCCGCTCATCGGCGCTGTGGTCGTGGCGCAGGGCGTCCTGCGCCATGTGCACGTGGGCGGTCACCGAGGTGAGCAAAGCGGCAGGGTCGGCGCTCTCGTAGAGGGCGTGGTAGCGCTCGGCGAGCTGCTCCAAGTCGGCCACAGTGGCGGTCGCGGCGCGGGCATGCCCGACGGGGTCGGTGGCGCTGGGGTCGAGCAGGCCGAGCATGGTGCGCCGGGTGGTGACCGCGTCTTTCCACGCATGCAGCATGTGCGGGGCGAGCGCAGTCCCGGCGGTGCCGAGCTGGTCAAGCAGGCCAGCGGCGTTATCCAACATCGCCACGAGCGACTGGTCATCGATCCGTGACCGGGTGCCTCCGGTGACGGCGGAAGTGTTCTTGAGACCAAGCTGATCAGGCGTCACGCCGAAGAGGCGGCACAGCAACTCCCGGTACCTGGGGCCGATGCCCTTCGCACCGCGTTCCCACTTGGCGACCATATCCGCGTTGACCCCGACGCGCTCGCGGCGTTCCATCCATGCCAGGTGCGCCAGTCGCTCGGCGAGCTCCTGTTGCGTCCAGCCGAGCTCGGTGCGCAGCTCACGCAAACGGGGGCGCTCGACATCGGCGGTCACGACTGAGCACCTCCCTGCGGCTGCGGGCCCGGTCCGGCTGGTGCGGCCGAGCGCTAGGAGAGGAGCGTGATGGCTCACGGGGTCTGCGAGCTAACAAGCGGTAGCTGTACAAGCCGTACTTGTCGGCAGCGGCTGCCACCCACACCGCGTGCGGAGGCGCTAGCTGAGGCTTGAACGCCGGAGGACCGGCGTACAAGCAGTACGGACTTGCGCACTGTGAGCTGGCTGCAGCCCTTATAACCGTCACCGCGTGCAATGCGAACCTCCGCTCGCTGTGCGCCGACGAGGAGTCAGTAGCAACCGTAACAGCGATCACAACTTCTGCGATTGTGTTACATGTGGATCCTCTACCGCGTTTGCCTGGTCTACAGCCACCCGCATCAGGCGATCGGGTCAGCTTGACGTGGCACGCCAATCTCGGGCCATCGTCACGGCTCGAAAACTTGAGCCTCCATCTTGACGACCTCGGCACCGTTGTCGACCTTGGTGAACGGTGGGGCGACGTTGTTGCGCGCCACGACGCGAGCCGCCAACTGTTATACCGAGCCAGGCGGGAAGGCCTCCGATTCATAGAGCAAGAAGCGACTCAGTTTGGATATTCACAGCGTGATGTACTTGCGTTAGAAGAGTGGCTTGAAATCGGGTACTTCCGACTACGTTCTGGCCGATTCCCGTTTGCATATCCAACGGACCTCCTTGCGACGCTTGCCGACGCGCACGCCCTAAGATCTCTCGGAACTCAAACTGATGTCGTCCGCATCGATTATCGAAACCCTATCGAAGTGGTACTCGGCGGTCCTGGCTTCTTGCTGCTCGGGGTTATCTTCATACTTCGATTGGTTCGCGATTGGAGCCACACCCGCCGCATCGGCTCTGCTCATGCGGCACAGGCAGAGCACGACGCTCGTCGTTCAGGCGCCCACGCAGACCTCTCGGAATGGCTAGTCGGCGAAGCTAGAAGAGGACGCCTGCATGTACCACCTCACGAACTGGTCGACCTCGTAACAAAACCTGACGTGCAGGCAATTGACCGCCTGACCGATAATGAAATTCGGCTTGAGTTGCCCCCCGGAACCGACGCGCCGGCCGACCCTAGCGAATCAGTAGAGTAGAGGAGCCGGTCGCTGCTACAGTACCCCGTCCTGTTCGGGGGACCATCGCGATCAGCTCGTGTGCACCGGTAACAGGACGGAATCGGCACCCTCGCCACACTGGGCCCCCTCAGGTCCTCGTGGGCCTCGTTGTAGTCCCGCCGGTATTTGTCCCACCAGTCGGCCGCATGGTCCTATCCATTACAGCCACCGGTAATAGGATCGTGAACACATGCAAATCCCCATTGAACGGTACGCTTTCCGTGGGGCGACTGATTCCGCATACTACGATCAGCTTGGTTCTCAATGAGGTAAACATCAAAGCTGATGGTGACGGGAGTTAGCGCTGGAACACCAGCGGCCTTCATGTTCCACTTGTATGCGTACCGATCTTCATGCCAAGGTTGATATTGTGTAGTAACTGTCTGCCAGCCAGCCCCCCGCCATGTAGCGGTGAAATTGACGTGATGTACAGGCTGACCTGAAACGTGTGAATATGCGCGGGCCTCAAGAATCATGACTCCGTCGACCCCGACCTGAAAGTTATTCGATGGTGGATTAACCCAAACGCCCCCTGCTGGCGCCGACGCTGCGGACGCAGCTGCGCCGTGCCATGGTGATACCGCTATAGACGCCAAGACCACCATCGCGGATATCAGTGCGAGCAGCATCGGCCGGACACGTCTCATGTACTCACTCCTTGAATCCAGCCGACTGCAACATATCACCATATCGGGTGCCGACTGCAGACCGAACAGCACTCAATGCGATCAATAAGGCCAATTAGATGCCACGAAATGGTGAACTTCAACCGCCAAACGGGTTAACAGTAGATCCAATAAGACACATTCATCCGTTTAGTCATCTTTCAGTAATTAAGTCCTATTGCTGATGGCATCAGGTTGATGGTTGATGAAACGACCGGCCGGTTCAAGGTAAATCCTCTCACCCCGACCATGTCAGGGGGTTGTCGGTGATCACCGCACGTAGCACACCCTCTGCCACCAGGTGAGAACCAACATGCGAGTCAAGGGTCAAGGACGGTTTCGTGCCGGCTTGGCGGGACGGCCTACCATTATGCCAGCCCCTGGCCGGTGTCGGGTGGCTGGGCGCAAGTGGTGATGGCGACACCGGCATTGACCAGAACTGTCGCAATGGGTCGTTGCTAACGCGCCGTAGGCTTATCGTCAGCTGAGCAGGGTTGAACGGTGCCGCCACGCCAGCCGCAGCAGGCCCGCGCCCGCGGCTTGGGTGGGCTCGTTGTCGGCGTACCGCTGCACGGTTGCCGCAGTGAAGGGCAGAGCGGGAATGATCGATCCCTCGGAGTTGGTGTCGGCGACCTGGCCGAATAGCTCGTCATATAGTGGTGCGTCGATCGTGACGACGGTCAGGATGTCGGTGGCGAAGGTGAGCGGATCAACCCCGATACCCAGACAGAACGCTCGAACCTGCCCGGAGCCGAGGGCCCGGGTCAGGCGGTCGGCGAAGGGCCAGGCGCGGTAGTCGATTGGTCCGCGGCCGGTTTGGTAGTCCTCGGTTGTCCCGCACAGCTCTTCGGCTAGTTCGCGGAGGACGCTGCGCCACAGTGAGAAGTCGTTCTCGGCGTTCCACAGTTCCTCGCCGGCCGGTTGGAATACGCCCACTGGCAAGACCTGATACAGACCCCCGGCATGGCCGACCTTGGCGCCGTCGCGGCGGTGCAGCGGGAACGTCGCCGCACCTGTCGTTCGGTCGTGCCGGAGGGTGAGCGTGCTGAGGGCCACGTTCCCGGCGCGTCGGGCTGGGTCGCAGGGATCGCCGATCGCGGTCCGGAGATCGTGTGCCGGGATTTCGCCGAGTTGCGCGGCGGTGAATTCGTGTGCGGCGGCGTCGCCTACGTCGATGCCGTCGAAGTAGCTACCAGCACCGAATACCATGTGAGCGGTTGATTGCAGGTCGGCGGCTAGCAGGCGGTACGTGGCGCGGTTGTCGAGGACTCGGGGTGCGGCGAGTGCGGCGACGGCTTCGGAATAGGTGCGGTATCTCCTGCCATTGGCCCGGACGGGCAGGAGGCGCCGGATGACCGGCTCAGTGCCCGTGATGCCGCTAAATGCCGCTTCGGGTGTGTACTGCAGCTTGATGTCGTCGAGCGCGATGGGAGCATTCGGCAGCCAGGTTGGGGTGCTGAGCAGCGGTGTTCCTTCGACCGCTGCTGAGTTCGGGTAGCTGCGGGCAGCGGAGACGGCGAGTTCGTAGCGGTGTTCGAGCAGGTGATTCCGGACGCGTAACCACTGTTGTTCGCTGTCGGTGAGCTTGCTGGTCAGGGCTTTCTCGTTCCTGCGGTGGGACGGCTATAGGCCGAGTATGCGGTCGCGGTGGCGCCAGGCGAGGGCCAGGCAGGCGGCCCCCGGTGAGGCCATCGGCTCGGAGCTGAGGATCCGGCGTACCGCTTCCTCAGTGAACGGGATTCCCTCGGTGGCCCGGCCGTCCCCGATCGCGACGATTTCGCCTTCCTCGTTGTAGCGGGTCGCAGCCCCGAAAGCACGGGTGAACACGTCGTCATCGATGACGACAACGGTGAGGATCGTCGCCGCCAGGGTCAGCGCGTCGAGTCCGAGACCGAGCACGAACGGGACCACCGCGCCGGCCGCCTGGGCGTCCTCCAGGTCGCGGTAGAGCGGCCAGGCCTGGTAGTCGATTGGTTTGGTTCGGGTGCCATCGTGTTCGGGTGTGCTGAGCAGCTCCTCGGAGTACTCCCGGACGATGTTGCGCCAGAGATCGAAGTCGTTGCGCCGGTCCCATAGGGCGATGCTGGCCGGTTGGAACTCACCGGCTGGGATCACGTCGTACACCCCGGCGGCGGTGGCGACCTTGGCCGGATCACGCCAATGCAGCAGGAAACTCGGCTCAGCTGGGTATCGGCGTAGCCGGATCGTCAGCGTCGTCACCGCGGGGATGATCGCCCGGCGGCCCGGGTCGAACGGGTCACCGATCAGCGCCCGGAACGGCAGCGCCTCGCGCAGTGACTCGGCGGAGCGGGGGGTGCCGTCGTGCTCGCGGAGGCAGGCTATGGCCAGCTCGTGACCGAGCGCCTCGGACACGTCGATCTTGTCGAAGTACGCGGCTAGTCCAAAGTGGAGCGCATCCGGGCCGGGGTGGCCGCTGAGCAGGCGATAGCTCGGCCGGGATTCGAACAGCCGCGGAGGGTCAAGATGCCGGATGGCGGAGGTGTACCGGTCGAACCACTGGCCCGGCGCGCACAGCGGACGGGTGGGAAGCGTCTCGGCTTCACTGCCGTCGATGGCGACCGCGTGGGGCTGCTCGTCAAGAGTCAACCGCAGCGAGCGCAGCTCGGCCGGTTGGTCGGGGATCCAGCCAGGCCCGGCGATCAATGGCGTGTCTGGTACTCGGTGCTCTGCCGGGTACAGCTCGGCTGCGAGCCGGGCCAGTTCGGATCGGTGCTGGTTGAGCCAGCGGCGCTCCTGACGCCACCGGGCCTGGTCGACCGCGACGGCGCCGTCCAGCTCGGCGTGTGGCCGGCCCGGTGACAAACCGAGATCCTCAGGGGAGATACCGAGCACGGAGACGGCTCGCTGCCGCTGCTCGTATGACATCGCCTGCCGGCCGTTCTCGATCTGGCTGAGATTCTGCTGCGTCATCCCGAGCAGCCTCGCCGTCTGCGCCTGGCTGGAGCCCGCCGACGCGCGCCAGGCCCGCAGGACCGGCCCGCTGTCGTCGGCTGCTACACCGGTCGGTCGGCTAAGCCACTGCCCCGCAGCTGAACTAGCCTCCTCAGAGCGATGGCAGCTCGCGCATACCGAGTCCGGGTTGTACCGGCTCAGCGCCGCACCACAGTGCGCGCATTGACCTGCGATTGCAGTTCTCACTGACTGGCTCCCTCCGCTGCCGCGTGGTGAGCTTACCCGCCAGCCGCGGATTTCGGGACTAGCAACGGACTAGTTCGGGACTAGCTTTCGGACCCCCTCGGAGCATGCGTTTCGCCGTTTGATTGGCGTGCGGGTCGAACGGCCCGTAACGACCGATCTGGAGGAACAGCAAACAATGCAGTTGGAAATCAGAACCGAGGGTATGGAGTTCGTGGTGTCCCGGGCTCCGCAGCCCAAGAATGACAATGACGGCCGGCAGAAGTCGGACCGGGAGACCGGCGCGCCGCTGCATGTGACTGAGCTGGTCGCGATGGATGGCACGGGCGCGGAGGTCATCAAGGTCACCACCGCCGGGGAGCCCCGGGTCACCACGCGGCAGCTCGTCACGGTGGACAAGCTGGTGGCGTTCCCGTGGAACATCGACGGCCGGGGCGGGGTGGCATTCCGCGCGGAGAGGATCGTCCCAGTACCGGCCACCCCAGCGGGTACAGCCAGGGCTACCACGGCAGGTGCGTCATGAGCGCCCCGGTGATCGGCGATGCACCACAGCGTGAGGCCGCATACCGGCGTATCGAGCAGCTGGTGCAGGAGGCGGCTGAGGCGGAGCGCGCCGCGTTCGTGGCCTGGCAGGACGCTTACGGCGCCTATGAGGTCGCTCGTGATGAGGCGGCCGCTGCCTGGACGGCGTGGGCGCAGGCCATCGTCCCGTAGCTGCGGCGCCCGGCCGGTTCGGGCCTGGAA
>JBOHFW010000393.1:0-16655 GCA_050699835.1 Pseudonocardiaceae bacterium | reverse complement strand
GTCGGGAACAGGTCGTAGTCGCCAGTGATGAGCGCCCGCAGGAAATCCCCGAACGTGACGTCAATCGGCGGGAGGTAATCCAACGCGCGGATGCACACGTGTTGTACCCGTTGTGCGATCTCCGACGCCTCACGGCTCAGACGGCTGATGAGGTCCGGGTGCAGGCGCCCGGCCGGGAGAATCCCGGTGCCTCGCGATGCGATACGACGCAGGTCCGCGACACGCGATCCGTAGATCTTCTTGAAGGCATCGAACACGGCGCCCAACAGGATGTCGCCACGTTGATGGGGCTCCGTGATGGTCTGGTATGCCAGCCGATCCGGCCGGCGCGGCTGCCAGCGCCCCTCGGCGTCAACCCGGCCGAGCGCATCTCGGATCCCGTTCGGCTGGCCGACCGCCTGGCCCATCTGCAGGGCGACCACACCCAGCTGATTGCGCTCATCGAGATCGCCGCGCACCGCGCTGATCTGTTCGCGGAGCACGTCACTGTCTCCGAAGTGCTGGAACAGTGCAACGAGGTCCGCGAACGCCTCATGCAGTGCCATGTCGTCGCCTGCGGCGTCGAATTCGAGATTCATGCCACGCAGCAACGCATGAGTGATCTGGTGTGTGATGATGTCCTGGGAAAGGCAGGTGAACACCCAGGTCCCGGCAAGCGGGGAATCAGGCTGACCCAAGAAGTAGCCGAAGCACAACCCCGTGCCCTCCACGTAATAAGCGTTGGGCACGACCTCGAAATGTGGGTAGAGCGCGAGCTGCCGCCGGTAGGATGAGCCCGTGTGATCGCCATCTCGCAGGGGTGGCCAGTGCGCCCTGCGCCCTAGCGCATTCTCGAAATTGCGGATGGTCTTCATCGCCACCGCGTAGACCATTTGCTGGCGGAACTGGGGATTGCCGTCCGAAGGAGGGAGCCCGTCCTGGGCGAGCAGCTCCGGATGGTCGAGGTCGACCGGCGGGTTCCGCTTGTTGCCCGCTTTGTCCTCGTCGATGACGACGAGATACTCGCCATCCGGGCCCGGGCGCAGCTCTTCCCAGGGAATCTGCACCGTCGCCTCGTTGAGCACAGCGGTCTCGAAACGGGCGGTGTTGCCCGGATCCACGGCGAACACGCGGAGCCTGCGGAAGACGGGCGGCCGGATGAATTGTCCGTCAAGGTCCATTGCTGGTCTAGCCGATCCCGGCCTGCGCATAAGGAAAGCCCGGGGGCGGTTGCGCAGCCGGCTCCAGCCAGCGACGCATCGCGGCATCAGTGACGGCGTAGCCCCAGTTGATCAAGCGCTGCTGGAGCACGTCATCCATGTCCTCGAGCCGCGTCTTGACTGCGGCGAGCAGCGCGGTCTGCTCCGCAGGGCAATCCAGGCTGCCATCCGGTGGACCGTAGTCCGCGAGCGGAGTGCGGATGCCCCAATACGTCCCATGGCGGTCGTTGCGTTGGAATCCAGCGATCGTTTGCCGCTTACGCAGGTTCCGCACCTGATTGTCGATCACCGAGTTAACCCGGATGGCGTGCCGGGCCCAGTCGCTCGCGATCTCCCCCTCCGGCTGCATCTGGCCTCCCCCGTCGCTGACCAGGATCGTCCGGTAGCGCTTCCAGGCCGTCTCCAGGCCAAGATTGTCGTACACGCCGCCGTCGCTGAGCACCACCTCAGAAGAGAAGGGTGGCGCGTACAGCGGGCCGCGCGATTCCACCTCGAATGCCTCCGGGTCAACCGTCAGCCGCAGCGGTGACAGGACCGGCGGGAATGCGGATGACGCGGCCACCGCCACCGCGAGTTCCACCGTGGGATTGAGAATTCTGCCGACCTGATAGTCGGCCATGTACGGTTTCGAGAACCGCCAAAGCGCACCAGTCTGCAAGTTGGTCGCATTGATCACAAAGCGCGGCTCGTCCGGCAGCTGCTGGAGGGTGGCTTTGCCGAAGAGATGCTTGCGGTAGGCGGCCGTCACCTTGTCCGCCACGGTGCCCGGGGTGAAGATGCCCTGCAGGACCGATCCCACATCGATCGTCTTGCCAGCGAGATTGCGGATCGGGCCGACGAACTCCTCGCGAAGGTTGTTCGCCACGCCACGACTGTCGAAGTCGAGGCGGCTCCAGTGCAGGCCGAGAGTGGCAGCGGTGATAGAGCCGCCGGAAACACTGGAAATCCGCGCCAGTTTGGGAAGGTAACCGAGCTCGTTGAGCCGCCATAACGAGCCCACATGAAAAAGCATTGCCCGATACCCACCACCGGACAAACACAAGGCAATGCCATCCTCCAGCCGCTCCTCGCCCTCCGGCTCGACTGGTCCGCTCACCCTTACCTGATGATTGTCCGCCACCCACCGAATCTAACCTGCTCCGCGCCAGCCATTCGCCGTCCTGCAGGGCTGACGGCGCGCGATGCTCCCCAGCTCCACCCGAAAGGCGTAACGGCGGCGCTTCCGGCGAATTACCATGTTGTGCAGGTAGGGGGCGCCACCAGGGCTGGAGGTGCTTCGAGCATGGCGATGGTTGCGGTGAACCTGACGCGACCGGCCGAGGAACTCGGGGAGATTCCCGCCCGGCTGCACGCCGCCGGGTTGGAGCTGCGCTGCGGATCGGGACGGCGGGCCACCCCGACGGCGGACGTGATCGACAGCCTGGCCGGCTGTGCGGCGTCCATCGCGGGTCAGGAGCTCTACACCGCTGAGGTGTTCGACGCCTGCCCGCAGCTGCGCCTGGTGGTGCGCTTCGGGGTGGGTTTCGACACCGTCGACGTCGACGCGGCCACCGAGCGCGGAGTGCTCGTCGCCACCATCCCGGGCGCCAGCGACGGGGGCGTCGCCGACCATGCGATCGGGTTGATGATCGACCTGGCGCACGGGATCTCCCGGCATGATCGGGCCATGCGGCGCGGCGAGTGGCAGCCGCAACGCGGCGTCGACATGTGGCACGCGACGCTGGGTATCGTCGGGCTCGGGCGTATCGGCCGGGCAGTGGCCCGGCGAGGGCTCGGCTTCGACATGACGGTGATCGCCCACGAGCCCTATCCCGTCATGGAGTTCGTCGAGGAGCACCGCATCGAGCTGATGCGGCTGGACGAGGTCTTCGCCCAGAGCGACTTCGTGACGCTGCACCTGCCGGCGATGCCCGAGACCGAGCGGGTCGTCGACGCGGCGAAGCTGGCGCTGATGAAGTCCACCGCTTTCCTGATCAACACTGGCCGCGGCAATCTGGTCGATGAGGACGCTCTCTATGCCGCGGTGAAATCCGGGCAGATCGCTGGCGCCGGCATCGACGCCTGGACCACCGAACCGATGACCGATCCGCGCTGGGCCGAGCTGGACAACGTCGTCCTCACCCCGCACAGCGCGGCGAACACCCGCGGCGTCTGGGCCGCGAGCGCGGCGCTGGCGGCGGAAATCGTCGTCAAGGTCATGCGCGGGGAGCAGCCGCCACAATTGCTCAACCCGCGGGTGTGGGACGACATGCCTGCGCCGGACGTTCCCCGGCAAGAAAAAAGGCAAGAGGAAAGAAGAAACACGGCTCGCGCGACGCCCGATAGATAACTGCCCACAGCACGTCAGGGGTGGATATGTAGGGGTGGATATGACAGTGACCATCCAAGAGCGGGATGGACACCGGCCCGCGCGGGGAGCAGATCTGTATTCGTCACGGTCAGCGCTAGAGCCGAGCCGCCGCGTTCGAGCGCAGCCGATTGCGGGTGTCCAGGACCCGGTCGGCATGCTGTTCGAAAAGCTCCCAGTCAATCACGTCGTGATCGGCGAGTACGACGACCAGATCGCTGTCGATAACCTGACACGACACGCAGGACACCATACGGATAAAACTCGGGATCTCGTCAACGGCGACGAGCGGGTCGATCGCTCGAAGATCGGCTCCGAGAGCATCGAGGTTCCTGGCGATGGCGATCGCCGGCGATTTCCTGGTATCCCGTGAGTTCCGCTTGTAGGCCAACCCCACGAGCAGGATCCTGCTGCCGTTGACCGACTTCCGCTGCTGGTTGAGATGGGCGACCACGCGGGAGACCACATAGTCGGGCATGTGATCGTTGACGTCGTTGGCGATATCGACGAAGCGGAAGGCGTGCCCCAGAGACCGTTTGACCTGCCAAGACAGGTATGAAGGATCGATCGGCAGGCAGTGGCCGCCGACCCCTGGTCCGGGGGTGAACTTCATGAATCCGAAAGGTTTGGTGGCGGCCGCGTCGATCACCGACCACACGTCAAGGCCGAGGCCGTGGCAGTACATCGCGAGCTCGTTGACCAAAGCGATATTGACGTGCCGGAACGTGTTTTCCAGCAGCTTGGCCAGCTCAGCCTCCCGGGGCCCGGACACCGGTATCGTTCGCTCGACAAGCCGACCGTAGAAGTCCTGCAACGCCTGCAATGAGCCCTCGCAGACCCCTGCGATGATCTTCGGGGTGTTGTGGAAACGCCAGATCTCGTTTCCCGGGTCAATACGCTCAGGGCTGTAACCGACGCAGAATTGGGACCCGGCACGCAGTCCCGAACCGGTTTCGAGGATCGGGACGAATATCTCCTCGGTGGTACCGGGATAACTCGTGGACTCGAGGATAACGCAGGATCCAGGCGTGATATGCCGGGCGATGGTGGTCGCGGCCGCCTCGACGTAGCTCAGATCGGGTGCACCATCACGCAAGGGGGTCGGGACGCAGACGACCGCGACGTCGAAGCCGGCCAACGCTGCCGGGTCGTCGGTGGGCAGGTATCGTCCGGTGCTCGCCGCGAGTGCGAGATCCTTGTCAGTGATGTCATCGATGAACGTCTCGGCCTTGCGCAGGCAATCGATGCGGGTTTTGTCGATGTCGAAACCGACGACGTCGAAACCGACTTCCACGGCCCGCATTGCCAGCGGCAGGCCCACATAACCCTGCCCGACCACGACAACACGGCGCCGCGTAGTGTGAACTCGCTGACCTGGGTTGGAAATATTCCACATTGATCCCCCGAACCTAGTTTGTCACTCTTAGCGACAAACCGAATACTAACGGTATCACGATCGACCCGTCACTGGAGCACCTTTTGCGGGCACACGCTCAGGAGCACTACGGTCGAGCGGGTCAAGTGAACACGCGGGAGCTCGCGCCGAAGCGGGCTGAGAGGGCAGCTGGACAGGAGTCCCGGGGCTGCCGACCGCAGAACCTGTCCGGGTAATGCCGGCGTAGGGAGGCTGTGTCATGAGCAAGTCCATGAGCACGTTGCACGATCGCACCATCGAGCCCACGGTGACCACCGGTGCCATCACCGGGTCGCGGAAGGTCTACCGCGAGATGGGCGACGGGACGGGAGTCCCTGTCCGCCGGGTGGACCTGACCAATGGGGAGCACGTCGATCTTTACGACACCTCGGGTCCCTACACCGACCCAGACGCCACCATCGATGTCCGCGAGGGACTTCCCCGGCTGCGCGCACAGTGGATCACAGATCGTGAACCACCGCCGGCCGAGCCGGCAATCAGGCCGCAGACCCAACTCGCCTGGGCCCGGGCCGGGATCGTCACCCCGGAGATGGAGTTCATCGCGGTCCGGGAGGGCGTCGATGTCGAGCTGGTACGGGCCGAGGTGGCCCACGGCCGCGCGGTGATCCCCGCCAACCGCCGGCACCCCGAGTCTGAACCGATGATCATCGGGAAGAAGTTCCTGGTGAAGGTGAACGCCAATATCGGTAACTCCGCGGTCACCTCCTCGATCGAGGAGGAGGTGGACAAGATGGTGTGGGCCACCCGCTGGGGCGCGGACACGATCATGGATCTGTCCACCGGCAAGAGGATCCACGAGACCCGGGAGTGGCTGCTGCGCAACTCCCCCGTCCCGGTCGGCACCGTGCCGATTTACCAGGCCCTGGAGCGCTGCGGCGGTGACCCGGCGGCGCTGAGCTGGGAGGTCTACCGGGACACTGTCGTCGAGCAGGCGGAGCAAGGTGTCGACTACATGACCGTGCACGCGGGGGTGCTGCTGCGCTTCGTGCCGCTGACCGTCCATCGGGTGACCGGTATCGTCTCCCGCGGCGGGTCGATCATGGCGGCCTGGTGCCTGGCGCACCATCGCGAGTCGTTCCTGTACGAGAACTTCGAGGAACTCTGCCAGATCCTGCGCCGCTACGACGTCACGTTCTCCCTGGGTGATGGCCTGCGCCCGGGCTCCATCGCCGACGCCAACGATGAAGCGCAGCTCGCTGAGCTCAAGACGCTGGGGGAGCTGACCCAGATCGCGCGGCGCCACGACGTGCAGGTGATGATCGAGGGCCCCGGGCACGTTCCCATGCACAAAATCGTCGAGAACGTGCGGCTGGAGGAGGAGTGGTGCGACGAGGCGCCGTTTTACACCCTGGGTCCACTGGCGACGGACATCGCGCCGGCCTATGACCACATTACCTCGGCGATCGGCGCGGCAATGATCGCGCAGGCGGGCACCGCGATGCTCTGCTACGTCACCCCCAAGGAGCATCTGGGCCTGCCCGACCGCGACGACGTGAAGACCGGCGTGATCACCTACAAGATCGCCGCACACAGCGCCGATCTGGCCAAGGGCCATCCCGGCGCGCAGGACTGGGACGACGCGCTGTCGGCGGCCCGGTTCGAGTTCCGCTGGCACGACCAGTTCGCGCTGGCCTTGGACCCGGACACCGCGCGGTCCTACCACGACCAGACCCTGCCGGCCGAACCTGCGAAGACCGCGCATTTCTGCTCGATGTGCGGGCCCAAGTTCTGCTCGATGCGTATCTCCGCCGACGTCCGGGCCTATGCGGCCGAGCACGGACTGTCCACAGTGGAGGCTATCGAGGCAGGGATGAAAGAGAAGTCCGACGAGTTCACCGCAGCCGGCGGGAAGGTGTACCTGCCCGTGGCTCGATCGTGACCGGCTGTGTCCCCTCTTGGGCCTCCTGTCGCACTGACCATCGCGGGGTCGGACTCGGGTGGTGGCGCAGGCCTGCAGGCCGATCTGCGCACCTTCACCACCTGCGGCGTGCACGGGTGCGTCGCGGTGACCGCGGTGACCGTGCAGAACTCGGTGGGCGTCACCGGTATCGTGGAGATCCCACCGTCCACTGTGGCCGACCAGGTGCGGGCGGTGGCCACCGATATCGGGGTGGCTGCGGCCAAGACCGGCATGCTGGCCAGCGCGGCGATCATTTCCGCGGTGGCGCAGGTGTGCGACGAGGTGGGCATCGGTGCTGCCACACCGTTGGTGGTCGACCCGGTGGCGGCCACGATGCACGGCGATCCGCTGCTGGCCGTCGATGCGCTGGCCGCGCTGCGTTCGGAGCTGTTTCCGCGCGCCACCCTGGTGACCCCGAACCTGGACGAGGTGCGATTGCTCGTCGGCATAGACGTCCGGTCACGTCCGGAGCAGTACCAGGCGGCCCGCGCGCTGCATGCGCTCGGACCGCGCTGGGTGCTGGTCAAGGGCGGGCACCTGCGAGAGGACCCCGAATGCCTGGATCTGCTCTACGACGGCAGCGACTTCACCGCGTTCACCGGTCCCCGGCAGGCCACCCCGCATACCCATGGTGGCGGTGACACCCTGGCCGCAGCGATCACCTCGGCCCTGGCCCGCGGCGCCGAGGTACCGGCTGCTGTAGGGTTCGCCAAGCGCTACATTGAGCAGGCGGTCGCCCACGCTTATCCGCTCGGCGCAGGAGTAGGTCCAGTCTCCCCGTTTTGGCGCCTTCGTCCGGGATATCCAGACTCGTCCCATGGGAATCTGATCACGTAACTGCTATTAATGGATGATGCTGGCTCACCGTGATTCTTCCAGCTACAGGGTCGCTTTTCGCCTGCGAGTCCCGCCACTCGCTCGTCAGCTCCTCGCTCGCCACCGCCGGAGCGCAGCACTCACGATGGTCCTCTGCGCAGTACTTCTCACCGCCTGCGGACCACCCGGCCCGAAGATCTCGCCGCCCGCGTCAGTCGCGGTCGAGACGGCGGCACAAGTAATGGTGGTGATCAAGAATTTCGGTTTCGTTCCGACGAACTTCACGGTTCCGCCTGGGGCGACGGTAACGGTGCGGAACGATGACTTGGCGATCCACACCATCACGGCCGATAACGGGGTATTCAACACCGGTAACGTGTCCCGGGGCAACACCACCACCTTCACCGCACCCACACAGCGCGGGACATACCCGTTTCACTGCCTGTTCCACAATTACATGACGGGTTCCCTGACCGTCTCTTAGCAGGGAGCCAGTAGCAGTGACCGCACGGCGTCGAACGCCTCCAGGAGTTTGACCGCGTCGCCGCCTGCCCCTTGCACGGCCCGACCACGTTCACCGGATACCAGAGACTCACGCGGAGGCTGTCGGGAGCAGCGACGTGCGCTTCAGCGCTCAGGCGGAATGCAAGTCCGTATCGTGTCGCGCATGGATCCGGTGACGAGGCTGGTGCTCGTCCGGCACGGCGAGAGCCGCGCGACCCTCGATCGGATGATGGGCGGGCATAGCGGCTGCCGGGGTTTGACGGAGCGGGGTCGGCGCCAGGCACAGGCGCTGGCGGACCGGCTGGTCAGGACTGGCGAGCTGGCGAGTACGTCGGTGCTGCTCACCAGCATGCTCGCGCGCGCCGTGGAAACCGCCGTGATCGTCGCGCCAGCCCTGGGCGGGCTGGAGGTCAAGCAGGACTGTGACTTCTGTGAGCTCCACCTTGGTGAGGCCGATGGCCTGTCCTGGGAGGAGTTCCGGGAGCGCTACCGGCCGGAGGAGCACTCACGCGATCACTTCCGGCCGCTGGCACCGGGTGCCGAGAGCGTGGCGACATTCCTCACCCGGGTACAGGCGGCGCTGGCCGGTGCCGCTACCGAGCACGCCGGTGCCACGGTGGTCATCGTGTGCCATGGCGGCGTCATCGAAGGATCCCTGGTGGCGCTGGGGAACCTGCCGGTACGGCGGGGATTCGACGTGACGATCGGGAACACCTCGCTCACCGAGTGGACGAGTCCGGTGGTGGAGACCGGCGAGCAGCGCTGGACGCTGACCCGCTTCAACGACACCGCCCACCTCGCCGGGCTGGACTAGCCATCGTGGCCGGCGTCGACGATCACCGGCCCGGCGCCATCTGGCGCCTGACGATCGCGCCACCCACCTGGTCGTCACCCAATAGGATCAACTCCGCAGCATCCAACCACGATCGCGGAGGAGCCAATGACCTGGCGGGAACGTCTGCGCAAGCTCGTGGACGGCGACCGTTTCCAGCGGTTCATTGTCGCGGTGATCGTGCTCAACGCGGTGACGCTGGGGCTGGAGACCTCCGAGCGGGTGGTCGCCGCGTACGGCGAGCTGCTGCATGCCGTGGACCGCCTGGCGCTGGCGGTGTTCGTGGTGGAGCTGGTGTTGCGGCTGGTTGCCCACGGGCCCCGCTTCTTCCGCGACCCGTGGAGCGTCTTCGACTTCCTCATCGTCGGGATCGCCCTGATACCCGCCACCGGCGCGTTCTCGGTGCTGCGGGCACTGCGGATCCTGCGGGTGCTGCGGTTGGTCTCCCTGGTACCGAGCATGCGCGGGGTGGTCGCAGCACTCCTCACCGCGGTGCCCGGAATGGCGTCCATCGCGGCGCTGCTCGGGCTGCTGCTCTACGTCGCGGCGGTGATGGCCACCCAGCTTTTCGGCGACGGCGTGCCGGATCGCTTCGGTGATCTCAGCACCTCGCTGTTCACCTTGTTCCAAGTCATGACCACCGATGACTGGGCGAACATCGCCCGCGCCGCCATGGCCGTCGAGCCGCTGGCCTGGATCTTCTTCGTGATCTACATGTTGTTGTCCACCTTCGCCGTGCTGAACCTGTTCATCGCCGTGGTAGTCCGTGCGATGGAGGAACAGGTCGCCACCGAGGTGAAAGCCGACGTCGCCGAGCACCAGCGGGAGGACGCTGTCGCCACGGCAGCCATCCTGGAGGAAGTACGGGCGTTACGTGCCGAGGTCGCCGAGCTGCGGGCGCGATCCTGACCCTCCGAGCAACGCGACACGCCGAGCACTGTGGCGCGACACGCCGGGGTCTTGGGATCACGCTGCTGATGTACGCCCGTAGAGCACCAGAGCCCAGATGAAGCAGCCGAACGCGGCGGTGGACGTGACGGCTCTGGCAACGTTCCAGCGGACCCAGGCCGCCTCGAAGCTGGCCCGCACCGCGGCGAGGTCGGCGATCTGGTCGGGCCCGCCCGCGGCGTCGAGAGCGTTGTTCAGTGGCACGTTGACGGCGACGGTGATGATCAGTGCCGCCGCGGCGAGCACGAACCCGGCCGCGATCCAGGGCAGTGCGTGCCGGTGGCCCGCGCTGAGGTGCAGCACCGTAGCCAAGGCGGCCAGCACCGGCGCACCGAGGAAGCTGGCGAGAAACCAGCCATTCTCGATCGCCACGTTGATCTGCTGCATGGCGCCAACGAAGGTACGGTTATCCACCTGACGCAGACCGAGCATGACCGAAACAGCGAAGGCGTAGAAGACCCCGGCGAGAAGACCGTTGGTGAGCGTGGCCGCGACCAGCGTCGCGCCCCGCACCATCTCTAGCATGTCGTTCCTCCTTAGCACGTCGGCCTGTTACGCGGTCCAGGCACCTGTGGTGGCGGCGGAGCGCGCAAAGTCGGCGAAGTCCCGCGGCTGGCGGCCCAGGGCGCGGTGCGCACCGTTGGTCACGTAGGCGTTACGGCCGTCCAGCACGGTCGTGAACACTTCGGTCAGTACCGCGACCAGGTCGTCCGGCACGCCCTCCGCGGCCAACGCTGACACGAACTGGTGCACTGAAATCTGCTGATAACTGAGCTGCCGGCCGGCTGCCTTCGCGATCTGGGCGACCGCGTCGGCGAAGCTCAGCAGGGCGGGACCGGTCACCTCGTAAAGCTGACCTTCATGCCCGTGCTCGGTCAGCGCGGCGACCACCACGTCGGCAACGTCGTCAGCGTCGATGAACGGCTCCTCCACGTCCCCGACAGGCAGCGCCAGCACGCCGCTGCGGATCGAATCCACGAAATACGTCTCGCTGAAGTTCTGCGCGAAAAACGCCGACCGCACGACCGTCCAGATCGCGCCGGACTCCATCAGCACCTGCTCGGCGCGCTGCGCCTGCTCCTCGCCCCGCCCAGACAGCAGCACCAGCCGCCGCGCACCGCCCGTTCGGCGAAGCGTCGGACCGGCACCCCGCGCGTGGTCAGGCCCTTCGCCACCCGGCGGCCGGTGGTACCGGTGCCGCCCAGAACCAAAGTCATGTTCGTTGTCAGTTGTCATGGACTTCAGCCAAGCCGAATCGGGCGAGACGGCACATCGCTGAGAGGCTCAAGTTCATGTCCGTTCGTCTAGGGTGAGATCCGTGGACGCACTGACAGGCCTGCTGGACGGGCCGAGAGCCCGGAGTGCGTTCCTGTTGCGTTGTGTGATGGACGCGCCGTGGTCGATTCGGATCCAGGACCGGGCACCGCTGTGCCTGATGGCCATGGTGCGAGGCCATGCCTGGGTGGTTCCCGATCGTTGCGACGCAGTACGGCTGGGTGCTGGGGACGTCGCGATCGCCCGCGGGCCAGACCCCTACTCGGTCGCCGATGACCCGGCTACCCAGCCGCAGGTTCTGATCCTCCCCGGGCAGCGCTGCGTCACCCCGGACGGAGCGGAGCTGGCCCATACGATGCGGATGGGCGTCCGCACGTGGGGCAACAGCCGGGACGGCGCGACGATCATGCTCGTCGGCGTTTATGAGTTAGACAGTGAGGTCAGCCAGCGGCTGCTGCGGGCGCTGCCCGCGTTGCTGACACTGCCGGCGGCCGCCTGGGAGAGCCCTCTCATCCCGTTGCTCGGCAACGAGATCGTCAAGGATCACCCGGGCCAGGAAGCCGTGCTGGATCGGCTGCTCGATCGGCTGCTGATCGCCGTGCTCAGGGCCTGGTTCGCCCGCCCGGGGGCCAAGACGCCGCGGTGGTATCGCGCCTACGACGACCCGGTGGTGGGTCGAGCGCTGCGGTTGCTGCACCACAACCCGGCCCACCCGTGGACCGTTGCCGAGCTGGCCGCCGCCACCGGCGTCTCCCGCGCCGCGCTGGCCCGCCGATTCACCGACCTGGTCGGTGAGCCGCCGATGACCTTCCTGACCGGATGGCGGCTGGCTCTGTCCGCCGACCTGCTGCGTGACTCCGACGCAACTCTTGACGCGATCGCCCGGCAGGTCGGCTACGGCAGTTCCTTCGCACTCAGCACCGCCTTCAAACGCGTCCTCGGCATCAGCCCCCAACAGCACCGCGCCAGCGCACCCCAACCCTGACCCTCGGGCTCGGCCACGCGACGCACCACAGCACGACATGCCGGGCACGAGAGCGCGACACGCCGGGCACGAGAGCGCGACATGCCGGGGGCAGGGTTAGGGGTCGCGGGCAGGGCTGGAGGCTTGGGCCCAGAAGCGTTGCGGGATCCGGCCGGCCAGCCGGGCGTGCCGGCCGGCCTGCACGGCCAGGCGCATTGCTTCGGCCATCCGGGGTGGGTCCTCGGCCCGGGTCACGGCGGTGGCCAGCAGCACCGCGTCGCAGCCCAGCTCCATCGCCTGGGCGGCCTCCGAGGCGGTGCCGATGCCGGCGTCGAGGATGACCGGCACCGGCGCTTGCGCCACGATCATCTCGATGTTGTGCGGGTTGCGGATGCCCAACCCGGTGCCGATCGGCGAGCCCAGTGGCATCACGGTGGCGCAGCCTGCGTCGGCGAGCCGGCGGGCCAGCACCGGATCGTCGTTGGTGTAGGGCAACACGGTGAAGCCATCCTCGACGAGCTGCTCAGCGGCGTCGAGCAGCTCGATCGGATCGGGCAGCAAGGTGCGGTCATCGGCGATGACCTCGAGCTTGACCCAGGAGGTCTGCAGCGCCTCGCGACCCAGCTGCGCGGTGAGCACCGCCTCCGCGGCGCTGCGGCAGCCAGCGGTGTTGGGCAGCGGCTCAATGCCGTGTCGGCGCAGCAGGTTGAGGACACCGGTTCGCGAACCGGTGTCCATCCGGCGGATCGCGACCGTAGTGAGCTCGGTCTGCGCGGCGAGCAACGCCCGTTCCAGGACCGCGAGATTATCCGCGCCGCCCGTTCCCAGGATCAACCGCGAGCCGAACTCCCGGCCCGCGATGACCAGCGGATCGTCCGCCATCGGGCATCAACCTCCCTGTACCGCGGTGACCACGTCGACCGCTGCGCCCTCGCGCAGGGCAGTGTTAGGCCAGCACGCCCGCGGCACCACCGCGCCATCCACGGCGACCGCGACACCGTGGGACGGCGCGCCTAATCGCGCCAGCACGTCGGCCAGCTTGGCGCAGGCGGGCAGCTCCCAGAGATGCCCGTTGACTGTGATGGTCATGGTGCGCTCCGCGCGACCAGCCGGGCTGGCGCAGCCGGCCCGGCTTCCACCGGCACCGCCTCACCACACAACAGCGCGAGTATCGCCTCAGCCGTCAGCGGCGCCAGCAGGATCCCGTGCCGGTAGTGCCCCGTCGCAGCGAACACCCCGGGCTCCAGCTCCCCGATCAGCGGCACGTTGTCCGGGCTGCCTGGGCGCAACCCCGCCGCGGCCTCCTCCAGCGTGTACTCCGCCAGCGCGGGCAGCACACGCTCGGCGTCGGTGAGCAGATCCCGTACCCCACCGGCCGTGACCTCGGTGTCGAACCCCGCCTCCCGCTGGGTGGCCCCGAGCACCAACCCTCCACCGTCCCGGGGCACCAGGTAACACGCTCGCCCACCCACAATCCCGCGGACCGTCCGCGAGGGCGGTGGCAGCGCACCCGGCCGGCATCGCAACCGCAGGATCTCCCCCTTCACCGGACGGAGCGCGTGAGCCAGCGTCGGGTGCAACGCGGCGCTGTGCACCCCTGCGGCCAGTACGATCACGTCCGCGGCCGGCAGCCGCGTACAGCGCTGGGCCGCAAACGCCACCCCGGCTCGGCGGCACGCCACCAGGAGCGCATCGAGCAACGCCCGGTTGTCCACCGACAGGTCCTGCGGAACGGACAACGCCCGGCACACCAGCGGCCCCAGCGACGGCTCGAGGCGCCGCGCCTGCCGGCCGGAGAGCAGCTCCACCTGCCGTCCCAGCCGGGACAGCTGTTCGGCGATCCGGTCCAGTTGCGTACGATCGCCGGGGTCCACCGCGACCACCAGGGTGCCGCCAGCTCGTAACCGGGGGTCGGCACCCATCGCCACCAGTTCGGCGGCAAAGTCCGGCCAGCGCCGCAGCGAGGCCTCCCCGAGTGCGAGCACCTCCGGTTCCACCGGCACCGCTTCGGTGACCGGGGCGAGCATCCCACCGGCGACGTGCGAGGCACCCGATCCCGGCGCGGGGTCGTACACAGTCACCTCGAACCCCGCGGACGCCGCGCGCCAGGCACAGCTCAGGCCGATGACCCCGCCACCGACCACCGCAACAGTGCTACCCACTGGCTCATCACGCTCCCTGCGCCGGCATGACCCGGATCAGGTTCGACCGGTCGGGGTCGCCATGACCCCCTCTCAGCCCGGTGCGGGCTCCCGTGCGGACCACCTCCCACCGTACCTCGATACCGTCCCAGCATGGACGGTGAGCAGATCCGGAGGAGGCTGGCCGAGGCCCGGTTGTACCTGTGCACCGACGCCCGCACCAACCGCGGCGATCTCGCCGAGTTCGCCGACGCGGCGCTGGCCGGCGGCGTGGACATCATCCAACTGCGGGACAAGGCCGCAGAGGCGCGTCACGAGCTCGACGGGCTGGAGGTGCTCGCGGAGGCCTGCGGTCGACACGGCGCGCTGCTGGCGGTGAACGACCGGGCCGACGTCGCCCTGGCCGCCGGCGCGCAGGTACTCCACCTGGGCCAGGACGACCTGCCAGTCAGCTGGGCTCGCCGGATCCTCGGCGACGAGGTGGTGATCGGCCGTTCCACGCATGACGCCGCGCAGGCCGCCAGTGCCGCGCAACAGCCCGGGGTGGACTATTTCTGCACCGGGCCCTGCTGGCCCACCCCGACCAAACCTGGCCGTCGGGCCGCCGGTCTGCAGCTCATCCGCAGCACCGCTGCCTCAGACCCAGCCCGTCCCTGGTTCGCCATCGGCGGCATCGAGAACCTGCAACGGCTGGAGGACGTACTGGCCGCTGGTGCGGACCGGGTCGTCGTGGTGCGGGCGATCACCGAGGCCGCAGACCCCCAGGCTGCGGCCACCGCCTTCGCGCAGCGACTGCGTCGCTAACTCTCGTCCCTGGACGCGCGCCCAGTCAGCAGGGTCAGCCCGTAGGTGGACAGCACCTCCTGGATCGGCTGGAAATAGGACTGCCCGCCAAGTAAGCAACCACCGGTGCCACCGGACAGCGTGCCCTGCGCCTGGTCGCCACTCATGAAGGGACCACCGGAGTCACCGCCCTCCGCGCAGACGCTGGTCCTGGTGAGCCCGCGGACGACGTCACCATTGCCGTAGTTCACGGTCTCGCCGACGGCCTCCACCCGGCCACAGTGGTAGCCGCTGGTGGACCCGGACAGGCAAACCCGGTCGCCCACCTCGGCCGGAATGATGCCCGCCACGTTAATGTTCCCCCGGTCAGCTTCGACCTCGTGGGTCTGATCCCAGGCCTCCGAAGCCACCTCGACCAGGCCGAAGTCGTCACCAGGAAACGAGAACTTGACGGCCGAGCCGATGACTCTGCCGTTCGGGCCCGACCAGGTACCGCCCAACTTGGCGCAGTGCCCGGCGGTGATGATGTACCGCGTCTGACCCGAGACGGCATTGAAGCCGACCGAACAGCGCCCGCCCGTACTGCTGGTGATCATGTCGCCGCCCTGCAGGTCTGCCAGCGGTACCGGACGAGCGTTGACCTGTTCGATACGCACCGCGCGCTGACCGGCGGCGAAGGTTCTGGCGGCGGCGACGTCGGTGGTCCTCACCACCACGGAATTGGTAGCCGGGTCGACATACCATCCGGTCACCGAGTCCGGGACGCTCTCCGACCGGGAATCCAGCACAGCCATGACCGACTGCAGTAACTCCAAGCCCGGAAGCGCCACCGGCGCCGCTGAGGCGGGGAGTGCGATTCCGACGCTGAGCAACAGACCCGCGGCGGCGGCGAGGAGAGCGCGAGGGCGGCTTCCGGGGAGCACGAATCGAATCCTCTCGGTCAAAGCTAATCCCCATCAGTCCCCCGACGATCACTCCACGCTACGGAACAGTTACTCAGTGGTGAAGATGCCGTTCGGTGGAATCTCTTGCTCGTACGGTGAGTATCGAGTTCACTACGCGTAGTGCACGGGGGGCCATCAAGACGGGCGTACTGTACGCAGCCCTGGGTGATCGGCGGGAAGCACCCGGATCAGCACCGCCCCGCTTACCGCGACGCAGGCCGCGACCAGCGGCCAGCTCAGCATCACCCTGGCCACTCCGAGCCCGACCACCGCGCTCAGCGCCCAGAGCGGGGTGAAGACCGCGATCCGGATCAGGTACTGCCCCACCCACATCCAGGACGCCAGGCTGTACGCCCGCAGCAGGTCAGGGTCGCGCCGCCAGGCGGTGCGCTGCCCCAACACCCCTCCCACGATCACGCCGAGCAGCGGCCATCGCACCAGCACGCTGAGCGCCCAGACCAGCGCGCTAACGACGTTGGACAGTAGTTGCAGGAGGAAGAAATCGGCGGCCCGGCCGGTGTAGAGCGCGATCAGCACAGCCACTAAGACCCCGAGCAGGCCCAGGAG
>JBOHFW010000392.1:0-5052 GCA_050699835.1 Pseudonocardiaceae bacterium | reverse complement strand
GTCAAGTACCACCCCGATCCGCGAGGCGACCGACGGCTGTTCGGCCGGACCTACCGGCAGAACACCGTCGTATCCAAGTCCTTCGGTATTCTGGCTGACAGACCCGAGTGCTACGTCTATTCCGCTGTGCTGGGCTGCGTGATCACCGGGTTACCCCGCCAGGACGTCGCCATCCACTAGGCTGGTCCACCTCCAAGACGGTGACCACGGTGCCTTCGGCATCGAGCTGACCCCCTGGAACGTCAGCAAGTCCTACCTCGCCAACCTCACGTAGCTCCCCAGCCACCGCCGCCGGGGGTTTCGATGCGGATCCGGTCGCCGCGGTGCAGTGGCCAGGTGCCCTTGCTGGGCAGTTCCGTCTCGGTGCCGTCGGCGCGGCGCAGGATATTGCGGCCGACCGCGCCGGGCTCCCCGCCGGCCAGCCCCCACGGGGGGTGTTCGCGGCGTTCGGATTGCACGGTGAGCGTGCAGTCGGCGAGCACCTCGACCTCGCGGATCAGGCCCTCGCCACCGGGATGCGCGCCGGCCCCGCCTGAGGCCCTCCGCAGCTCGTAGCGCCAGACCCGCAACGGGTAGTCCAGTTCGACGGCCTCGGCGGGAGTGTTCTGGGTGTTGGTCATCCCGGTGTGCACCCCGGACATGCCAGGACGGCTGGGGGTGCCGCCCTCGCCACCGCCCAGCGTCTCGTAGTAACTGAAAGCATGCTCACCCCCGGCGCCGAGGAGCAGGTTATTCATCGTGCCCTGGCTGGCCGCCGGAACCCGCTCGGGAATCGCCTGAGCGAAGCAGCCGAGCAGGACATCCACAATCCGCTGGCTGGTCTCGACGTTGCCCGCCGCGGTCGGCGCGGGGAACTGCGCATGCACCACAGAGCCTTCCGGGGCGCGCACCTGCAGCGCGCGGTAGCACCCGGCGTTGGGCGGCGCGTCCGGGTCGGTCAGCATCCGGAACACGAACATCGCCGAGGACAACGTCACCGCGAACACCGCGTTGAGGTTCACCGGGACCTGCGGATCAGTGCCATCGAAATCGACCGTCACCTCATCGCCGGCGACGGTGACGGCGGCGCGGATCCGCACTCCGGTCCCGATTTCCAGGACATCGGAGTTGCGGTAGCACCCGTCCGGGATCTGGCGCACCGCCGCCCGGACGCGGCGGTCGGAGTAGTCACACACCACCGCCATCGCCTCGTGCAGCCGCTTCGGCCCCATCCGGTCAGCCAGCTCGCGCAGCCGCCGGGCCCCGACGTGGTTGGCCGCGAACTGCGCCCGCAGATCGCCCCGGCGCTCCCGCGGGGTCCGGGAGTTCGCGGCGATCAACCGCACCACATCATCGCGCTCACCAGCGGCATCGGCGATGAGGATGGGCGGGATCCGGACCCCCTCCATCGCGATCTCCGTGGCAAACGCCGGCATGGACCCCGGAGCCGCTCCACCGACATCGGCGTGATGCGCACGGTTAGCCACATACCCCAGCAGCTCACCAGAGCCAGAACCAGAACCGACCGCAGCGACGATCGTGAGATCCGGCAAGTGCGTCCCGCCCAGGTACGGATCGTTGACGCAGACCTGCTGGCCGGGTGTCAGCGCACCGAAAGTATCCAGCACCGCGCGAACACTGGCCGGCATCGCACCCAGATGCACCGGGATGTGCTCAGCCTGGGCGACCATCTCGCCCCCGGGATCAAACACCGCAGCCGAGCAATCGGCCCGCTCCTTGATGTTCGGGGAATACGCCGCACGCCGCAACGCCGCCCCCATCTCCTCGGCGACCCCGACCAACGCGTGCCGGAACACCTCAAGCTCCACCCCGGACAGCTCAGCCATGCAGGTGCACCACCAGATTGCCGGCGTCGTCGAGCACGGCGACTTCATCGGGAGCAAGCAATGTGGTGGTGTCCGGCTGCTCGATCAATGCCGGCCCACTGACCTCGTCCCCGGCGACCAGCCCGGCCCGGGAGACCACCCGTGCCGTGACGCTGCGCTCGGCGATGCCGATGTCCCGGGACCGCTCCGGAGCAGGCTCCCCCTGATCCCAGTCGCCGGGTGGTTGCGCCAGGATCGGTTCACCCTGTGCCACCACCCGCAGCGTGACGACCAGCACGTGCTCATCAGGCATCGCGTACCCGTAGGCCTGCCGGTGCGCGTCGTGCAGCAGCTGCGCCAGATCCGCGCCGGCCTCCACGACGATCCGCAGCTCGTGGGACTGGCCGGCGTAGCGCGCATCGGCAACCCGGGACACCGTGATCTTGCCCGTCACCCCTTGGCGCTCCAGTTCCTCGCGGGCTTGGGTCTCCAGCGCCGCCCAGGCGTCGGTGAGATCATCGTCCGCCGGCGCCATCACGGTTCGCGATACCTCGTAGCGGGCCGGGGCGAGCAGCAGGCCCAGCGCGCTGAGCACGCCCGGCGCAGGCGGTACCACCACGGCGCGACAGCCCAGCTCGCGGGCCAGCGCGGTCGCGTGCAGCGGGCCGGCGCCCCCGTAGGCGACCAGCACCAACCCTGCCGGGTCGACGCCGCGTTCGGTACTGACCTTGCGCAGCGCCCGCGCCATGGTGGCCCGCACCACCGCGAGGATCCCGGGCGCCCCACCAGCCGCGTCCGGGAGCGCAGCGACGGCGCGAGCAGCCGCGGTACTGTCCAGGCGCAGGCCGCCACCCAGTTCCCGATCCGGATCGAGGTGGCCCAGCGCGCAGTGCGCGTCGGTCACGGTCGGCTCGGTGCCTCCCAGGCCGTAGCAAGCAGGACCAGGATGAGCACCGGCCGATCGCGGACCGACCCGCAGCGCGCCACCGACATCCACCCAGGCGATCGACCCGCCCCCCGCGCCCACCGTGTGGATACCGACCGCCGGGGTGCGAAACGGCAACCCCGCGATCTGCGCGGACGTCGACACCTCCGGCTGACCATCTCTGATCAGGCACACGTCGGTGGACGTGCCACCCATATCGAACGCGATCGCATCCGCGAAGCCAGCGCAGCGCGCCACCGCCCCCGCCGCGACAACACCCGCGGCTGGCCCGGACAGCAACGTGTGCACCGGCGCGGCTGCCACGAAATCGACGCTGGCGGTGCCCCCACCCGAGGTCATCACGGTGATCGTCGGATCGGGCAGCCGGGTCGTCAGGTTGGACAGGTAGCGGCGCATCACCGGCTCCACGGCGGCGTTGAGCACGCACGTCGAGGCCCGCTCGAACTCACGGAACTCCGGCAGCAACGCACTGGATCGGGTGATCGGCACGTCCAACCGGCTCAACGCCTCGCACAGCCGCCGCTCGTGCTCGTCACCGGCATAGCTGAACAGCAAGCTCACCGCCACCGACTCCGGCTCCAAGCGCTCGACCTCGCGCACCACCCGATCGATCTCCTCGCCGGTCAGCGCGACAACCGGTTTGCCGTCCGGACCGGTCCGCTCCTCGACAGTCACCACCGCCTCGCGCGGCACGAGCGGATCGGGACGAGTCACGCTCAGGTCATACAGCGCCGGCCGATCCTGCCGGGCAATCTGCAACACATCGGCGAACCCGCTGGTCGTCACCAACACGGTCCGGGCAATCCGACGTTCCAGCACGGCGTTGGTAGCCGTCGTCGTGCCATGCGGAAGCAGCCGCAACACCGCACCGGGCCACGCCTGCTCGACACCTCGGTGCACACCCACCGCCTGGTTATCCGGTGTGGTGGGTACTTTCACCGCCCGCGGCCGGTGACCCGCCGCGTGCACCACGACATCGGTGAACGTGCCCCCGACATCCACCCCGGCACATCCGATGGACCCGTTGTTCTCGCTCACTGGAAACGGCTCGTGGAACCGGTGCGGATCGTCCATCTTCCTCGGTGCGCTCGACGCGGCGTGACAGTTCCGGCTGGTCACGCAGGCAGAGTATCGTCCGCTGGCCGCGTCCAACCGGCGGTCTACCCAGGTCGCCCGCAGACGACCAATGGGGCCTATCGATTTAATCGGTCATACAGTACGATATGGAAAATCGCACCGAATACTCGGCCCGCCGACGTTGCGAGGAGAGGGCATCTCAGCAAACGGCGGACCCTTGCTAGGTGCGGAGCTCGATGAAGAGCCGGAACTGAGGGGAGCACCCCGATGCCGACGGTGACCACTTTTCCCCGGGATGTCGTCGATTACCTGCGCCTGCACCACATCATCACCCTGTCGACGGCATCGTTCACGGGCATGCCGCACGCCAACACAGTGGCCTACGCCAACGACACCGAGGCGCTGTACTTCGCGGCACTCGGCGGCTCCACCGTGTACCGGAACATCGCCGACAACAAGTACATGGCGTTCACCATCGACGACTACACCACGGACTGGCGGAAGGTCCGCGAGCTGCAAGGTGTCGGCGCATGCCAGCCTGCCAACCAGCAGGAAGCGACCTACGCCGCTGCCCTCTTCGCGGCCAAGTTCGCAAGATCGCACGTCGATCCTGTCGGGATCACACACATCGTGCGGCCCCTCGAGATGCACTTCGTTGACTACGACTACGACGTCGTCAGCGCCCAAGGCGAGCAAGCCCCGGAGATCACGAGTCGGATCCTCGCCATCGACAACTCCGCACAATCTCCAGTACATGCGGCTGTAGCGACCAGCCTCGACCGCAGCTCCTTTGCGGCCGACGAAGTGATCTTCCGTCCCGGCGACCCGGCCGGGCAGTACTACGTCGTCGTCGAGGGCGAGGTCGAGGTTCGCGGCGAGGGCTACGGCGCCGACCAGACCGTCACCCGAGTCGGGCCGGGCCAGCTCTTCGGCGACCAGGCCACGCTCAAGGGCCAGCGCGGCGTCTTCACTGCCCACGCCATCGCGCCGACTGTGCTCCTTGCGGTCCGACGGGAGGCGATGCGGGACCTTCTCCTGCCCCGAAACGGCCCCGAGCAACGCCCTCTCGGCTGAACCTTCAGCGCTGCCCGCGGTCGGCGTGTATCGAACATTGAGCCGGACTCCGACCTGGAGGCGGGAGCTGATTCCCGCCGAATCGTGCGCGACCCGGACCCGAAGAGGACGACCACCACCGATGAACTCGACGAAACCGGCATCCGAACG
>JBOHFW010000391.1:0-14461 GCA_050699835.1 Pseudonocardiaceae bacterium | reverse complement strand
GTCAGCACCCGGCGGACGAACGCGGGGTGCAGAAACGGCAAGTCGGTGGAGCAGACGAACGCAGCATGCGCCCGGCCGGCCAACGCGGTCAGGCCAGCACCAACGCCTTGCAGCGGCCCCAGCCCCTCCTCGGGATCCTCCACCACCTGCGCCGGCGACGGGATCTCGGGCAATGGCTGGCCTGGGGCACGCACCACCAGCAGCGGACCCTCGATCGAGCGAGTGAGGACGCCGAGAGTGCGGCGGAGCAAGGTGGAACCGTGCCACTCCAGCGCGGCCTTCGCCGTGCCCATTCGTGAAGAGCGACCACCCACCAGCACCACGCCGGCCGTCAAGTCCCCGACCAGCGCAATCACGCGCTCGATCGTAACCCGCACTCGAGCGCGACTCAGCCCCCTGATGACCAGGCAGCCATCGTCGATGCACCGCCCCGTCTAGGCAATCTTAAAACAATCGCGCGTAGCCTCACGTCGTCGTGAAACCCGCTACCCGAGAATGGAGCGCACAGTGCCGGTGACGACAAACATAGACCCAACCCGAGCTTCACTTCTGATTAACGCGAGCAATCTTGACCCGCCGGTAGCGCCGAGCCACGGACCGTAACGATCCAGGGCCCTGGTCGATCGCCGCTGGGCCCGGCTGCTTCGCACCGGTTTCGAGAGTCGCAGACGGCTCCTCGCTCCAGAATAGGTCACAGGCCCGGAGCGCGGTTCGCGGCGCGAAGGAACGGCAGGAGGTGCTTGTCCCGCCAGAGCTGCTCGCATGCGGCGTAGCCGCCTGGGGTCGTGCTGAACGGCGGTCCGGTCCAGCCGCACTCGCAGCGCGGTACGTACGCAACGTAGCAACCGTCCAGGTAGGCCTGCGTGTCGCTCCAGACGTCGGCGAGCGCCCCGTCCGTCCTCCGACCGGCGACCACACAATGGTGTTCGTCAATGCTGTCGCCGATGTCGCCAACCCGGTGGAGGATCACGGTACAAGAATCCTGCGGCTGGCTGAACAGAAGATGAACGGGACGTGCTCGAATGGGTAGACTTGAGCGATCTCCGGCAACAGGGTGTCTCCATGTTAGCTGAACTCGTTCCCGGACTTGTCGGACTTGTCGGGTTGCCCAGCCTTCTCTGACTTACCGGGTTGGTCAACGCGCTTCAGCCTATCCGGATGTTCACCATCATCCGGCTGCGCAGGTTTGTGAGAGCGCTTCGGCTTATCCGGACGTTCATCCTTCTTCGGCGGCGCGGACTTGTCCGCACGCGGTGACTTCTCGGGCTGGTCAGCCCTGTCTGGACGCTTGGGCTTGTTCGGTGGCGTCGGCTTGTCCACCTCCGGTGACTTCTCGGGCTGGTCAGCCCTGTCTGGACGCTTGGGCTTGTTCGGCGACGGCTTCTCCGGCGACGGCTTCTCCGGCGACGTGGGCTTGTCCGCGTGCGGCGACTTCTCGGGGCGCGTGGGCCTATCCGGGTATGTCAGCTCCTCCGGCCGTCTGGTCCTGTCAAGGCGCGTCGGCTCGTCAGAGCGCATCCGCTCATCCGGGTGCGGCAGCTCGTCTGGGCGCGTCGGCTGGTGAGGGCGCGTCGGCTGGTGAGGGCGCGTCGGCTCATCCGGGCGCGCCAGCTCATCCGGCCGTCCGGGCTTACCTGGGTGCAGCGGCTCATCCTGCCGTCCGGACCTGTCCAACCACCGCTGCCCATCTGGTTCCCTACCATCGTCTGATGAACCCGGCTTGCCTGGACCATCACACCGACCGTCATCGCCGCTGTACTCGCTATGCGGACACACTGAGATGGGCCGACAGCGTTGGCCGTCATAAGTCTCATCGCGGCCACACTGCGGAGCATGCTGGGTGGCGACGACCCGTTGGGGCTGGAAACTTGGCCACGGCGTGCCCCGATAAACCGGCGGCGCCTTTGATTGGACCATAGGGGTCAGCGGGTTACCACTGGCACATCGAACTCTGGCAACACCCTTGGCGTCAACAAGGATTGCAGTGCCCTTCTGGAGAACCGACTGGACGGCGAGGGCCGCACCGTTGGTCAACTGGTAATTGGTGACCCTGAGGTCCTCGGTGAGGACACGTGGTCTTAACTCACGAATGTAGGCTGGAATTTGCTGGACCTCAATTCGGCTGCCACCACTCCAGCTAAGCGTGCGGTCGGAATTGAGTGCGTGAACCCAAGCTTCGCCGGCTCGCGAATCAGCGGCCAGGTGCGAAATGATCTTCTCCACATCGCAGGTAGGCCGGTTGTCCGTGCTGGCAGTCGTCTGAAACGATGCGCCCTCAGGGTGTCCCGAGCTTCCTGAGTTTTCAGGGTTTTCGCCCGCCGTTGCGGGCAAGGGCATCAGTGGAACAAACGGATTCGAGCCGACGCTACCACCCGCTTCGAGATAAATCTGACCGTTCGCCTGGTCCTGCTGTTGACGGATCACCAGGGCGGTCATCAACCCCACGGCGAGCATGGCGGCCACGAGCATGGCCACTAGGGTCCGATGCGAGTACAACCAACGGATATTCATCGTACGGCTCTCCTGGTAGACCCGGCGCCCCAAAGAGCCGAACCCAGAATGGACAAGGTTGATGAGATGAAGGTCATTCTTTTGGCATGATCAAAACAGGCAGTCACCGACAAGGCCGAAATAGAAATTTGATGAGTCACGCACCGAACCTGGGGCTGTGGAGCAACGCCAGGACCGCATGAGACCAGACACGAAAGATTCTGACCCGCTACCACGTGTTAGGCCAAGAAACTCATGCGCAACGGAATTGTCTATGTGTGCTGATGTGGCACGAGAGACCCCCTCAATGGGCATGGTCCCCGACCGGTGAGCAAGTTTAGGTCGCCTCGCCACTGTAGTCAAGGGGTGACAGGCTGGTTACCCAGAGTATCCGTCGGAAAGCTCACAACGATGGATCCGGCAGAACACGACATGGTGTGGAGGTGCTTGCCGCTTACTCGCACTCAGCGCAAGCCGTTGACCTGCAACTTTGCGTACTTACAGCCACACGGGACCAGCGGCCAGAGACCAAATCGGCCACCACGGCACCGTGGAGCCTTCGCAAACGACTCTCCGAGGACATGGTTCAAGCGATGGCGTGCGCTTACCACGCCGGAGCCACAGCCCGCGAACTTGCAGCCGCCCACGATCTCAGCCTCAGCAGCGTCAAGCGCCTCCTGCGCATCGCCGGTGTCCGCCGGACGTCACCCACTCGACTATCTACGAAGGCAACGCCGGCAGCCGCGACGTGTCCTTAGCCTGGAACACCCGGCGACATTCACTCCGGTCAGCTCTGGCTTGGACTGCCAGGTCAAGTCTCTCGATGAAGTCGCGGCACGCAGAGGCGGCTGCGGCGAGGCTGTCGTCGGAGAGCACGATTCTGTTGTCGTCGACTGTGATGCCTGCGGCTTTGAGCTTAGACTTGACGCTCTGTTCGTTACGCAGCTGGCGCCTCGTCAGCCTTCCTAGGCCGTGGGCGACGGCGTTGCGCGCTTCGGCTAGTTGTTCAACTGCCTTCCAGTCCTCCTGGACGCCGAGCCGGTCCTTGTAGGACTTTTTTTGTTCTTGCCAGGTGCTGGTGCTGCGGATGACGGCCTCGTCTGCCACTTTGGTGGCGGTGGCGCTCCGGGTGTCCGCGACTGCTCGGTCGACTTCGCGTGAGAGCATGTCCGACGCGAATGCCTCGGTGATCGACAGCAGCCTGACTAGTGTGGCTTGGCACCTGTCTTGGACAGGGTCCCCATCCGTCGAGGCCCGTAGTCGCGTAAGTGGACGCGGTTTTAAGGCCGCGACCGCAGCGCGGTGGGCGCCGAGGGTGCGGAACAGCAGCGCCGACGCCGCTTCGGCTTCGGCTGATTGGACTGGCGGGACTGGCGTGGTCACTGCGCGGTCGCGGCGGCGAGCAGGAGCCGGTCCAACTTGTCATCGGCTGTGTCTTCCGCTCTCGCACGGTCTAGGCCGATCAAGCCCCAGAACGCCAGGCGCCGCCATTCCGGACCGATCCGATCGACAGCCGACGCCACCAAGTCTGGATCGCCCCGACCGATCCGTCCCAAGGCTGCCGCGGCGGTGGCCGCGAGGCCGTCGTGACCACCGGCCACGCACTGGGCGAGCCATTCCTCGTAACTGTGTGTGCGCCGTGAACGCCGGATACCGCCAGCAGCCTGCGCGAGCCAAATTCCCTGCCATGCGCTGAGGATGTCGCCGGTGACGACCTCGTCTAGCGCGCTACGCAGATTGGCACGTGCGCGCTGGCCGTTCCGCCCATATGCATCCACATATGCAACAACCTGCGGGGTGAGAGCAGGCTCGTAACGGAGCAACGCCGACAGGGAGTCCAGCGGGCTGGTGTCGCCAGCTGCGCCAAGAGCCGACAAAGCGCGACCAAGCAGCGATTGAGTGATCGCGGCGTCTTGACCCGCCTGCGTCTCCTCGGACTCGTCTTCGTTCTCCCACAGCTCCCACGCCCGCCGCGCGGCCCGGAGGCGCTGCGGGTCGATGTCTTCGGAGACGTCGCCGTTGTCTGTGGCGAGCGCTTCGTCCTCATCGACGCTGCCGCCCAGTGGCGAGGCGCCGAGCGCCAACTGTGCCCCGGCATCGCCGACCTTGTCGCCGTAGTCCGTATCCAGGAACCCCAGGACGCTAGACGGGTCGGGCGACTCGTCCTCAGCGAACAGGCGCTGCTCTGCGTCGGCGAACGACGTCAGGGACTTCCGGTATGTCGCCGCACCGTAGGTGTAGGTCTTGCGCTCGTTGAGTACCAAGCCGAGGGCGCGTACCTCCATCGCGCATGCTTCGAGCGAGGCACGGGCGTCGCCGAGCGAAAGGGACGCGATCCGGAAATCGTCAGAGTAAGTAAACACGGCGTAGCCCCGGCGCAGCAGACGCCTGCGAACTGGGTCTATGTAGGTGTCGCCCAGGACATCGCTGGCGGGATGCACTTGCGGCAGCCCGACGCGGCGGCCGAGGACCGAAGCGAGCAAGTCCGCCAGCGCGTCGACGGCGAGTTCTTCGCCGGTCTGGGCGATCAGCTCAGCGCACAGCAGCTCGTGGTCGACGAACTCGTAATAGGACGTCACGTCAGTCTTGTTGATGTACTCCACACCAGGGACGTCGAGTGGCGCATTCCGGAACTGTTCGACCTGCACCCGGCTGCGCAGCCGTTCAGGCAGCGCCTCGCTGATGAGCCCCACGAGTGCCCTATACAGCACCCGGTCCTCCAGGGTCATGACGTTCAGCCGCCGCGCGCCCCGCCACCCCTTGTCCGCGAACACGACGCTCGCGCTTCTTCCGGAGGGGCCACGTCGCAGCTGACGGCACAGCCAGGTCTCTACCGCGGCCGACTCCAGGGCGAGTGCTGCATAATCCCAGCGACGGGGCAACAGTCGGTTGCGTGACGAAAGCTCGAGCCCAACGGCGTTGGGCAGGTCTGCGCGCCCCAAGAGGGTGCTGTCGATCGGCACACTCGCTCCTCCTGTCAAGATCATAGGTGCAGATTCCCCGCGCTAGAGATAGCACTGACGGATGTGAAGGTTATCGCCGGGCAGCGAGGGTCCGCTTCGGCCGCCGGCGGCCCCCTCTCTGTCGCCGGCCACCGGAGACGGGACGCAAGTGCTCCTGGATACCGAGTGACGCCACAACACTCTGGCCACACTCTCCGGTTACGTAGCTGGCCATGTCTTCGCCCTAGATCGGCATAGGACCACACATCGGCATGCCAGTGCGATCGAGGCTGCAGCGGATCAAACCACTGAGCTGACATCACCAGGCCAGCCGGAGGGAGCACCATGGCTCGCGTGCCGTGCCGTAGTGGTTTAGTTGGCCGGTGCCGATTCCGTTGTACGCGCCGCCCCCACTTCGGTCATCGCGTGACCCCAACCCGTTCGACCAGACCGTCCCGCGTCAACCACTTAGGATCTTGGTCGACCAACCGCTGATGTCAGGCCCGGTCGATGGTGAGGGAGAATTCCACGGCTATCCATTCGTAGGTAGCGGCAGTACAGGCTATCCTGACGCCGCCGCGGTGCTGCGCAGCTACCTTACTCACCCGTCATTCGAAGTGCTGTTCATCGCCGATGACCTGGATGAAGCAGGGGCAGTGGTGTTCGGAGAGCCGGACCCGTCCCCGGAGGGCGACGTCTTATCTGTGCAGTTCAAGACGGCAGCCGGCGTGGGCTATACCGGGATCAATTACTACAAGGAGGCCGTCAAGGAAGCATCTCAGATGATGGCTAAGCACCAGCTTGATGAATCTGATGCGCGCGCAGGTGTCTTGCTTTACCGGCTTGGCAGCGAAATGGAAGCCGACTTGTTCATCACAGGCCGAGGGTGGCTCCTGCCCGAGCGCGGTCGTCCCCATGGCAAGCACCTGGCCAACATCGTCTCCCCGAAGGAGGCGCTCGCCCTGATGGGACTGTATCTACGTTGGCATTACCAGCCGGTCATCATCGGTGGCGCGACCATCCGGTGGCACCCTTCCTCAATGCGGCACAGTGCCGCCTTCATCGCCATGCCGGCCTTCCAGCGATGGAACCAAGCCGGCCGCAACTGGTATGATACCAATGGTGACCTAACTCTGGAGTCACTGAACCAGGCCTGCCTCACTCGGGTGTCGCGGACGTTCGAGTTCCGCGACAACATCTTCGGCCTCTCCGCCACTATGATCGAACATGAGCCCGAGGAAATGCTCTGTGAACTCGACTCGCTGCTGTTCACGCTGGTTGGCGCCTTCGATGTCGCTGCCCGCATTGTCGACCGCATACTCCAGCTAAACAGCCGCAAGGATGCAATAGGCTGGCAGAAACTGAAGAGCGACGGTTGGCAATCCAAACTGCAAGACCACGCGCAGGAGCTCTGCGACTACACCAAAGGCGGCAGCGAGATGCAGCGAACCTTCCAGGTTTTGCGATGGTTACGCAACAGCATCCACAACGAAGCCCTCGATCTTATGCGTGATGACGGTGCCTACGTGGTTATCGTGCCCGCCGATACCCAATCGGAACTGAGGTCCTTTCTGCGGAAGGAACATCATGGCTGGACAGCAGACACGTTGGGCATCCGGGCTCAACCACCGACCGGCGCTACTGCGGCTAAGTGGTTACCTGGTACTGGTCGCTACAGCGTCACAGTCCGGCGCGCGGGTGCGTCCAAGCCGACAGACCCGTTCGCCGGACAGCTCGTCCTGGACATACGCCGCTTCATAAACAAGCTGTTCCCAGCTGCCCTTACCGCTCTGAACGACATCATGCAGCTTACCCCGTTGCAGCATGTGCCCGGCTACACCGCGGCCTTAGAGAAACCATCGCGTGTCAACCTGCCGTGGAATTTCAGCGATACCACCGGGCATCGCCTGCGCATACTGTATGGAATCACTGAACTGGCCTGCCAGAGAGGGACTGGCGCACACGCTGGCCCGTAGGACGAACTGCCCGCACGAGCCAGCGGTAATCGCGACAACGATCAAGTATCCGGTCATCGGGCATGAGCGGACGTCGTCCGCTTTTGCGGCGAGCGGGCCGCGGATTGCGACTCTTCCACAGCGTCAAAGAGAGAGGACTCGCACACCGGAGAAGCATCAAACCCGGTCGCAGACCCAGGTGTTCTCGGTGGAGGGAGCTCCCGCTTATCCGCGCACCGTCGGCTACATGGCCGTTTTGGACGCGCATGGGACGGTTCGGGACGTTAACAACGTCATAGAACTGGCACACGGCAGAGGTGTTCACGTCTTACGGCTCGGGGAATGCTCTACCTCGGCGCCGACGCTGACGATAGAGCCTGCTCGATCCGGCTGATGCCGGTGAAGTGAGCGGCCCTTGGCGCTGTGGTCCCGGCGGCGAGCCGCAGCCCCGCACTGACCCGGTGAGAGAGGAGTGCCCATGCCCTCTGCGGTACTCGAATGCACTCGCGTGCGTTTCTCGGACGCCAGCGCGGCCGATACGCCTGATGTCAAGCTGCCCGCGAGCAGCGTCGAGCCGGTCGGGCGGCATAGGACAATCCTGCGGCTCGATCGCGCCAGCCTGTCCGTCCGTTTATCCGGGCAGCACCTGCATTCCCTCCTACGCCGTCCGCGGTTGGTCGAACCCGGGCGCGGAGAAACGAACGGCGCATGAGAGGGCTCCCCTCAGTGGAACAGGTGGGTCTTTCCCCCGTGGTGGAAGAGCTGCTTGTGGACGTGGTCGATGACGGGTTCACGCTGTATAGCTGCGGGCCCAAGGTGGCGCCGAATGCCCTGATCACCTGCTATGCATGGGGGCAGTATGCCGATCTACTCACGGTGCGGGATTTCGATCGGGTCATCACCGCCAGAGTGCCGATGCCGGGTGATATATTCGCTCCTGAGGTTGTGGTGTGGGCCTATGAGGGTCCACCACAGCACGCTATTCGCGCGTTGCTGACGCTGGTGCATCCGGCCCATCCCGACGCCCCCGTCACCGAGTATCCGGCGCCCGCACGTCTGCGCGTTCCGCGGGCCCAGCAACGGCCGATGACGATTCGATTGCCCACACTCAGCCGGGCCGGGGCGCGGGCCTCCCGGCTCACTACCGCCATGACGACCCACGGTCCCGGCTGGTCGCCGGGCGAGAACGAGCGGCCCCCGACGCTCGGCTCCCGGCGGCCAGCAGTCCACCAACCGGGCCGATGAGAGCGAGGTGCACCATGGCCACTGAGATATCCCAACCGGCTCAGGACCGGTGGTGCGATATTGATGGCAATCACGTCGGGCTGTTGAGCTGGATCGAGCAGGTCGCCGAGCATCCCGAGCAGGGGGCGCTGTTCTCCGGGCTCCACCAGCAGGGCGAAGTCATCGGCCGAGGTCCTGATGTGCTCTATGTGCGCTTCAAGAGCAAGGGTCAGGTGATCAGTGTGTCACCTCGGCTCGTGCGCCTGCTCCCCGAGAAGCCGGATGAGCGCTGGCCTTGACTCGATTGCCGACGGGCCGCTCGGGGGCCGGTCAGGCGGCTAACGGTCGGGCTGAGGACCAGACGCGTTCGACACCGGCGAGGTAGGTGGTCGAACACGTCGTCGTCGCCGTGGCGGCGCAGGTGCAGGACTGGGGCGTAGGCGGCGGCGATGCCGTAGACGTGCTGGTTGATGAGCATCTCGTCGTCGGCGCGGTAGATCGAGTTGTAGAGCACTGTCGGGTGAAGGCGGATTTGGACGCCGGAGCTGAGGAGCGGACGGTAGAGCACGATGGCGTTACGGATCTTCGCGGCCATCGCGTCGTGGATTCCTTCCTCGTCCCCGCGTTGGCGGACGTGCGGGCTGTCGGGGTCACCGAGGAGGATGCGGACCGTGACTCCGGCGCGGGCTTTCTCGCCGAGTAAGCGGATCAGCTCGGCGTCCTCGGCGAGGAACAGGCCGCTGTAGACGAGGATGTCGATCTGGTGCTGTGCGCTGTCGTAGAGCTGGCGCCACACCTCACGCGGGACCGAGCCCCGGTGCGGGTAGGTGGCATAGACCTCCGGGCCGATGGACGGTACCCCGGCAAGGTGAGGCCACAGGTCGTATTCGTGCAGGCTGAGCAGGTCGGACAGTCCCCATCGGTGGCGGGGCTGGGGAAGCCGGCCACTGAGCCAGCGCTGGACCGTCTTGGGGTCGACCCCGAGTGTCTGGGCGACGTCGATATCGCGGAGCCGGGCACCGGCCAGGGCGCGGCGGAGCGGTTCACCGATCGAGCGACCGCCCGGCATGCTGGCCTCCTGTGTCCTTGCGGCGCACGCTAGCACAAGACGTCCCTAGTCGTCCCTGCTGGTGGTGGTGATCCTGGTGGCGGGGCTGCTGAGATGCTGTCCGGGTGCGGCCGACTCCCTGGGGGGTATACGCGCGGATCGCCGGGCAGTTGCGGGAACGGCTGGCGGAGCTCGCGCCGGGCTCGGCGTTGCCGTCCGAGGCCTCGCTCGCGGCGGAGTTCGGTGTGGTCCGCAACACGGTGCGCCGGGCGCTGGCCGAGCTGGAACGTGACGGGCTGATCGTGACGTTGCCTGGTCGCGGGCGGGTCGTGAATGATCCCGCGGGCACCGCCGCCGCGGGCTACCGCCGGATCGCCGAGGATCTGCGGCGGCAGATCACCTCCGGTGAGCTGGTCACGGGCCAGCGGGTGCCCTCCGAGGCCGAGCTGATGCGCCGCTACGGGGTGTCCCGGGGCACCGCGCGGCAGGGCTTGGCGTTGCTGGAAGCCGCTGGCCTGGTGCGGGCAGTGCACGGAAAGGGACGTTTTGTGGACGTAAAGGACCCTGGTGGTTAATTCCGTGGGAATCTGAGTGCGGGCGGCGTGGCGCAGACGCTTTGGATCTTGTGTTCCGCATGATCGAGTTGCGGCCTTCCCCCTTTGTCGCTTTCTCCTGTTGCGGGCCGCAGACTGGAGCCTTTGATGTCTGTAGTGCCGCAGCCGTGGCCACAGCCCGCGCCACAGCCCGCCGAGGCTGTCGCGGCGATGTACCGGGGCAAGCGCGAGCGTCCGCTGCCGGTACTGGTACGCGACAAGCTCGGCGAGTGGCTGTCGGATGAGCAGTTCGCGGGTGCCTACGGGGTGCGCGGCAAGCCGGGCTGGCCGCCGTCTCGGCTCGCCCTGGTTACGATCTTCCAGAAGGCAGAGAACCTTACCGACCGTCAGACCGCCGAGTGCGTCCGCACCCGCATCGACTGGAAATACGCGCTCGGCCTCGATCTGGCCGACCCCGGCTTCGACCACTCGATCTTGAGTGAATTCCGGGCCCGGGTCGCCGCCGGCGGCCTGGATCAGGTGGTGCTGGACACGCTGTTGGAGCGGCTGGCCGCTGACGGGCTGGTGGGCGCGGGCGGAACGATACGCACCGATTCCCCCATGTGATCTCCGCGGTGCGCGACCTGAACCGGCTGGAGCTGGCCGGGGAGTCGGTGCGGGCCTGCCTGGAGCAGCTGGTGGTGGCCGCGCCGCAGCTGGTGGCGCAGCTCCTGGACGACTCGTGGGGCACACGGTATGCCGCACGCGTCGATACCTGGCGGATGCCGGCCGCCACGGCAAAGCAACACGAACTCGCGCTGGCCTACGGTCGTGATGGCCACACCCTGCTCACGGCCGTGTACGCCGCCGCGGCGAGAGACCCTGACCTGGCGTTCCTGGCACGACTGCGGCAGGTCGAGGTGCTGCGGGTCGTGCTCGTGCAGAACTATCTCACCGTCACCGACGAGCAGGGACGCGAGGTGATCAAACGGCGGGGCGGAGGTGGAGGGTCTCCCGCCGGGCAGATCCCGGATCGCCTCCCCCTACGACACCGATGCCCGGTGGGGCGTCAAGCGCGACACCTTCTGGAACGGCTACAAGGTCCACGTGAGCGAGACCTGCGACACCGCTGGCCCCGCCAATGACAGCGACGGCGATGGTGACAGGGCGACCGCCACGCCGCCGCATCTGATCGTGAACGTGGAGACCACGGACGCGACCGTGCCCGACAACCAGATGACCGAGCCGATCCACGCCCGCCTGGGCCAGCGAGGCCTGCTGCCCGGCGAGCATCTGGTGGATTCGGGCTACCCTTCGGCGGAGCTGTTGGTGTCCTCACAGGCTGACTACGGGATCACGCTGGTCACCCCGATGCTGGCCGACACCTCACCGCAGGCCCGGGCGGGCGCGGGGTTCGAGCGCACCGCGTTTGCCATCGACTTCGACGCCCAGCACGCCACCTGCCCGCAAGGCCGCACCAGCAGCTCGTGGAATCCGGTAACCCAGCGCGGCACTCCCACCATCGTGATCACATTCTCCAAGACCGACTGCGGTCCGTGCCCAGTCCGCGAGCTGTGCACCACCTCGGCATCGCAGCGCCGCCAGCTCACCGTGCACACCCGGCAGGTCCACCAGGCACAACTCACCGCTCGGGCCGCCGCGAGCACCAAGGACTTCCAGGCCAGATACGCGCTCCGCGCCGGCGTCGAAGGCACCATCCGCCAAGGCGTGGCCATCACCGGGATGCGCCGCGCCCGCTACCGCGGACTGGACAAGACCCGCACGGAACACACCTACGCCGCGGTCGCCCTCAACCTGATCCGGCTCAGCACATGGTGGAACGGCCATCCACTGGACCGGACCCGCACCAGCCATCTCGCCTGCCTCGAACTCAAACTGGTCTCATGAAACGCGAATAAACCACCAGGGTCGTAAAGGGACGCCGCTCTCTGGGCTAAGCCGTCCAGCGCTGGTTACCCTCGCCTGGTGAAGATCGCCGCTGGGGCGTGTGAGCTGGCTCGATCGCTGCTGGAGGATGAGTTGCCGGTGCGGTGGGCGCACTCGCGGGGGGTCGCCGGGCAGGCCGTCGCGGTTGCCCGGGTTGTGCCTGAGCACGCCGGCGTGCTTGAGGCCGCTGCGTGGCTGCACGACATCGGCTATGCCAGCCCGCTGGCCGTGACCGGGTTTCATCCGCTGGACGGCGCTCGGCGCTTGCGCGACAGCCGGTTTGGTGACCGCACATTGTGGACGTTGGTCGCGCATCACACCTGCGCGCAGATCGAGGCCGACGCGCGCGGGCTCGGGGAGGTCCTGGCTGCTGAGTTTCCCCTCGGCGAGGTTGACCCGTTCCTGGTCGCGGCGTTGACGTATTGCGATATGACCACCGGCCCCGGCGGCGAAATGGTCACAGTGGACGAGCGGATTACGGAGATCCTGAGCCGGTACGGCCCGGAGGACGTGGTGCACCGCGCCATCGCGCGAGCCACCCCGATCCTGCGCCGGCAGGCGGCCGGGATCGCCGCCGCTCTCGGCGCGGTCTGAGCCACCGCGAGCCGGGGGACACCGCCGCCGCTGAGTGATCGGTATCCGCGGCCGGAGTGAGGACGCCTTGCTCATCGCGGGTCCACTGGCATCCGCTGCTGTCCAGGAACTCGATCTCGACCGGTTCGGGTGAGTAGTAGGTTTTCAGCCATTCCCGTGGTGCCGGGCGCTGCACGGTCTGCCCTGGCGGGACGAGGCCGATGAACTCGGCTTCGTGGGCGCCCTCATCCGGCGTTGGCAGGGACACCTCATAGATGGGCATCTCGCTCGCGTTGTGCACGTGAAAGAGCAACTCCCGGCCGCCGTGCGCGGTGGTCTGCGCTTCCACCCAGGCGCTGACCTTGATCGCCTGCAGGCGGCGTTCCTCCTGGGCGCGGGCCTCTTCGCGCCGGTGTTCTTTGCGCAGGAGCATGAACCCGATCGCGAACGCGCCCACGGTGCCGGCCGCCGCCAGTGCGTCCACCGCGACGGGAATCCATTCGCTGGTCATCTCGCGCTCAGCCGAGGTAGGGCGTGTGCCTGCCCGCAAGGACGTGCTCGACCCGCAGTCTCATTGACCGATCCATCCGCAGTTCCCCGACCATCGACCGGCCGATCCACACGACTTCCCGGGTCTCGCTGCTCGGTCTTGGCTGCCCGCCGGTGGGGCGTGCGAGGAACACGACCGAGAACTCCTGGCGCACCTCACCGTCGCTGGTGTAGAGGATGACGTGTCTCGGGTCGGTGTAGATACCGACCAGCCCCGTGACGCGGCAGTCGATGCCGGTCTCTTCCTTCGTCTCCCGCACGGCCGTGTCGATCAGCGACTCGCCCAGGTCCATCGCCCCGCCCGGCAGCGCCCAGTTGTCGTTATCGGTCCGGTGGATCATCAACAGATCGCCGTCGTCGTTGACCACGGCGGCGTTCGCGGACGGGACGAGACTGGTCGCGCGGGGAGCGCCCGGATCGTCGTAGTAGTCGATTCGCGCCACGCCCCGGTAACCCCTTCTTCGACCTGCTGTGTTGTCCCGCCTAGGTGAGCGGAAGCGCCTCGGCCCAGACCCGCTCGAAGCTCTCCAGGTAGGTGGTGACCATAGTGCCGCCGGCCACCTGACGCAGATGCATCACGGGCGCCTGCGATGCCGGGAAGCCGTAAATGTGGGAGTTGACCAGTAGCTCCCCGTCCGCGCGGTAGATCGAGTTGTAGAGCACGGTTGAGTGCAACCGGATCTCCACCCCGTCCACCCCGCGCAGCGGCTGGTACAGCACGATCACGTTGCGGATCTTCGATGCCATCGCCTCACCGATCCCCTCTAGCGCGCCGCGGCAGGCAACCTCGGCCGAGTCCGGGTCGCCGAGCAGGATGCGCACCCGCACCCCCTGCGTGGCCTTGGCCCGGAACAGCGCGAGCAGTCCCGGGTCATCGGCGAGGAACATCCCGCTGTAGACCAGGATGCCGATCTCTTCCTCGGCCGAGTCGAACAGCTGTCCCCAGATGTCCCGGGGAACGGCCCAGCGGTGCGGGTAGAGGACCAGGACCTCGCTCTCGGACGCGGACGCGACCTGCTCGGCGGCTAAAGCGCCCGGCCACAGATACGCCTCATCGATCCCGAGCCTGCTCGCGACCCGGTACCGGTGCCGCCGGTAGGGAACCCGGCCTCCGATCCAGCGCTCGATGGTCTTCGGGTCCACGCCCACGGATTCAGCCAGCTCAGTCGGGGTCACCCCGCGTTGCAGCAGCGCCGCCCG
>JBOHFW010000390.1:0-15261 GCA_050699835.1 Pseudonocardiaceae bacterium | reverse complement strand
GCATCGTGCGGCGGCCCTGCGCTGACTGGTTCAGGGCTGACTGGTTCAGGGCTGACTGGTTCGGGGCTGACTGGTTCGGGGCGCCGGTCACCACGACGTGGGTCTCGCAGCGATCATCGGTGGCCGGCAACAGCCGCACCCCTGGGTGCCACCGCTCGCACAGCGCCGCGGTGACCACGGACAGCGGGTAACCGGCCTGCAGCATCCGGGTGCGGACCAGGTGGGTGGCCAGATCCCGGTCGCCCAGCCCGAACCAGTCCGGATCGGCGCCGTAGCGGGCCAGCTCCGCTTTGACCACCCAGGTCTCCCCAGCACGTCCCCAGCCACGCTGAGCGTCGATCCCGCCGCCCAGGGTGTACATGCAGGTGTCCAGATCCGGGCAGATCCGCAACCCGTGCAACCAGATGTCGTCGCCGGTGTTGACCACCGCGGTGATCTCGTGGCTGCCGGTTCCAGCTTCGTCGGACAAGCCCAGCGCGGCCTTGAGCCCGAGCAGGAACCGGGCGCCACCCACACCGCCGGCCAGCACCACAACCTTCACGATGGGTCGTTGGCTGGGGGCGGGTGCTCGAAGGTGGTCTGCACCTGCTGGGAGGGCTTGAAACGCTCCGAGTCCACATAGGAACGGTACGAGGCCCGGTCCGCCGCAGTGAGCGCGACATCGTTGAAGAAGGGGCCGAGCAGGTTGCGGGGCCACAGCTGGCGCGCGCGCACCGCGTTGATCTCTGCGCAGAACACCCCGATCACCGCGTGCAGATACAGGTAGGCCAGTAATCCCAGAACCAGCCCGAAGGCACCATAGACCTGCGAGGCGCCGCTGAGTGCGTAACTGATGAACAACGCACCCCCGATCTGCACCAACTGCACGGCGATCCCGGCGCAGATGGCACCGGGGACGAGATCGGCCAACGGGATCTCGCGGGCGGTCAGGACCCGAAACCCGATCAGGAATGCGCCCACGTTGGCCGCCATCGCGATGGCGATCGTGGCAATGCGCACCCAACCGCCGCCGTACCCCAAGCTCGCGGCCACCGGACCGGCCGCGGACAGCGCGGTAGTGATCAAAACCAGGGACCCCAGCAGGACGAAAAGCATCAAACCCCGTATTCGGGACCATATCGGATCGGGACGGGCATACCGTGGTACGGCCCAGACCCGATTCAGCGCCGTCTGGATGGCCACCGAGACGCCCAGCCCGCCGTAAATCGCGCCGAGAATCCCCAGGATCACGGCTGTCTTACTGCCGTGGATCGAGCCGACGTTCTGCTGTAGTTGCGGGCCGATAATCGGGAATTGCTGTAATGCCGAGCCGAGCACAGCCTGTTGCAAGGCGGGGTCGCCCTCCAGCGTGTAGCCCAGGACGCTGACCAGCAACAGCAGCGAGGGAAACAGCGAGACGAAACCGTAGTAGGTGATCAATGCGGCGAGGTGGCCACCTTGATCGTCCACGAACTTGTAGATCACTCCCAACGGAAAGCCCAACCAGGTATGACGCCGCTGGAAGTCGTCTAATCGAGCCGTTACGCCCATCTCCCCGTCCTCGCTGTCCCCGGTATGTGTACCCGCCGGGCTTGCCGCTAATCAAACGTCGACCACGGCTCAGCGCCAGAACAGGAATTCCCGGAAACCCACTGCCGCTGCCAGCGGATTACCCCCGAGCGCGGCAAAGACCTCATAGCTGGCGCCGAACAGCGCCTCTCCTACCTGGGGCACCCCGATGATCAGGACAAAGAGTAACAAGGGGGCATACCAGCCGGCACTGTTGCCGAGCCTTTGGGCGGAGGCCGGCAGGTAGGGCGCCAGGGCACCGAACCCATCCAGTCCCGGCACCGGCAGGATGTTGAGCACGAACGCCAGCAACTGCACCAGGGCAAGGAGGGACAGGCCAGCGTTCAGGCCGGGGGATGGATCACTGATGACGACCACGGCGATCAGGGCGGCCCCGAGCACGAGATTGGTCAGCGGACCGGCCAGCGCCACAGCTGAGATGACCGCTCGGGAACGCAGCGCGGCCTGGTTGATCCACACCGCGCCGCCGGGCAGCGGGATACCGCCGAGCGCCAGCAGCGCCAGTGGTACCACCAACGACATCACCGGATCGGTGTAACGTCGCGGGTCCAGCGTGAGGTATCCCTTGGCACGCACGGAACGGTCGCCGCCCCGGTAGGCCGTCAGAGCGTGCCCGAACTCATGCAGGCACAGCGCGAGGCCCCATCCGCCGAGGACGAGCAGCACGATCCCGGCGGTAAGGCCCACCCCGGTGGTCAGCGCGGCGAGTGCGCCACCGGTCACGGTGACCGCGACCAGCAGCAGGAACAGAGGGCTAGGGGTCAGGTCAGTGCCGCGCACAGCCACACTGTCGCGCACCGGTCGAGCTCACTCCTCGTCGGGTCACGACGGCCCAGTGGCTCAATGCGCTCTCCCCCGAGTGGTTACGCGGCGTGTCAACGACGACACGCTGAGGAGGCGGCCTAGATCGGCCTGCGGACTTGCAACCCCGATGACAGCCGTGTAATCACAGACTTGTTATTCTCCGGTCCACGGCCCGGGGGAGGCGCAGACCGGGGAGGAACTCTATGGCGAGAGGGGTAGACCGCCATGGATGAGACGGACATCAGCTGGCCCGCGGACGAGAGGAGTGAACACCAGGGCATCTGGAACCCGTTCGACAGCCACGACCAGCCGGACTGGCAGGAAAGGGCCTTGTGCGCCCAGACAGATCCGGAAGCGTTCTTCCCTGAGAAGGGTGGGTCGACCAGGGAGGCGAAGCGGATCTGCGCAGGCTGCGAGGTTCGCGCTGAGTGCTTGGAGTACGCCTTGGCGTTTGACGAGAGGTTCGGAATCTGGGGCGGATTGTCCGAGCGGGAGCGCCGCAGGCTCAAGCGTGGCGTGATCTGAGATCGCCGCCCGGAGGCTGCGTCGAGCGCCCCGGGACGTTACCGTGTGCCCCCCACCAACGGGATGGACAGGGAGGAGTCGGCATGTCGCGCAGGTCTGGGGTCCCTGCCGATGACGACGCCCGCCCGGCGGGAGGTTCCCGCAGCTCCAGCACTGTTGCGACACCAGTAGCACCCAGCACCCGAGTAGCACCCAGCGCCCGGCCCCGGCCATCTCCGTTGCCGAGGCATGCCGACAACGGCTCGCGGCCGAATGCCACCGGCAGTAGCGACCTGGGTGTCCTCCCGCTGGACGATGTTGGCATCGGCACCCGCATCCGGCGGTTCCTGCTGTCCCCACCTGCTCTGCTGACCATGGTGATGACGGTGCTCGCCGTCGTGATAAACCGCCACCGGTTGGCATTGGACCTGGCCGGTGGTCGGCTTCTCCCGCTGGAAAGCCTGGGCCAGACCTGGTCGTCCTACCTGGCGTCGTGGCATCCGGTGGGTGGCGGGAGCGCTGCCCCCCCACCGGCCGCGCTGGCCGTACTGGGCATGCTCGGCCTGCCGGTGGGATCGCCGGGCATCGCCGTATCGCTGTTGCTGCTGGCCGCGCTGCCGCTGGCGGCTCTGTCGGCCTACTGCGCCACCCGTGCTGTGCCCGTCAGCCGCAAGCGTCGCGCCCTCGCCGCCGCCGGATACGCATTGCTCCCACCGGCCATCGCTGGACTGGCGCAGGGTCGGATCGATGTGCTGATGGCATTCCTGCTGTTGCCTCTCGTGCTGGCCGGTGCGGCGTCGGCGCTGCGCGGTGGGACGGGCAGGCGCTCGGGTGGCTGGCTGTCCACGGCGGCCGCGACGGCACTCGGTGTCGCGGTGATCGGAGCATTCGCCCCGCTGCTGCACCTGCTGCTGATCGCGGTCATGCTGATCGGCTTCGTGGTGCTGCCCGCGCCGCGGGTGACGACGCTACGCCGCACGCTCGGCCTTTTTGCCGTGGTGCTGCTGCCGTTGGGGTTGCTGATGCCGTGGCCGGCGGTGGTGATCCAACGTCCTACCGTGCTGGTGCACGGGGTGGGCGCGGTGGTGCCTGAGCAGTGGCCGGGCTGGCTGCGGTTGCTCGCGCTGGATCCTGGAGGTTTAAATCCTGGCAGTGCTGGCGGCCTGCCGTGGGTGGGCGCGGTGGTAGTAATCGCAGCGGTGATCGCGCTGGTCACTCGGCCGTCCAGGACGATGTTGCCCGGTCTGGGCTTGGTAGTGCTGGGAGCCGCTGCGGTGGCGCTGCTGGCCGGGTACCCGATGCGGCCGCTGATCGGAGGTGATCCTCGGCCGGGCTTCACCGGAGGAGCGCTGCTGTTCGCCGGTTGTGGACTGCTGTGGATCGTGTTGCGGGCCGCTGGCACCGCAGAGCCGACGTGGCGGGCTGGCGCCGGGGCTCGGTGGGGTAAGGCCTTGTCGATCACGCCGTGGGTCGGGTTGGCGGCGTTGTCGGCCGCAGCTGTCACGATGGGCGCCGGCGGTCCCCTAACCGGCGACTCGCCAGCCGGCCTGCCGGTACTCGCTCCGCCATTGGCCGCGGAGCTGGCTCGCTCCGAGACGTCCGTGCTGGTTGTTGGTCCTGCCGGTGAGCCGGTCCGGCTGACCCGGTCGCGGACCGCGCGCTTCGGCGACGACGACATTGCTCCGCTGCGCGCCACCGGAGCCCGGCTGGAGCGGCTGGCCGCTGCGCTGCGGGCCGGCCAGCCCGGTGAGACTTCGGCGGCGATTGCTGACGTGGCAGCCACCGGGGTGCAGTTCGTGGTGCTACCCACCGTCGCGCAAGGCGACCGGGCCCTCGCCGCGGCCGGCGAACTGGCCCAGCCAGCGCCCCCGACGGCGGACGGCAGGCCGGTCCTGCGGGTGGTGCGTCCGGTTCCGGGGGCGGAACTGCTGGGCCCCGCACTGGCGGCGCAGGCGCGTACCGGGGCTGCCCCGCCCATCACGCCTGGGGTCAGCGGGGTCCTGGCGCCCGCCCAGCCGCCGCAGGTGGCGGTGCAAGTCGCCGCCGGCGCGGAGGGCAGGCTACTGGTGGTCGCGGCCAACGACGAGCCAGGTTGGCAGGCCAGCGTGGACGGGCGTCCCGTGCCGGTGGTGCGAGGGTGGGGCCACCAAGTTGCGATCCCGGTTCGGGCTAACTCGGCCGAGGTTCGCGTGGTCCGCTCGGACCGGAGCAGGACGGCGCTGCTCCTGATCGAAGCCGCGTTGCTGTTGCTCGTTGCGGGCACCGCGCTGCCATCCCGACGCCGCCAAATCCGATAGACGCAGACCCGGTAGCTCCGCTGAGCTGGATTCGGTCCGGTTCCGGCTGTGGTAGATCAGCTCGGTTCGCTGGGACCGTCGATGGCGTCCGGATCGAGGCCCAGGTAGTTCGCTACCTGCTCGACCAGGACCTCGTGGACGAGGTCGGAGAGGTCGCCACCGTCCTGGGCGCGAGTTTCCAGCGGGCGCCGGTAGAGCACGATCCGCGCCCGGGTGGGCAAGCCGGCGCGGTCCACCCCGGCTGGGACCAGGCGGGCGAGCGGGATATTGCCGTCCTCCACCACGTCGCTGCCCCAGGTGACTGTGGCCGGATCGCAGTCGGTCACCTCCGGTACCTCGTCGACAGCGATATCCAGCCGGTCAATCTCGGCGTGCCAGCGCTCGTCGATCGGTCCGAGAGCCTCCAAGACGATCGCGTCGAACCGCTCCGCGCGGCTGCGGGCGACTGGCAGTGTGGACGGGTACAGCAGCCCGCGGACGCCGCGGCCACGCCGATCCCGACTCCTGCGCCGGCGCGAGCGGGCTGATCGGGTCACCGTCATCCATCGAGACTACGCCGTTGGAAGTTTTGGGCCGTTGGAAGTTTTGGGCCGATGGCTCCATGAGCGTGCGGTCCCGTTGCGCGTGCCGGCCAACGCGGCGCTCCGCGCGCCTGCCGCAGTCGGAGGGAGGTGCGCACTATCGTCTGCAGCCGTGCGGAGCGCGCGGCGGTGTTCGAGAACCGGGTGCACAAACCCGGCGGTTGCCACGCTCACCTTCGTCTATGCCGACTCCACCGCGGTGGTAGGTCCGCTGGCCACCTACAGTGAGCCGCACTCCTACGACCTGTGCGAGCGGCACGCGCTGCGGCTGACCGCGCCGCGGGGTTGGGACGTCGTCCGTCACGACGGCGAGTTCGCCGAGCCGGAACCCTCAACGGACGATCTCACCGCCCTAGCCGAAGCGGTCCGTGAAGCCGGCCGAGCCACCCGCCCCCCCGAGCCCGTCGCGGCGAGTGTCCCCGCCTGCGGCGGTACCCGCCGCGCCCACCTTCGCGCCCTCCCCACCCCCATCGACGACTGACCCCACCCACTCGACCACGGATTCTGCACGGGGTGTGATTTAACTGAGGTGGGTGTTGGGTGGATAGGCTCAAGTAGGGGAGTTGATGGAGGGAGCGCGGTGGCTGACCTGTCAGCGATAGTCAAGGCCTATGACATCCGGGGTATCGTCGGGGAACAGCTGGACGCTCAGGTAGTGCGCGATATCGGCGCGGCTTTTGCTCATCTGGTCGCGGGCTCGGACTGTTCGGCCAGCCCGCACGCGGTCGTCATCGGGCATGACATGCGGGAGTCCTCCCCGGGTCTGGCTGATGCCTTCGCTCAGGGTGTGACCAGCCGCGGTGTCGACGTCACCTTGGTCGGGCTGGCCAGCACCGACATGCTCTACTTCGCCTCCGGGTGGCTGGAGCTACCCGGCGCGATGTTCACCGCAAGCCATAATCCGGCCCGATACAACGGCATCAAGCTCTGCCGGGCGGGCGCCGCTCCGGTCGGCGAGGACAGCGGGCTAGCCGAGATCCGAGCCGCGGTGGAGCGTGGTATCGAGCCTGGACCCGGAGGCGGGGTGGTGACCGAGCGGGACATGCTCGCCGATTACGCGCGTTACCTGCGCTCCCTGGTGGACCTGTCCGGGATCCGGCCGCTGCGAGTCGTGGTAGACGCCGGCAATGGGATGGGCGGGTACACCGTGCCCGCGGTGGTCGAGGGGCTGCCGTTAGAGGTCATTCCGCTCTATTTCGAGCTGGACGGGAATTTCCCCAATCACGAAGCCAACCCGCTGAATCCGGCCAACCTGGTGGACCTGCAGGCGGCGGTGCGGGAGCACGGGGCCAATCTGGGCCTGGCCTTCGACGGTGACGCCGACCGCTGCGTCGCCGTTGACGAGCGTGGTGAACCGGTGAGCCCCAGCGCCATCACCGCCCTGGTGGCCACCCGGGAGCTGGCCACCGAGCCGGGTGCAGCGGTGATCTACAACTTGATCACCTCGCAGGCTGTGCCGGAAATCGTCACCGAGCACGGCGGGCGGCCGGTGCGTACTCGGGTCGGGCACTCGTTCATCAAGCAGCGGATGGCGGAAACCGGTGCGATCTTCGGCGGTGAGCATTCCGCGCATTATTATTTCCGCAATTTCTGGCGTGCTGATTCCGGGATGCTGGCCGCGTTGCATGTGCTCGCCGCGCTTGGTCAGCAGCAGTGCCCGCTCTCGGCGTTGATGGCCGACTTCAGCCGCTATGCCTCCTCCGGCGAGATCAACTCCACAGTCGAGGACCAGCGTGGCCGGATAGCAGCCGTGCGGGCGCACTTCGCCGCTCGGGAGGGGGTCGACATCGACGAGCTCGACGGACTCACCGTACGGTGCCCCGACGGTTCGTGGTTCAACCTACGGCCGTCGAACACCGAACCGCTGTTGCGCCTGAATGTCGAGGCCCGCGATACCGCCACGGTCGAGGCGCTGCGCGACGAGGTGCTGGCCCTGGTACGCGAAGTTGGTAGCTCTTCAAGGACTACCACCGGAGGGTGAGGTGGCCTTCAAGAGCTACCAACCGCTGGCGAGGCGAGGAGGACGAGGATGGTCGTGGAGTTGGACCCGCAGCTGATGGAGATCTTGGCGTGCCCGTGCCCGGAGCACGCCAAGCTGCGCGGTGGCACCGCTACCGATCCCGAGGCTGATGCCTTGACCTGTGCCGCCTGCGGACGCAGCTTCCCGGTGATCGATGGCATTCCGGTGCTGCTGCTGACTGAGGCGTTGCCCGGGACCGGCCCAGATGCCGGCGGTGCAGACAGCGGCGAGGACCGCAGCAGCGAGGTGGGCTCAGGGTGATGCAACCCGGCAGGGGATTCGGAGCGGAGTTCGACGAGGACCTACTTGACGATCCTGGGCGTCTGGAAGCCACCGACTCCGGCGGATTGCTCCGCGCCGCAGCCACCGCGGGCGCTCAGGTGCGCTCTACTGCCGCCGCGGCCGAGGAAGCGGATCTACGGCGGTTAGCTGGCGAACGCCCCCGCGCTCTGGTGCTGCTGACCCGGCCGGGTGCCGCACCGGCCGCGGCACCGCTGCTGCTGGCGCTGCTCGGACCGTCCTGCCCGGTCCCGGTGGCGACGACGCGATCGGTGCCGATGTGGGTGGGCGCGCTGGACATCGTGCTGGCCAACACCACCGATCCCGGGGATCGGGAGCTCGCCGAAGACATCGACCGCGCGCTCCGCCGGGGCGCCCAGGTGGTGCTCACCGCCCCTGCCGAGGGCCCGGTGGCCGCCGCCGCAGCAGGCCGATCGGTGCTGCTGGTACCCCGGATCGAGGTACCACCGAGCCTGGTGTTGCCGCGCACGCTAACCGCGGGGCTGCTGCTGCTGAATACGCTGGAGCTGCTGGCGACCGACGCTGAAGAGCTCGCCGGTGAACTTGACCGTGAAGCCGAGCGTGACCACGTCGCCCACGAGTCACTGGTCAACCCCGCGAAGTCCCTGGCGTTGCGCCTGCGCGAGCGAACTCCGTTGCTGTGGGGCACCGATCCGGTGTCCACCGCGGTGGCAGGGCACTGCGTCGCAGCGCTCGCCGCGCACGCGGGAGTGGTGGCGCACGCCGCGGGTTTCCACGAGACGGCAGCGCTGCCGGTGCTGCGCCAGCAGGCCACTCGCGCCAGCGGGGAAGCCGAGGTGTTCCGTGATCCGTTCGAGGACCGGTTTGCCGAGCAGTCGCGCAGCGGTTTGCCGCCGATGCGGCCAGTTCTGCTGGGGGTGCCCCACGACCCCCGCAACGCGCTTGAGCGCGTCGCCGCATCGGACGCGTTACCCGGCGCTGACGTGGTGACCGCCGACGAGGAGCTGATGGTCCGCCACGGCGACCCGGGTGCCGCCGCGTGTGCCGCCGCCGTGCTGGCCTTACGGTTCGACTTCGCGGCGCTCTATCTCGGGCTGAGCCGGGGCGTGCTGGGTGGGCCGGGCCGGATCGGTTTCACCGTTGGATGAGCTACTACCCAGGTGATCAGGGAGGGGTTGTGGAGCTGCTGCGCAACGCGGTGCGGCCTTACGCCTGGGGTTCCCGGACTGCGATCGCGGAGCTGCTCGGCGGCCCGGTTCCCGCGCCGCACCCGCAGGCGGAACTGTGGCTTGGCGCGCACCCGGCGGACTCGTCGGTGCTGCTGCACGCAGACGGCGGCCAGACCGCTCTGCTGGAAGCCCTCCACGCCGATCCTGTTCGCCACCTCGGTGCGCATTGCGCGGGGCGCTGGGGCTGCCGGTTGCCTTTCCTGCTCAAGGTGCTCGCGGCCGAGGAGCCACTGAGCCTGCAAGCCCACCCCTCCGCCGAGCAGGCCGCCGAGGGATTCGCCCGCGAGGAGGCTCGCGGGATCCCCCGGGACGCCCCGGAACGCAACTACTCCGATCCCAGCCACAAACCTGAGCTGATCTGCGCGCTGACCGAGCTCCATGCGCTGGCCGGTTTCCGGGATCCGCAGCACACCGTCGAGTTGCTCGCCGCGCTGGATACGCCCCCACTCGCGCCCTACCGGGCGATGCTCGCCGCGGGACCGAATGCCGACGGGCTGCGCATGCTGTTCACCACCTGGATCACCATGCCCGAGCCGGCGGTCAAGGCGCTACTGCCCCAGATCCTGGACTCCTGCGTCGCGCTGCTGCGCCGGCACAATATCTGTGGCGACTCATCCCGGCGAGACTTTCGGCCCGAGTGCCGGGTCGTTCTCGAGCTGGCCGAGGCGTACCCGGGGGACGTCGGAGTGCTCGCGGCCTTGCTGCTCAACTACGTCGTGCTGGCGCCGGGCGAAGCGATGTACCTCCCGGCCGGCAACCTGCACAGCTACCTGCGCGGCACCGGCGTGGAGATCAGCGCCAATTCGGACAATGTGCTGCGCGGCGGCTTGACCGCCAAGCACATGGACGTTCCAGAGCTGTTGCGCGTCTTGGACTTCTCCTACGGTGAGCTGCTGGTGCAATGTGGTGAACGGCTCGGATCGCACGAGACTGCGTACCGGACTCCGGCTGAAGAGTTCCAGCTGACCCGGTTGGACTGGGCCGACGGTGAGTCCACCCCTATCCTGCTGCGCAGCCGGTCACCGCAGATCCTGCTGTGTACCCGGGGGTCGGTGGAGTTGCGATCCCCAGACGGCGCTGGTGTGACGGTGTGCCGGGGTGGGTCGGTGTGGCTACCCGCCGCGGACCCCGACGTCATGGTGTGCCCGAGTGCTGGTCCGGTGCAGCTGTTCCGGGCGCTGCCCGGACTGGATGACAGCTAGCGCGACCCGTCGGCGCCAGGCTTCGAGAACTGGACAGGAGGATCATGGAAGCATTTACTATCGAAGAGATCGCTGATCTGCTCGTTAACATCGGTCTCGACGAAGGTTGTGATTACGACGACGAGACCATTCAGCCAGTACTGGATACCGCATGGAGCGGTGACGGTTACGGCGAGTGGAATCCTGCCATCGGTTGCATAGTGGAGCTACTCAAAACGAAGATGACCGACGATGAATTCGCCACTCTGCGACACCTCGTGGTGCAGGGTATGACGTGCGAGGAGTAGGGCTGATCGACCCGATCCACTTGAGTAGTCGCTTCCGGGAGTCCGCTCGGTGAGGTTGGTGTTGGTTGGTCAGTACGACGCACCCGGGAAGGCCACGGTGAGCCCGGCAGTGCGGGCGGCCTCGATGAGGACCTTGTCGTAGGTGACGAGGATGTCCACGGAGGCGCTGAGGTCCAACGCAGTGGCTAGGTGGATCGCATCGAGGGTGCGCAGCCGTGGTGGCGGCACCGTTGTCGCATCACTGAGAACCGGAGGTGTGATCTCGACGATGTCGATGTCGGCCGCCAAGAATCGTTCCGCTGGCGCGAGCGTGGTCGGGTTGACAAGGCGGAGGAGTCGCAGAAGTTCCACAGCGAGCAATGCGGAGGACACCAGATGCGGCTTCGACAGATCAGCGAGCCATCGCCGCAGATCGGAGGTTTCCCGCTCAGCGATGAACAGCTTCGCCACTGCAGAGGTGCCGACGTAGACCCTGGTTGGCATTCAGTGCTCGCCGCGGAGGTCGGCAAGCCAGTCCCCGGTTGAGCGCCCGGTCGCGTTGGTCGCCGGCTCGGGCAGGTGAACGATGTCGAATGGGCGCTTGGCCTGCCGGATCACACGCTGTACATGTTACTACCTAGACAGCGAGTCCTTCCACCTCAAAGCGGGCCTGCGGGTGGTGACCCGCCACTGACTCAATCATCGGCCTGGACAGGCGAGGAGCGCCGCTTTTTTCTGTCTGGTCTGGTGTCAGATCCGCGGTGAGCCACTCGGCCACACGTAGCGGCGAAATGACCAAGCATCGCCGAGCATGTCGCACTAGCGTCGCCGGTGGGAGTCACCTCTATCGCTTGTAGGCTCGCCGGTGCGGGTGAGACGAGCAGCGGGAGGAGGCGTCGGGGTGTCAGCCAATGCCGGAGCAAAGGCGATCATTGCGGCGTTGCTGGCCAACGCGGGTATCGCGGTGGCCAAGTTCATCGGGTATCTGATCACCGGCTCGTCCTCGATGCTGGCCGAGTCGGTGCACTCGGTTGCGGACACCTCCAACCAGGGTCTGCTGCTCCTCGGTCGCAAGCGCGCCCAGCGGGAAGCCACCCAGGAGCATCCCTTCGGCTACGGCCGCGATCGGTACTTCTACTCCTTCGTGGTGGCACTGTTGCTGTTCAGTCTCGGCTCGGTGTTCGCCCTGTACGAGGGCATCCACAAGCTGGAAAGCCACGAGCCGCTCATCTCGCCACTGGTCGCGATCGGGATCCTGGTGGTGGCGATCGTGCTGGAGACCCTGAGTTTCCGCACCGCGATCGGGGAGTCCCGGCCGCTCAAGGGCAGCGACAGCTGGTGGCAGTTCATCAAGCGGTCCAAGAACCCGGAGCTTCCGGTGGTGCTACTAGAGGATGCCGGGGCCCTGCTCGGGCTGGTGTTTGCCCTGGGTGGCGTGGGGCTCTCGATGCTCACCGGCGACTCGATCTGGGACGCGATCGGCACCCTGGCCATCGGCGTGCTGCTCGGCGTCATCGCGATCATCCTCATTGTGGAGACCAAGAGCCTGCTGCTCGGCGAAGGCTCCGATCAGGACGAGCTGGGTCGCATCCGTGGCGCGATGGTCGGGCGCGGGGTGGATCGGGTGATCCACGTCAAGACCCAGTATCTCGGCCCGGACGAGCTGCTGGTCGCCGCGAAGATCGCGGTGACGGCCACCCTGTCCACCGCGGAGGTTGCTGGAGTCATCGACGAGGCCGAGGCGCGGATCCGTGCCTCGGTTCCCGCTGCCCGGGTTATCTACCTCGAACCTGATCTCGATCGCGCCCCGGCGGCTACCGGCTGAACGGCATCGTGGGAGGTGCGGTGGTGGCTATCAAGATGCTGTGGCAGACCAAGTCGATCGAGCAATCCATCGCGGATACCGACGAGCCGGGCACTAGGCTGCGCCGCAACCTCGGTGCGCTGGACCTGATTGTGTTCGGCGTCGCGGTGTCCATCGGTGCCGGGATCTTCGGGCTCGCTGCTCAACATGCCGGGGACACCGCGGGTCCGGCGGTGTCGCTGTCCTTCGTCCTGGCCGCAATCGCCTGCGGGTTCGCTGTGCTGTGCTACGCCGAGTTCGCCTCCACCGTCCCGGTTGCTGGTAGCGCCTACACCTACTCCTACGCCACCTTCGGCGAGCTCATCGCCTGGATCATCGGCTGGGACCTGGTGCTGGAGTTCAGCGTTGGCGGCGCGGTGCTGGCCAAGTTCTGGTCGGTGTACCTGGGCGACGCCACCGGTGGTGCCCTGGCCACCACTGTCGACGTCGCAGGCGTCAGGGTCGATTGGGGTGCTCTGCTGGTCGTCGGTGTGCTCACAGTGATCCTCGCGCTGGGAATCAAGCTCTCCTCCCGGATCAGCCAGGTGATCACAGCTATCAAGGTCGCCGTGGTGCTGCTGGTGATCGCCGTCGGCATCGGCTATATCCAGGCGAGCAACTACCGGCCTTTCATCCCACCGGCCAAACCCGGTGGTGGCAGCGGTGGGTGGGACCAGTCGCTGTTCTCGCTGCTGTCCGGCGCGCAGGGCAGCACCTATGGGGTGTTCGGGGTGCTCGCGGCGGCCTCGGTGGTGTTCTTCGCGTTCATCGGGTTCGACGTGGTGGCCACCACCGCCGAGGAGGCGCGCAATCCGCAACGTGATATGCCACGGGGCATCATCGGCGCGCTGGTGATCGTCACGGTGCTGTACATAGCGGTCGCCCTCGTGATCACGGGCATGCAGCCCTACACCGCCCTGACCACGTCCGCGAGCGGTGACACCGCGACCCTGGCGACGGTTTTTACCAATGTCGGACTGCCCTGGGTCGCCACGGCCATCGCACTCGGCGCGCTGGCCGGGCTCACGACGGTCGCGATGATCCTCATGTTGGGCCAGATCAGGGTGCTGTTCGCCATGTCCAGGGATGGCCTGTTCCCCCAAGCGCTGGCTCGCACCGGTTCCCGCGGTGCCCCGGTTTGGGCCACCATCGGAGTCGGCGTGGTCGTCGGTGTGGTGGCGACGTTCTTCCCGATCATCCAGCTCGAGCAGATGGTCAATGTCGGCGCCCTGTTCGCTTTCGTGCTGGTGTCTGCGGGCGTGCTGGTGCTGCGCCGGACCCGGCCCGACCTGCCCCGGGGGTTCCGGACCCCGCTAGTGCCGCTGGTCCCGCTGCTGGCGATCCTGTCCTGCCTGTGGTTGATGCTGAATCTCTCCGTGGTCACATGGGTCCGTTTCCTGGTATGGATGGCTCTCGGTCTGGTCGTCTACTTCGCCTATGGGGCCCGCAAGTCGCGGCTCCGGCAGGGGGACAGGGTGCGTGTTTGAGTCGCTGCTAGTCGCCAACCGGGGTGAGATCGCCCGGCGGGTCATCCGCTCTGCTCGTGCGCTGGGAGTTCGAACCATCGCGGTGTACTCCGCGGTGGATGCCGAGCTGCCGTTCGTCGCCGAGGCCGACGAGGCTCTGGAGCTGACCGGACCGCCCGCGCCGGCTTACCGGGACCCCCACCAGCTCCTCGCGCTCGCCCACAAGACCAGCGCGACCGCGGTGCATCCCGGCTACGGGTTTCTGTCCGAGGACCCCGGGTTCGCCCAGGCGGTATCCGACGCCGGCCTGGTGTGGGTCGGTCCCAGTGCCGCCGCGATCTCCGCGATGGGTGACAAGGTGACCGCGCGGGCCACCGTGGCGGCGGCGGGGGTGCCGGTGGCCGCCGGTTCGCCTGGCGCGGTGGCTACCGAGGACGCTGCGGTTGCCGAGGCCGGGCAGGTCGGTTTCCCGGTGATGCTCAAGGCCGCTGCCGGGGGAGGCGGGATGGGTATGGCGGTGGCGGCCGACGCCACGACGCTGCGAACCGAGTACACCCGGGTCAGTACCTTCGCGCAGCGCCTCTTCGGTGATCCGCGGTTGTTCGTCGAGCGCTACTTCCCGCGGGTGCGGCACGTCGAGGTGCAGATCCTCGGATTGGCCGATGGCCGGGTGATCGCGTTAGGGGAGCGGGACTGCTCGGTGCAGCGGCGGCACCAGAAGATCGCTGAGGAGAGCCCGTCGCCCGCCGTCTCGCCGGATCTGCGTGGCCGGATGGAGCACGCCGCGATGCTGGCCGCATCTACCGTGGACTACCGCAATGCCGGAACGGTGGAGTTCCTGCTCGATCAGGACACTGACGAGTTCTTCTTCCTGGAGATGAATACTCGGCTGCAGGTGGAGCACCCGGTGACCGAAATGCGGTACGGGGTGGACCTGGTGGCCGCCCAACTGCGTATTGCCGCGGGCACGGCGCCCGGTTTCGATGTCGACGCTCTTGCACCTGGCGGGCACGCGATCGAACTGCGGGTCAATGCCGAGGACCCGAAGCGGTTCCTACCTGGCCCCGGCCCGGTCACCGCGTGGGTGGAGCCTGTTGGGGACGGGATACGGGTGGATTCCGGTTACGCCGCCGGCACCACGGTGACGCCGTTCTTCGACTCTTTGCTGGCCAAACTGGTGGTCCACGGCGCTGATCGGGCCCAGGCGCTGGAGCAGGCC
>JBOHFW010000389.1:0-4182 GCA_050699835.1 Pseudonocardiaceae bacterium | reverse complement strand
CGCAATGAGGCTGGACGGGAATCGTCCAGAACAGGGCTCGCTGTGGGAGGGTGGCATGACCTGCGGCGATGGAGATCGTTGCGAGAGGTGGCGATTGGAGATCGTTTGGTCGGGGTCGTTGTGGAGTTGTCAAGGGACCGTAGCATGGCTGACCTGCGTGCGAGCGCTCCCTGGGGATGGAGGGTGAACCGGACCGCTCGCGGATCATCGTGGTGGTTGTACCCGGACCGGTATGAGGGGGCCGTCGGAGTTGCCTCCACCGATGCGTTCGGCGGCGCAGATCCGGGTGACTCCTAGCGGGGTGAGGTCATTGCGCGGCATCAGGGTGCCGTGCTGGTCGCAGCGGACAGTCACGTCGGGGTGCTCGAGCAGGACGAGGATCGCGTCGGTGTCGAGGTGTGGTGTCCAGAGTGGCCAGACCATCAGGGGGTTGTTGGCGACGCGGCGCCAGGCGGTGGCGGTAGTCCGGCGGCGGTCGTCGGTGGCCAGCCGGTATCGGGCGAGTCCGGCGATGGCGAGCCATACCGCTCCGGACACTGCACGCTCGCCGGGTCGGCCACGAGGGTCCTCCGCGCCGCCGATGATCGCGGCGCCGTCGAACCCCTCGCCGGTGGTGTCACGGATGCGGCGCCACCGGGTGAGGGCCTGGCGCAGCAGGTCCGGATCCGCGCGGATGTGCCGGTCCTGATTGGTGAGCATCGTGGAGAAGCTCTGCTTCCCGGTGGGCGCGACCATCGGGGTCCGGCGCACCCGGTGGGTGTCGTTGACCGCGAGGTCGGTCACCAGCGCCCCGATGAGCCGTTCGGCCCCGGGGTGCTGTTTTACGACGTCAGGGAATGCGGATCGGTGGGGGACCAGCTTGTCTGGTGCTTCGCCTGGCGGTGGGAACCCGGGGGGCCAGCCGGGCTGCAGCACCTCCTCGGACTGCTCGATGGCCAGCTCGACGAGCCACGCGCTGAGCTCATCGAGGGCAGCGAACCATTCCGTGCCGAGTGAGGGCAGGCACGTGGTGGGGTGCCAACAGAGGGTGGCGTCGCGGTCCGCGTGGGTGGTGAGGAGCTGGTGCAGCCCGAGGGTGGCAAGGAACCCGAGCGGGTTCCGTCCGTCGAGCGCGGGTAACTCGATGTGGCTCATCGGGGCTCCTCGCGGTAATCACCGGCGGAGCAGGCGATATCGGCCAGCCGCACGATGGCCTCCAGCAGAGCGAGTCCCCAGATCCCGTAGCGCTCGCAGAGTCGCCGGAACCGGCGGGGACCGGTCCAGTCGATGCCGTAGTCATCGGGTAGCGGCACTGTGAGGCCCCAGTCGGGCACCCTGACCTCGTGCGGCCGATGATCATCGGCTACGGGTGGCAGCAGCGGCCGGGAGTGGCCGTGATGCGCCGCTACCAGGTGCTCGACGAGTTCGGCGTCCAACGAGGTGGTGTCTGTGTGAGCGAGCCGGTGGCGCACGAGAGCGGCGGACAGCGCCTCGTGGCGGCCGTTTTTGGGATAGCCGCTGGCGCTGCGGGCAGCCTGCCAAGCACGCCGGTCAGCGGGATCAATACCAGACTTGGCGCGAGGCTCATCGGTGAGTATCGCGGCGTCGGCGTAGCTCTTCATGCCGCTGAACAGGATGGTCTGGAATCGCGGGTCCAGCTTGCCGAGATCATGCCAAGCGGCGGCCTGCCGGAGTGAATTGACCAGCTTCTCGGGTAATTTCAGCCCCTCTGCGAAGTCAGCGGCCAGCGCGCCGACCTCCTCGTGGTGCGTCGCGAGCAGGACGGGTCGCTCGGATAGCGACGATCCGGCGGCGGTGCTGTCGCTCGCGCGGCGACCGCTGGCGGCGGTGAGCAGCAGTCGCGCCGCGGGCCGGTCGGCGGGGCGGGACCGCGCGGTCAGCCGCCGGGGGATAGCTCGTTCTTCTCCCAGCAGGGGAGTGACGGCCTTCGCGAGCTCGAAGAGGATGGCGGCCAGCGGGTCCCCTTCTCCGGGAGGTTTCGCTGGCACATCTTTGGGCAGGTCAGCTATCGCTTCTTCGTGGGGGATCTCCTCGTCGAGGGCGCCGAGCAACGCCTCGATCTGTTGTTTGTGATCCTCACCGAGGACGTACCGGACGATCGGGAGCAGCGTGACCCGGTTGAGCCTGATCACAGGTCGTCGCCGGGCGACAACGTCAGCGATGTCGATGGCGGCGGCGGTGCTGGTTGGCGCCCACCCGAACTTGTCAAGCCCCCCGTAGGTCGCGGGGACCACGATGCGATCGTCGGGTCGTAAGTCCCTGGGCAGCACGATCTCGGGCTCCTCGTTGCGCCGGTCGAGGCGCACCGCGAGGCGCTCGAACTGTGGTTCGGTCCGCCTGCTGCCGTCTTCGCCGGCGACAGGGAGCTCGTCGTCGGCAACCGGGATCGGGGGCTGGCGGCGCAACCAGGACCGAACCGCCGCCAGCGGCAGTTCCAGCTCCTCCTCGGCGCGCGGCGGGATGGCCGTAGCGGCCTCTATCCATGCCGATACATCGACTTCGCCCTCGGGCTCCGGCTCCATGAGATCCGCTCGCCAGATCAGCCGCACCGCCGGGCGCCGGTTGTCGAATCCGTGCAGGAACGGCGCGACGGGGGCGTCGGGAATCGGGACCGGACCGGTGCGTACCCAGCCTTCGAGATGCTGCGGGAACAGGATCGGCGCTTGGCCAGGCTTACTGTTGGCCTTGGCCGGAGGCTGTAGCCCGCGCAGGGCCAGCGGCGACACGTCCAACCCGGGAAGCCCGGACAGCTCCGCGAAGCCGGTCGCGGCGGCGCGCTCGGTCTTCCAGGTGTTCGGCGGAACGAGGCCGATGAGCCAGTCCCAGGTCGCGGTGCGTGGTTCGCCGTACACCGGGTCCGCGTTGGCGCCCTCGGCGTGCACCACCAGTACACGAGCCATGACGGGGGCCGCGCCGACCCGGTTCACCCGGCCGAGCCGTTGCACCAGGCTGTCCCAGGGCGCCGACTCGGTCACCAGCACGTCGAGATCCAGGTTCGCGCCGACCTCGATGCACTGGGTGGCCACGACCACGGTGGGCTGCCGATGCTTGCCATCGCGCCAGCCGACGGTGATCCGCGCCGAACATTCTTTGATCAGGCGATCACGGTCCCACGGACGCTGGCGGCCGGTCAGCAGCACGGCGGATACGCCGTCCGCGATGCGCACCTGGTCGAAGACCGCACGGGCCTTAGCCACCGTGTTCGCCACTACTCCCACCAGTGCATCACTGTTGAGCTGGGTGGCGGCCAGCGCCGAGGCGGCGAGCACACCCGCACTGGCCTTCTCCGTGGTGGCCACCGTATGCAGGATCTTCGCCGCACGCAGGCGTCGGGCGGCTTCGTCATGGGCGAGGTGGGCATCGACGTCGAATGGCAGGGTCCTGCTACCACCGAATCGCTGGGTGGCGGACAGTCGGACCACCGATACCGGTCGGCAGACCCGCTGTTCAGGCTGGTCGAGCTGCTGCGCGGCGTCAATAGTGTCGATCATCGGCTTGGCCAGGTGCGCCTCGTCGACGAACAGCACCGAGTCGGCACCGGCCAGCGCGGCGTCGATCGGCGCGAGCCGGTGGGACAGGCCATACCCGCGGAACAGCAGCCGCGAACCGACCTGATCGACGGTGCCGACCACGATGCCGAACCGATCCGGCCGGTCCATCCAGCGCCAGTCCCAGGTGATTCCGCCGCGCATCCGGGTCGCGCGGATGGCTGGACCTGGCGCGCCGCCGGTGAGATTGGCGAGTTGTTTTCCGACCTCTCCCAGAATGCCTGCCGCCTCAGGCGTCACCCTGTCTCGCAGGCGCTCGGCGTGGTCGTAGGCCTCATCGACGACGATGCGCCGATCCACGACGAAAAAGACCCGGCGCAGCGGCAGGCCCGCGGCGGCGGCGAAGACCGCGACGTCCAGCACCGAGGTCTTACCGAGCCCGGTCGGCGCGTCGATCGCCGTGGGCCACGGTGCCTCCTCCTTTCGTCGGTCGAGTACGTCCTCCAGCAGCTGCTGCTGCCACGGGAATGCTGTGCGCTTCTTGTCCTCGTGGACCGCCGTCAGGAACTCGTCGAAACGGTTCGCGGTCAGCTCAGGCACCGGTGGCCTCCCGGGCGCCAGACTCATCGCGCAGCGGCGCGAACAGGCCCATCCCGAGGTAGCGCTGCGCGCCCAGCAGCACCACGCCCCGCAC
>JBOHFW010000388.1:0-11057 GCA_050699835.1 Pseudonocardiaceae bacterium | reverse complement strand
CTCCCGGAAGGTACGTTTCCGCGCGGTACTGGTTGCCTGAGCCGACGACTCCAGGCAAGGAGAATGGACCTCATGACGACACTCTTGGACGACGAGCGGGTGGTGGCTGCCCTCGACGGGCTTACCGGCTGGCAACGTGACGGTGACGCGATTGTCCGGACCGCCAAGCTACCCAGCTTCCCGGCAGCCATCGAGGCGGTCCGTGCAGTGGCCGAGATCGCCGAGGCGCATAATCATCACCCCGACATCGATATCCGCTGGCGCACCGTGACGTTCCGCTGCAGCACCCACTCCGCAGGCGGGATTACCGACTTGGACATCGAGCTCGCCTCCCAAATCGACCGCATCCTGGCCAGCACAACGGGCTGAGCACCCATCCCGACATGGAGACATATCGGGGTCATCAGGGGGTGTCCCGCCCCGATATGTCTCCATGATGGGTCGGGGTGGGGCAGCTGCGCCCCTGGCAGTCCGCGCATGAAGTTCGCGTGTTGTGGGTATTGAGAACCTACGACAATCACGGGCGGGTATGGCTACACTCTGTGCTAAGGGCGAGAGGGAGGACCGTGGTGGGAGCGAACCGGGTCCCGCGGGGGCGTGTGGCATCCCGGTCGTCGCTAGCGGCTGGGGCGAGTCGGCAGCAAATTGCCGCCGCTGCCAACACCCGTCTGTGGTGGGCAAGGCTGGAGTGGGGCCTGGTGCCTATCCAGATCAGGATCTACAAATGGCCCTGCATCTTGAGGAGCAATCATGTACTACATCGTCGAACGGCGCGGCATTTCTCTTGGCGCACTCGTGTATCTACTCATTGGTCTGGTAGTTGCGCTCAGTACCGGATACGGGATCACCAGCCTCGGTCAACTCCTCAACTTCATCCTGGCTCTGTTCCTCTGGCCTCTCGTGCTGCTTGGTGTTAACCTCCATATCTTCGCCTAGACCAGAATTGCGGCGTGATCATTCGCCGTTACATGTTGAAGCGGAAATCGACCACGTCGCCGTCGGCCATCACGTAGTCCTTGCCCTCCATCCGGATCTTCCCAGCGGCCCGGGCCGCCGCCATGGAACTGGCCGCCACCAGATCGTCATAGGACACGATTTCGGCCTTGATGAACCCACGCTGGAAGTCGCTGTGGATCACTCCGGCGGCCTCCGGGGCAGTGGCGCCGACTCGGATAGTCCACGCCCTGGCCTCTTTGGGCCCGGCCGTAAGGAAAGTCTGCAGCCCCAGGGTGTGAAAACCCGCGCGGGCTAGGGCGTGCAGTCCCGGCTCGGGCTGGCCGATCGAGTCCAGCAACTCTCGAACTGAATCGTCATCCAATTCGAGCAGCTCGGACTCCACCTTGGCATCCAGGAACACCGCATCGGCGGGATCGACCAGCTTGCGCAGCTCGGCTTGGCGCTCCGGGTCGGTGAACACGCTCTCATCCGCATTGAAGACGTACAGAAACGGCTTGCTGGTCAACAAGTTGAGCTCAGCGAGTGCGACGACGTCCAACTCAGCACGCGCGGCGAACAAGGTGCGCCCGGCATTGAGCACCTCCCGCGCGGCCTGTGCGGCGGCCAGCACGATGCGACGCTCCCTGGTTTGGGTGCGGGCCTCCTTCTCCAGCCGCGGCAGCGCGCGGTCCAGGGTCTGCAGGTCAGCCAATACGAGTTCGGTTTCCACGGTGGCGATGTCATCAGCCGGGTCGACCTGACCATCGACGTGCAGCACGTCAGGATCATCGAAGACCCGCACAATCTGGCAGATTGCGTTGGCTTCGCGGATGTTGGCCAGGAACCTGTTGCCCAGTCCAGCGCCTTCAGAGGCGCCGGCGACGATCCCCGCGATGTCGACGAAGGACACCGTGGCCGGCACCACCCGGGCGCTGCCGAACAGCTCAGCCAGCACCGTCAACCGCTCATCAGGCAACGGCACGACGCCCACATTGGGCTCGATGGTGGCGAAGGCGTAATTCGCCGCGAGCGCGTTGCCCCTGGTCAACGCATTAAACACGGTCGATTTACCCACATTGGGCAACCCGACAATCCCCAGCGTGAGGCTCACAGGACGTCAAGTCTAGACGCCCCTCCCACGGCCCCTCACATCCAGCGGGCTCAGCCCGCTCGATGCGCCGGAGGCGGCGCGCCTCGTCGACTCTGTCGGGGGGGTGTTGCAGGGTGTAACGCGTGGATTACTTAGTGCTCATGGCGTTGCTGGCGGGACTGGTAGTTGGGGGGGTGGTTGGCTGGGTGGTGGCGGGTGCGTTGCGGCGTGCGGCGGTGGCGGAAGCTGGGCGAGCGGCGGATGCCGCCAGGGCCGCCGTCGAGGCCGAGCTCGTCGCGGCCCGCCGGGACGGCGAGAGTGCCCGCACTGCCAGGGACGCCGAAGCGACCAGAGCCGAGCAGTGCCGCCAACGGGCCGAAGAGACCGGCGAACGAGTCGCGGCAGCGCACGCCGAGCTGGCCGGTGTCCGCGCCGCGCTCGACGCGCAGCGCAGCGCCGCAGCCGACCGGGAACGGCTGCTCACCCAGCGCGAGCGAGAGCTCAAGGACAGCTTCCAGGCACTCTCCGCGGAAGCGCTCTCCCGCAACAACGAGGCGTTCGTCCAGCTCGCTGAGGCACGGCTGGCCAAGGTTACCGCGGCCCTCTCGGCCCGCTCCGACGGTGACGCCACCCAGCGCCAGCAGGCCATTGAGGCGCTGCTGGGCCCGATCACCCAGAGCCTGCACCGGCTCGACGGCCAGCTGCGCACGGTGGAAAAGGACCGAGAGGCCGCCTACGCCGGGTTACGCGAGCAGGTCGGAGCGATGCACCGCACGTCCGAACAGCTGCAGAGCGAGACCCGGCAGCTAGTCACCGCGCTGCGCGCCCCGCAGGTCAGGGGCCGTTGGGGCGAGCTGCAGCTGGAGCGGATCGTGGAGCTGGCCGGCATGGTTGAGCACTGCGACTTCTCCCGGCAGGTCAGCGCCACCGACGCCAGCGGCGACGACGATGCCGTGGTCCGGCCCGACCTGGTGGTGCACCTTGCCGGAGGCAAACACATCGTGCTGGATGCCAAGGTGCCCTTCGGGGCCTACCTGGAGGCCGTCGACGCCACTGACCCGGACCGCCGGGATGACCGGCTTGCCGCGCACGCCCGGCACCTACGCACCCACGTCGACTCGCTGGCCCACAAGTCCTACTGGCAGCGCTTCGAGACCACCCCGGAGTTCGTGGTGCTGTTCGTCCCCGGCGACCCGTTCCTCGAGGCAGCGCTGCAAGCCGACCCTGCGCTGCTTGAGCACGCCTTCGAACACAACATCGTGATCTCCACGCCGACCACACTCATCGCGCTGTTGCGGACGGTGGCCTACACCTGGCGGCAGGAGGCGTTGGCGAGCAACGCCGCGCGGGTACATGAGCTGGGCCGTGAGCTGCACTCCCGGCTAGCCACCATGGGCGGGCACGTGGCCAGGCTCGGAAAACAGCTCGGTGGCGCCGTCGACGCCTACAACCGTGCGGTCAGCTCGCTGGAGTCACGGGTGCTGGTCACCGCTCGCCGGTTCGGTGAGCTCGGGGTGATCGCCGAGCAGCTCGACACACCCGAGCAGGTGGAACGAAGCCCGCGCACCGTGCAGGCGGTGGAACTCGTCGCCTCCGCGGCGGACTCACTCGTTGCGCTGAACCCAGGACAGCGCGCCCCCCGCGTGCTGAGCGCGCCGAACTCCGACGGTGAGCCGGACTCCGGCCAGAACTGGGCCTGGGTCACCGAGGCGCTGCACCAGGCGCAAGGTGAGGATCAACAACGGTTTACGGTGAACGAGTGACGGCAACCCACGCCCGAACCACCGCCGAGCGTGGATCGTGGGATGAGCGTGCGCTGCTGCCTGACCGCCCAGGACTGCCCTGGTGGGCCGCCGTACTGTGCACGCTCGGAATCGCGGCGGTCGGTGTGTTCGCCGATATGGAGCGACTCAACCGGCTAGGCATCGTGTTCCAGGTCTGCTATTTCCTCGGTTGCCTGCTTGCCGTGGTGGTGGTGCAGCGTAAGGGTCTGTTCGCACCGATGATTCAGCCACCGCTGATCCTGGCCGTGGCCGTGCCGGGCGTTGTGCTGGCAGCCGGCCCAACACCCGCTGGCGGTGGGATGATCGCCACCGCGCTCACGATCGGCACCCCCTTGATCAACGGTTTCCCCACCATGGCGATCACCACCGGGGTCACGCTCGCTGTCGGCATCCTGCGTTTGATCATCCAGCGCCGTCCGAGCCCTCGCCACACCGGCGAATGAACCCTGACCGCCGTTCGACGCAACCGGCACGGTCTATGACGACCGTTTGAGCTCCCTGGGCAGCGCGAACACCAGCTTCTCTTCCCTGGTGACAATCTCCTGCACGTCGACGTATCCCTGCTCGGCCAGGTAGTCCAACACCCCTCGCACCAGCACCTCAGGTACCGAGGCACCGCTGGTGACACCGACGGTGTGCACCCCGTCCAGCCAGTGTGGGTCGATCTCCCGCGCGTCATCCACCAGGTAGGACGACCGGGCGCCGGCAGCCAGCGCGACCTCGACCAACCGCACTGAATTGGACGAGTTCCACGACCCCACAACAAGCACCAGATCACAGTCGGGGGCCATCGACTTCACCGCCACCTGCCGGTTCTGGGTGGCGTAGCAAATGTCATCGCTCGGTGGGTCGGTCAGCTCGGGGAACCGTTCCCGCAGGCGCGCCACGGTCCGCATGGTCTCGTCCACCGACAGGGTCGTCTGGGACAGCCACACCACCCTTGTGGGATCCCGCACGAGCACCGAGTCCACCGCATCCGGCCCGTCGACGAGCTGGACATGCCCGGGCGCCTCCCCGGCGGTGCCCTCGACCTCCTCGTGACCCTGGTGACCGACCAGCAGGATGTCGTAGCCGTCCCGGGCGAACCGCTTGACCTCCTGATGCACCTTGGTGACCAGCGGGCAGGTGGCGTCGATGGTGCGCAGGCCACGTGCTGCGGACTGCTCGTGCACCGCCGGGGACACCCCATGCGCGGAAAAGACCACGACCGCACCCGCGGGCACCTCGTCGGCCTCGTCGACGAAGATCACACCGCGGCTCTCCAGGGTCTCCACCACATGCCGGTTGTGCACGATCTGCTTGCGCACGTACACCGGCGCGCCGTGCGCCTCGAGGGCCTTCTCGACGGTGGCCACCGCACGATCGACCCCGGCACAGTAGCCGCGGGGACTGGCCAGCAGCACACGCTTGGTCATGCCTCTACCCTACGGTCGGCATCGCCACCAGCAGACGGGGCGCTCCCCGACGAGCCCGAGTAGGCAGAAACCGGGTCGCTGGGGCAGGCTTGACGACCATGAGCCACGTACCTTTGCCCGTCCGTGTTGCCGTGGGCCTGATGGTCACTGCCGTGGAGCAGGCACGCAAGTTGCCCGAGCAGCTCGCCGATCTCCCGGTCACCGCCGCCAGCCGGGCCGTGCAGGCCGGGATGCGGGTACAGCAGCGGGTGACCGAGCTGGCGATCAAAGGGGACCAGGTGTTCTCACTGTTCCGTCCGGTCGAGAACACTCCCCCATGGGCCAGGTTCGACGAGGACGGCGAGCCACCACGACCTGCCACCGATGCCACCGCCAACGGCTCCGACAAGGCCAGAAAAGCCGGCCCGCCGATCCGCCCCGAGGTTGGCGAAGTCGACGAGGCCGACGTCGCGCGCGCCCTGACGCCCTCGCCCACCTCCGCAGCAGGCGCCAAACCGGGGGATGGCGGCGTGACCCCCTCCGCGCTGGCCGGGTACGACGAGATATCACTGGCCCAGTTGAGAAGCAGGCTTCGGCGGTTCTCCCTGCCCCAGCTCGTGGAACTGCTGGAGTACGAACACGCCCACCAGAACCGGCCCGCGTTCGCTACCCTGCTGTCCAACCGGATCTCCACGGTCCGCTCCAAAAATCCGACAACCCAGTGACTGACAATCCAGGGACCGATCCTGTCACGACGCCGGAGGCGCCTTGGCCGGTCCGCACCGTTGCCCGCAAGATCGCGGCGTGGATCGACCGGTTGGGCGCGGTCTGGGTCGAAGGCCAGATCACCCAGATCAGCGCCAAGCCGGGCACCGGGACCGCGTTTCTCACCCTGCGTGACCCGGTGGCCGACGTGTCGATGACCCTGACCTGCGCGGTCTCGCTAGTGCGGGATCGGCAACCGCCGCTGGTCGATGGCTGCCGGGTGGTGGTACACGGCAAGCCGTCACTGCACCTGGGCCGCGGCACGCTGAGCCTGCGCGTCGATGAGATCCGCGCAGTCGGCATCGGCGAGTTGCTTGCCCGCATCGAGCGGCTGCGACGCATCCTGGACGCCGAGGGCCTGTTCGATCCCCGGCGCAAGCGGGCGCTGCCGTTGCTGCCCGGCTGCGTCGGGCTGATCACCGGACGGGCCAGCGCGGCTGAGCGCGACGTGCTCAGCAACGCCACCGCCCGCTGGCCCGCGGTGAATGTCCGGGTGCTCAACGTGGCGGTGCAGGGTCCGCTCGCGGTGAGTCAGATCATCGAAGCCGTGACCACGCTGGACGCCGATCCCGCGGTGGAGGTCATCGTGCTGGCCCGTGGCGGAGGTAGCGTGGAGGACTTGTTGCCCTTCTCCGACGAAGAGCTGTGCCGCACGGTGTCCCGCTGCACCACCCCGGTGGTCTCGGCGATCGGCCACGAGCCGGACACCCCGCTGGTGGACCATGTCGCGGACAAGCGCTGCTCCACCCCGACCGACGCCGGCAAGTGCGTGGTGCCCGACGTCACGGAGGAAACCGCCGCGCTGCATCAGCTGCGCAACCGTTGCCGGCGCGCCCTGCACGGCTGGGTGGACCGGGAGCGGCGGCTGCTCGACGCGCTGCGTACCCGCCCGGTGCTGGCCAACCCGCTGCGTCCGCTGACCGAACACGCCCGGATCGTGACCGAGCTACGCACCCGCGCCGACCGGGCCCTATTCGGCGGGCTTCGCACCGCGCAGGACGGATTAACGCACACGGCGGCCCGCTTGACCGCGCTGGGACCGGCAGCGACGCTGGCCCGCGGATACGCGGTGGTCCAGCGAATCGATGCGACCACCAGCGCGCCGGCCCCGGTGCTGCGATCAGTGGTCGATGCCCCGACAGGCACCGAGCTGCGAATACGGCTCTGCGATGGGGCCGTCGGTGCGGTGGTGACCGGTGAGCGCTGAGGGCAAGGCCATGAACAGCGGCAAGAACAGCGCGGGTGATCCGGCATCGCTGGGCTACGAGGCCGCTCGGGACGAGCTGACCGAGGTGGTCCGCAAGCTGGAAGCCGGCGGCCTGTCCCTAGAGGACTCGCTGGCGCTGTGGGAACGCGGGGAGCAGCTCGCGGCAACCTGCGAGCGGCACCTCGCCGGCGCCCGGGAGCGGATCGAGTCGGCGATCGCCGCACGCGACCATCAACCTGGTACGCAACCGCTCACAAAGTAAAGAATTGATGGAAGGATTGCCAGCGGGCGCTGTGCATTCCGGGAGGACCCATGAGCACTGTACCGACTCAACGGCAGAAAACAACGCAGGAGGAACCGGACCGCAACCTTGCTCTGGAGTTGGTGCGAGTCACCGAGGCCGCCGCGATGGCCGCCGGCCGCTGGGTCGGCCGCGGTGACAAGAACGGCGGTGACCAGGCCGCCGTCGACGCCATGCGCAAGCTGGTCGGCTCGGTGTCGATGCGCGGCGTGGTGGTGATCGGGGAGGGGGAGAAAGACGAAGCGCCGATGCTGTTCAACGGTGAGGAGGTCGGCAACGGGCAGGGGCCGGAGTGCGATGTCGCGGTCGATCCGATTGACGGCACCACGTTGATGAGCAAGGGCATGCCCAACGCGCTGGCGGTACTCGCCGTGTCGGAACGGGGCACCATGTTCGATCCCTCCGCGGTGTTCTACATGGAGAAGATCGCCACCGGACCGGAGGCAGCTGAGGCCATCGACCTGTCCGCACCGGTGGCGGAGAACATCAGGCGGGTGGCCAAGGCCAAGCGCATGGACACCTCCGACATCACGGTGTGCATCCTGGAGCGCCCCAGGCACAACGAGCTGGCCCGCCAGGTCCGCGAAGCCGGAGCGCGAATCACGTTCATCACCGATGGTGACGTCGCCGGCGCGATCGCCGCCGCCCGCCCGGACACCGGCGTCGATCTGCTGATCGGCATCGGCGGTACCCCGGAAGGCATCATCAGCGCCGCCGCGCTGCGCTGCATGGGGGGCGCGATCCAAGGCCGGCTGTGGCCCCGGGACGACGCCGAGCGGCAGGCGGCGCTGGACGCCGGGCACGACCTGGACCGGATCCTCACCACTGAGGACCTGGTCTGGGGCGAGAACGTGTTCTTCTGCGCCACCGGCATCACCGACGGGGAGCTGCTGCGCGGGGTGACCTATCACGCCGGAGGATGCCGCACGCAGTCCATCGTGATGCGCTCCAAGTCCGGCACCGTGCGTATGATCGACAGCGAGCACCGGCTGACCAAGCTGCGCCAGTACGCCGCCGTGGACTTCGACCAGCTCCAGCACGCATGAACAGCAACTACCGAACCGAGCGGGACACCATGGGTGAGGTCGCGGTGCCCGTCGACGCTCTCTACCGGGCGCAGACACAGCGCGCCGTCGAGAACTTCCCGATCTCGGGGCGGGGCCTCGAACGCGCCCAGATCCGCGCGTTAGGTCTGGTCAAGGCCGCCTGCGCACGGGTGAACGCGCAGTTCGGGGTACTCGAGGAGACGCTGGCCGAGGCGATCGCATCAGCTGCGGACGAGGTGGCTACCGGGGTGCACGACGCGCAGTTCCCCGTCGATGTGTTCCAGACCGGCTCAGGCACCAGCTCGAACATGAACGCCAACGAGGTGATCGCCACCCTGGCGAGCCGGGCCACCGGCGCGGACGTGCACCCCAACGACGACGTCAACGCCTCTCAGTCGTCCAACGACGTGTTTCCGACCACGATCCACCTGGCCGCCACCGAGTCGATCGCGCAAGATGTGATGCCCGCGTTAGAGCACCTGGCCGCGGCCCTGGACCACCGCGCACGTGACTGGGGCGACGTGGTCAAAGCCGGTCGCACCCACCTGATGGACGCGGTGCCGATCACGCTCGGTCAGGAGGCCGGTGGGTGGGCGTCGCAGACCCGGTACGGGGTCGAACGGCTGGCGAGCTGCCTACCCCGGTTGGCCGAGCTGCCCATCGGGGGTACTGCGGTGGGTACCGGGCTCAACGCGCCGGCGGGTTTCGGCGCCGCCGTCGTCGAGCAACTGCGCCGCGCCACGGGCCTCGATGTGCTCACCGAGGCGCGAGACCACATCGAGGCGCAGGCGGCCCGGGACGGCCTGGTGGAGTGCTCCGGCGCGTTGCGCACCGTCGCGGTCTCCCTGTTCAAGATCGCCAATGACCTCCGGTGGCTGGGTTCAGGTCCCCGCACCGGTTTGGCCGAGCTGCGGCTACCCGATCTGCAGCCCGGTTCGTCGATCATGCCGGGCAAGGTCAATCCGGTGATCTGCGAGGCGACGATGATGGTCGCCGCCCAGGTGATCGGCAACGACACCTGCGTCGCATTCGCCGGCTCGCAAGGCAACCTGGAGATCAACGTGATGATGCCGGTGATGGCGCGAAACGTGCTGGAATCGGCTCGGCTACTGGCCGCGGCCGCCCGGTTGCTCGCGGACAAGGTCGTCGAGGGTGCCGAGGCCGACGCGGCGCGCTGCCGCGAGTACGCCGAGTCCTCCCCCGCGATCATCACCTCGCTCAACCGGTATCTCGGCTACGAGGAGGCAGCCTCCATCGCCAAGCAAGCACTCCTCGAACGACGCACCATTCACGACGTCATCCGCGACCGCGGCCACCTGGACAACGGAAACCTCACCCAAGACCAACTGAATACCGCCCTCAACGTCCTCAATATGGCCCTATCCCCGCGTTCTGTCCCCGGAACGCGGGGAAGTCAAGCCCCTAGGTAATCACGCTCTGACGGTGGCTGGTGGTGGGTTTTGCTCGCAGGGCGTGTTGCTGCCGTAGCCGGGCAACAGATCATCGCGCACCCAGCCCTGGTCTCCGGTAGAGGTATTGCGCAGGTAGGTCCACGTGCCACCGTCTCCGGGGGTATAGCAGAGGTACTGGGCGCGTTGGTCGTGCAGACCCTGGCCGGTCTGGATGCAGCCATTGCTGGGGCCGCTGCGCAAGGTCACCGTATTGGCCGGGAAGTTCACCCAGGGATGGTTGTCCCTTTGCGGGTAGCTCAGGCCGCAGGACACCATTGAGGAAGCTCCTACGCCGGGCCCGTTCTTGTGCGGTGGCGTCGCTGCGTCCGCGCTTGCGGGCGCCGCAATGGCAAGTGTGGCGGTGGCCGCGGCAAATACCAATCCGGCCACGCGTGCGGAGGTCCAAGACATCAAGGGTTCCCCTCTCTCCCGCTCGTCTGGTATGGGAATCCCAGTCCCCCGCCCGACCGTGTCCTGGGATACGTTGCAACACCACGCTAGGTTCCGCCGCTTTCCAGTCACTTTCTGTTCGCTTACTGCTGTTCACCCACCGTTGCATCACCTGTCCCGCCACATGACCAGGAGGAGCCGAAGCGAGGGTAGATGCGGGTGTTTGTCCCGATCGGGGGAAAGCTCGGTTACCAGCTGGCATCATATGGCTACACTCGGTACCGACCAGTGAGATGGCGGCGGAGCGGGGGTGGCGGAGTGGACTTCGAGGTTCTCGGCCCGCTGCGGGTGCGGATTGGCGGGCAGACAGTCCAGCTTTCCGCCCCGATGCCCCGGATGGTACTCGGGGTCCTGCTCACCCGGGCGAACACGCCGGTGCCGGTTGACGTGCTGGTCGATGCGCTGTGGGCGGGCCAACGAGACCCCCGCGCGGCCAAGAAGCTGCAGCTACACGTGCATCGACTGCGCCGGGCACTGGGCGATCCGGGGCGGATCCACTACGAGAACGGTGGCTACACGCTGCAAGTGCACCCCGGCGAGCTTGACGCCGAGCGATTCGAGTCCGCGCTCACCGAGAGTGCCGGCGCCGGGCCGGCGCGCGCGGTGGCGCTGTTGCGCAGGGCGCTGCAAGGC
>JBOHFW010000387.1:0-14129 GCA_050699835.1 Pseudonocardiaceae bacterium | reverse complement strand
CCTCCGCACTGCGTGCGGTATCCAGCGCCGCCACGGCCTCGTCGCGTTCGGAGGTGTCCAGCTCGGCATCCGCGGGCTCGTCCTGGGCCAGCCGCAACCGCTCCTCCAGCTCAGCCAGGCTGCTCAGCGCACCGGCGCGGCGCTGCTCCATCTCGTCACGCTGCCGGCGCAGCCGCTCGGCCTCGCCGGTTGCCGAACGGACCGCCTGACCGAGCCGGGCGAGCTGCTCAGCGATCGCGGCCAGTTGCGCGTCCGACTCATGCAGCGCCGCCAGGGTGTTGTCGAGCTCTTCGGCGCGGTCGGCCTGCTCGGCGCTGGCGCCGTCGAGCTCAGCGGTCAGCCTGTCGATGCTCGCTTCTGATTCCGCCAGCCGGGTCTGGCCGTCGTCCACGGCGGCCTGCACCTCGATAACGCTCTGGCTGCGGCCTGATCCACCATGCGCCCAGTCGCCGCCGAGCACATCGCCCTCGACCGTCACCGCGCGGGCGGTAGGCAGCGCGGCCACCAGCTCCACAGCGGCCGCCAGGTCATCGACGACCACGGTGCGCTCCAGCAGCCGGTACAACGCGGGACGCAGCGTCTCCGGCGCGCGGACCAGATCCACCGCCCACCGCGCACCGACCGGCAGTTCTGGCCAGCTTGACTGATCCACCGTGGCCGGTGCACCGCCGACGAGCAGGCCGGCGCGCCCGGCGTCCTGCTCCCGCAACAGGGACAACGCTGCTGCGGCCACGTCCACATCCGACACTGCCAACGCATCTGCCGCGGCACCCAGCGCGGCTGCTACGGCGGCCTCCGCGCCCGGGTCCACGGCGAGTTGCGCGGCGAGCAGCCCCGCCACGCCGGGTAGTTCGGCGGCCAGAAGCACCTGGGTACCGTCCTTGCGGGCCAGCCCGAGTGAGAGCGCCTCCACCCGGGCCCGCCAGGAGGCCCGCTGCTGTTCGGCCTCCCGGAGTGCCGCGGTGAGCTCGGCGTTGCGCGCCACGGCGGTGGCGTGAGCGCTCACCGCTGCCTCGTGCCGCTCGTTGAGACTCACCTCACCGGTATGCAGAGCCTCGAGCTTGTGCTGCAGCTCATCGAATTCGCGTTGCGCGAGCTCCGCGCGCTCCCAGGCGTCGGCCAGCGCGCTGGACAGTCGCTCGATCTCCTCCGCGGTGGCACCGGAGGAGGACCGCAGCGCCTCGACCTGGCCGGTGAGCCGGGCGAGCCCCTCCCGCCGGTCGGCGACAGCGCGGACGACGGCCAGGTGGGCCTGCTCGGCGTGGGCGAGCGCCTGCTCCAGCTCAGCGCGCCGGTCCACAGCGGCCGACAGCACCGCCTTGGCCTCCTCCAACACCGTGTACAGCTCGGCTTCGTTGGCCTGCGCGGCCGCAGCCTCACGCTCCAGCTCGTCGGGATCCCGGCCGGGGCGGTGCTGCTCGGTGGGGGCGGACAGGTGACGGGCTCGCTGCGCGGCCAGCTGCACCGTGCCGCGTAGCCGCTCGGCCAGCGCGGAGAGCTGATACCAGGTGTCCTGGGTGAGCTCCAGGCGGGGCGCCGAGGCGGCGAGCTGCTGCTCCAGAACTGTCTGCTCGGCACGAGCCCCTTCCAGCGCGCTGTCCACCTCAGCTCGGCGAGCCCTGGCGGCGGCCTCGTCGGCCTCATCCTTGGCCACCGTCGCACGTAACGTCATCAGATCATCGGCGTGCAGCCGCAGCCGGGCATCCCGCAGATCAGCCTGTACCGCCTGCGCTCGCCGGGCGATCTCAGCCTGCTTGCCCAGCGGTTTGAGCTGGCGGCGCAGCTCGGCGGTGAGGTCGGCCAGCCGCGTCAGGTTGGCCTGCATCGCGTCCAGCTTGCGCAGCGCCTTCTCCTTGCGCTTGCGGTGCTTGAGGACACCCGCGGCTTCCTCGATGAACGCGCGGCGCTCCTCGGGCTTGGACTGCAGGATCGAGTCGAGCTTGCCCTGCCCGACGATGACGTGCATCTCGCGCCCGATGCCGGAGTCAGACAGCAGCTCCTGAACGTCGAGCAGCCGGCAGCTTGTCCCGTTGATCTCGTACTCGCTGGCCCCGTCCCGGAACATCCGCCGGGTGACCGACACCTCGGTGTAGTCGATGGGCAGCGCGCCGTCGGTGTTGTCGATGCTCAAGGTGACCTCGGCGCGGCCCAGTGGGGGACGACCGGCGGTGCCGGCGAAGATGACGTCCTCCATCTTGCCGCCGCGCAACGCCTTGGCGCCCTGCTCCCCCATCACCCAGGACAGCGCATCCACCACGTTGGACTTGCCCGAGCCGTTGGGACCCACGATGCAGGTGATGCCAGGTTCGAAGCGCAGCGTGATAGCCGAGGCGAAGGACTTGAAGCCCTTCAGCGTCAGGCTCTTCAGATGCACGGTGCGCCAGACCCTCCCTGCTGTTCTGCTGCTGCCTCGGCATCACGACGCTAGATGCCGCGCCCGTTGCCCCGGGTGGGGTACTCAACACATCCGCCGTCAGGAGTCGCCAGTCGACGATAACTGAACCAGCGACGTTAGCGGGACGGTGTCGCTGGCGTGTTCATACCAGCACGGACGCAGATGGGCGCGGAAACCGTACCGAGTCATTGAGCTGCACCTCGACTCGTTCGACATCAAAGGCGCGGGGCCCCTCGAGCTTGGATTGCAAGATCGAGTCGAGCGTGCTCCGACCGACGATGACACCCTTCAGAGTCAGGCTTCTCCAGGTGCCTGGCCGCTTAACCCTTCCTCAGCGCCCTCCCTCACTGCCGTCTGGTGTCCGGGCAGGGTATCCATGCCGTCCCGTCGTAAGCTGAGAGGGCGTCAGTTGACACTTGTCCGGCAATCCTCGCGCAGCCAAGTCGCTCCGATGTCGAGCTGTAGAGCGTCCTCGGTGTGGCCCCGCCGTTATGAGAAGGCTTCGATCCGCAGTACGCGGGGCGAGGGGCCGGTCCACCACGACCGCCAACCGACCACCCGGAACCGATAGGTCTGACCAAGTTGGATCTGCGCTATCACATCGACACTGTCCCCGCGGCGCCAGATCGGACTGGAGCCCGAGCCCTCCAGCACTCCGCACTGCTGGGTGGCGATGAGCGGGGTGTCTTGTCCGCGGGTTTCGATCCCGGTCACCGTGCACTCAACGACCCGCTCGTCGTAGTGCGCGTAGGTGTAGCTGTAGGCCACGGACACGCCGACGAGACCCAACACGAATGCGGCGCACAGACCTATCACTGCGCCCCCGATGCCAGCGCCGAGGCCAGGCTGCCGGGACGACCAGGGTTGCCAGAACCCGATGACCGGCAGCGCGACAAGCAGCGCTAGCCCGATACCGATCGCGGTCCACAGCACGGCCATGGTCAGCTTAACGCTCGACGAAGCCAGTGGCGCCGCGAGCGTCGCCAAACCGCTCAGTGACCCGCTTCACCTGCCCGGGCGTGGCCCCGGAGCGCAACGCCGTGAGGAGCTGCTCACAGGCCGTCCGCGACCCTTCCGCAACCACCTCGACCCCGCCGTCGGACAGGTTGGCCGCATGCCCCGCCAGACCCAGCTCGAGCGCGCGGGACCGAGTCCACCAACGAAACCCCACGCCCTGGACATGACCATGTACCCAGGCCGTCATCCGCACTGGGTCCTGCGTAGTCATGGGCCCCATCATGCCCGGGGCGCCGACGCGACCAGGAAGGCCCACCGTGGCATGCTACCTACCTTGATCGTCCCGTGTATGATTATCTCATGGGTGAAGCCACTCAGATTGCGTTCCAACTCGACAATGAGAGCTTGGCCGCGGTTGACGCGCTGGCCGCGCAGGAGTCGCAGTCCCGCGCGGAACTGTTGCGCAGGGCGGTGCGGGAGTTCCTGACTCGCCGGAGCGAGGAGGAGATCGAAGCCCAGCTCGCCGCGGGGTATGGGCATCCCCCACCGGGTTCGGAGGCGGATGAGCTGGCCGAACTGAGCGTCGAGGGTCTGCGAGCCGGACATCTTGACTGGTAACCGGCCCCGGCGTGGGGAGATCTGGTTGGCCGAGATGGACACGACCCGGCCAGCGGTTATCATGCACCGCGACTTCGCGGGTCGAGTGCTGAGCACCGTGCTCGTCGCACCGTTGACCACGACGATCCGGGATATCCCGACGGCAGTGCGACTCGGCCCGGATGATGGGGTCGACCGCGACTGCATCGCCGCGCTGGACAACCTGACGCTGCTGCGCAAGGACAGACTGATCCACCGCATCGGAGCGCTGCGTCCCGACCGGATGGCCGAGTTGTGTCGGGCTCTCGCGGTCGCGGTGTCTTGTCCCGAGTCGCGCTCCCTCCGATAGCCGCCAGCCGCGCAACGAGCGCTGCCCGCCAGCGACCCCACACATCACGGGTGGGGATGGCGGGGGCAGGGCTGGCAGCGGGGGCAGCTGTAGGAGGAGCGGTTCATGAAGGACTCGCGGCAGATCGGGGTGGCGCACCGTCGGCAGGGCTGGCCAGCTTGACCGTAGGCGACCAGGGAACGATCGAAGTAGCCGGAAGCGCCATTGATATTGACGTAGAGCGCGTCGAAGGATGTGCCACCGGCGGCGAGTGCCTCGGTCATCACTTCGATAACGGCGCTCAGCACGGTGCGTCCTTGCGCGCGGGTCAGCGTCGTGGTGGGCCGTGCGCCATGCAGCTGAGCCCGCCACAAGGCCTCGTCAGCGTAGATGTTGCCGATTCCAGACACCAGAGTCTGGTCCAGCAACGCGCGCTTGAGACCAGTCCGCCGCGCCCGAATGCCGGCGACCACTCCGTCAAGATCGAAAAACGGATCCAGCGGGTCCAGGGCGATGTGCGCCACCGGTACCGGCACGCCGTCGACCACGTCCTCTACCGAGAGCCCGCCGAACGTGCGCTGGTCGATGAAACGCAGCTCAGGACCACCGTCGAGGAACTGAAACCGCACCCGCAGGTGCGTCTCATCGCACGTGCCGGGCGGCTGGACGCGCATCTGCCCGCTCATGCCCAGATGAGCCAGCAGCGCTTCCTCAGCACCCAGGTCCAGCCAGAGATATTTGCCGCGGCGCCGGGCGGCTCGGATCTGCCGGCCACTGAGCCGGGCGGCGAAATCCAGCTCGCCGGCGAGGTGGCGGCGTACCGAGCGGGGGTGGCGCACCTCGACAGCGGCCACCGTGCGCCCTGTGACGTGTTCGGCGAGGCCAAGCCGGACGACCTCAACCTCGGGTAGCTCCGGCATCCTGGGCTACCCCGTCGGCGGGGCGTTCCCGCTGGCCAGCTCGGACAGCGAGCGCCAGGCAGCTTCGGCGGCCCGCTGCTCGGCTTCCTTCTTGGTCCGGCCCTGCCCGGTTCCCCGCTCCACTCCGGCTATCACCGCTGTCGCGGTGAACTCCTTGAGGTGATCCGGTCCGTCCTCGGTAATCCGGTATTCGGGTACTCCCAGCTCGCGGCTGGCGGTGAGCTCCTGGAGGCTGGTCTTCCAATCCAGACCCGCGCCCAGCAACGGCGCCACCACCAGCAGCGGGTCGAACAGCCGGTGCACCATGCTACGTGCGGCATCGATTCCGTGCTGTAGGTACACCGCGCCGATCAGCGCCTCGGTGGTGTCGGCCAGGATGCTGGATTTGTGGCGCCCCCCGGTGAGCTCCTCGCCCCGGCCCAGCAACAGGTACTGGCCTAAGCCACCCTCGCTCAGCCCGCGGGCCACCCCAGCCAGTGCGTGCATATTCACCACGCTGGCGCGCAGCTTGGCCAGCTGGCCCTCGGGAAGTTCAGGATGGGTGCGGAACAGGTGATCGGTGACGACCACACCGAGCACGGCGTCGCCGAGGAACTCCAAGCGCTCGTTCGGCTCCAGGCCACCGCTCTCATAGGCATAGGAGCGGTGGGTGAGGGCAAGAGTCAGCAACTCTGCGTCGATCTCAACGCCGAGTGCGGTAAGCAGCGGGGTCAGATCGGCTGGGTGATCCCGCGAAGCCCGGTTCCCCAAAGGCACGTCGCGTCGCGGAATCAAGCCGGCCGGTTGACCTGGCGACCGTCGTATCGTCCGCAGTACGGGCACAGGACGTGCGGCGGCTTCGGCCGCCGACAGGCCCGGTTCGAGCATTCCGCGAGGGTGGGGACGGTGGTTTTCCACTGCGCCCGCCGCGAGCGGGTATTCGACCGCGACATCCTGCGCTTGGGGACGGCCACGTTACTCGTTCTCCTCTTCGCTTCCGCGCAACCGCAGCTTCAGTGCGGCCCAGCGCGGATCTATCCTCTCATGCCGGTGATCCGTACCGAGTTCCGCCCGCTTACCGCCACATTCCGGGCAAAGGCCCGGGCAGTCTTCGGCGCAGAGCGGGGCCTGTGGCAGCGCCAGCAGCACCGCGTCGCGCACCACCAGCTCAAGGTCGACCAGGCCATCGACGACCCGGCTGACCTCGTCGGGATCGGTGGTGCCCGCAGTCGCCGTGTCCGGGTAGGCGAACAGCTCGGTCAGCTCGACCTCAAGCCGGTCGGTCAAGGCCTCCAGGCACCGGGAGCACTGCCCGGTGAGTGTTGCCGATGCCACACCCGATACCAGCACGCCTTCCACGACAGACTCCAGCCGAACGTCCACGACGACCTGGTTGCCCGCCGGAATCCCGATCACGTCGATCCCCAACGCAGTCGGCAATTCCACGTCCCGGTGGTAACGACGCATCGCCCCGGCGCGTCTGCCCAGGTCTCGGGTGTCGATCACCCACGGGCCGGACGGGTCGGGTCGAGCGGCAGCAGTATTGCGCGGCATCACGACGCAGGGTATGCCCTGGAACACGGACAAGGCGATCCGGACGCGGGCAGCGATGCACTCAGCTGCGGTAGCCTGCCCCGGCGGAAACCGGCCCATTGTGCTGGGTACGGCCGCGCCCGATGGCCCGCAACGTGGTCTTGAGCAGGTCCTCGAACTCCGCGAGGGTGCTTTCGACATAGCTGTCGCATTCCGAGCGAAGCCGGTGGACCTCGGTACTCGCCTCGTCGTGGATTCGGGTGGCCTCAGCGCGGGCCGCCTGCACCACCTGAGTTTGCTCGACCAGCCGAGCCTGCTCGGCGCGGCCATCGGCGACAGCGCGCTCATAGGACGCCCGGGCGGCCGCGGTCATCCGTTCCGCCTCCGCCTCAGCGCGCCCCGTCAGCTCCTGGTACTCCCGGCGACCGGTGGCCCCGAGGCGGTCAACCTCGGCTTGCGCGTCGCCGACCATCGACTCGGCTCGGGCGTGGGCCTCGGCGACCAGACGGGCGGCCTCGTCGCGAGCCTCGGTCAGCGTCCGGTCGGCTTCGGCGCGGGCCTCGTCACGGTGACGCTGCGCCTCCTGCCGCGCGGTGTCGACCAGTTCGTCACGATGGTCCAGGACGTCCTGAGCATCGTCGAGCTCAGCGGGAATCGCGTCGCGGATGTCATCGAGCAGTTCGAGCACATCACCGCGGGGAACCACACAGCTTGACGTCATCGGTACGCCACGGGCCTCTTCAACAGTGGTCACGAGCTCATCGAGTGCCTCGAAAACCCGATACACCTGCCCGTGCGGCCGCTCACCATCCATGACCCATATTTTGACCGGTCAGCTAGCCCAGACGCGGGAGCGCGCCCCTGGTCGGCGTGTCCCGGGTATCTCCGATCACGCTAAATCCGGATCAGTGCTGCTCCCGGCGAGCCGGTTGATCAGGCGCTGGTGCACCGTGGCGGGCAGCAGGTGACCGACGTCCCCGCCGTAGGTGGCGACCTCTTTGACCATCGAGCTGGAGAGGAAGCTGTAGTGCGGTTTGCTCGGCAGGAACATCGTGTCCACGCCGGAGAGTTGGTAGTTCAGTTGGGCCATCTGCAACTCGTAGTCGAAATCACTGACCGCGCGCATGCCTTTCACGATCGTCGTGACTCCGTTGGCCGTGCAATAGTCCACCAGCAGGCCGTGCCAGGAATCGACCCTAACACCTGCTAGATGCTCGGTAATCTCCTTGAGCATCGCCATGCGGTCGGACACCTCGAACAGGCAGCTCTTGGTCTTGTTGATCAGGACGGCGACCACGACCTCGTCAAATTGCCTGGCGGCCCGCTCGATGATGTCGAGATGCCCATTGGTAGCGGGGTCGTAAGAGCCGGGACATACCGCGCGTCTCATGTCACGAGACCCCTCATGTCACGAGACCCCTCATGGCAAAAAACCGTAGTACATCGCGGTATCGCCATACCGTCGATTCGTGAGCGCCACCACACCCTCCGGCCAGGCTGGCGCGGGGGCCCGGGCCGCGCGCTCCACCACGACCAGCCCACCCGGTGCCATCCATCCGCCGCTGACCAGGTCGCTCAACACACTGCCCAGCGCACCGTCATCGAGCGCATAGGGCGGATCGGCGAGCACCACGTCATAGGGCCGGCCAGGGTGACCACGCAACACCACAGCGACATCGGCGGTCGTCACCTCTGCGCCTGGCAGCCCGAGTGCCTCGACGTTGCGACGAAGCACGGCAGCCGCCCGCCGGTCGGACTCCACGAAGCGGACGTGCGCCGCCCCTCTTGAGAGCGCCTCCAGCCCCAGCGCGCCCGACCCGGCATAAAGATCGAGCACCCGGGCGCCGTCGAGGTCCCGGCGGGCCTGCACTGCACTGAACACCGCCTCCCGGACCCGGTCCGAAGTGGGTCGGGTACCGCGTGGCGGCACGGCCAGCCGCCGCCCCCCCACCACCCCAGCCACGATCCGCACCATGACGCCCATCATGCGCCGGTCACTCGGCAGCCGCAGCGGCGCGTCGTTCGGCTGGCAACTCGCCACGATCCAGGCAGTTCGCCGACCCGCGCGCTCGTTCCACAGTCCGAGGTTGGTAGTGGAAATGAGCAGTGGGGAAGCAGGTTTGCGGGCGACCAACGGGGCCCGCTTGCGCTTACGACGAGCGCAGCTCCATGATCAAGTCTCCGCCTTCTACTTGTTGGACCGATTTGATGGCCAGCCGGGCTACGGTGCCGCCTCGGGGAGCGGTGATACCGGCCTCCATCTTCATCGCCTCGATGGTGGCCACCGCCTGACCAGCGGTCACGGTGTCCCCTTCGGACACCTGCAGGGAGACCACTCCGGCGAACGGCGCCGCAATGTGGTTGCCGTTGGCCCGGTCCGCCTTCTCAGCGACCGGGACCGTGGAAGCAATGGAGCGGTCGCGGACCTGCAACGGCCGCATTTGCCCGTTGAGCGTGCACATCACCGTGCGCATGCCACGTTCGTCGGCGTTGCCGATCGCCTGCAGCTGGATCAGCAGTCGCACCCCCGGATCGAGGTCCACGGCGTACTCCTCGCCGGGCCGCAGCCCGTAGAAGAACTCTTTGCTGGGTAGCACCGAGGTGTCCCCGTAGGCCTCACGATGACGCTCGAACTCTGCGGTCAGACCGGCGAACAGCAGGCGGTTCAGGGTCCGCGCCCGGTCCTCCTTGAGCCCCTGCCGGTCTGGTGCGGACAGTTCCGTCTGCGCCCGTGGAGCGCTGCGGCCGGCCAGGGCCTTGCCGCGCAGGGGCTCGGGCCACCCACCCGGGGGAATACCGAGCTCACCGTGCAGGAAACCGATCACCGAGTCGGGAATGCCGAAGCGGGCCGGGTCGGTCTCGAAGTCCTTCGGCTCGACGCCAGCCCCGACCAGGTGCAATGCCAGATCCCCGACCACCTTGGACGACGGGGTCACCTTCACCAGCCGCCCGAGCATCCGGTCGGCCGCCGCGTAGGCCTCCTCGATCTGCTCGAAGCGGTCCGCCAGGCCCAGCGCCACCGCCTGCTGGCGCAGGTTGGACAGCTGGCCGCCGGGGATCTCATGGTGGTAGACCCGCCCGGTCGGCGAGGCCAGGCCGGATTCGAAGGGCGCGTAGACCTTGCGCACCAGCTCCCAGTAGGGCTCCAGATCACAGACCGCTTGCAGGTTCAGGCCGGTGTTGCGCTCGGTGTGGTCGGTTGCGGCGACCAGCGCGGACAGCGAGGGCTGCGACGTGGTGCCTGCCATGGACGCTGTGGCCGCATCAACAGCGTCCACGCCGGCGTCGATCGCCGCGATGAGGGTGGCCAGTTGCCCGCCCGGGGTGTCGTGGGTGTGCAGGTGCACAGGCAGATCGAACTGGCTGCGCAGTGCGGCCACCAGCGTCCGGGCCGCCGGAGGTCGCAGCAGGCCGGCCATGTCCTTGATGGCCAGCACGTGCGCCCCGGCCGCCACGATCTGCTCGGCCAGCCGCAGGTAGTAGTCCAGCGTGTATAGCTTCTCCGCGGGGTCGGACAGGTCCGCGGTGTAGCACAGCGCCACCTCAGCAACGGCCCGTCCAGTCTCGCGTACCGCGTCGATGGCCGGGCGCATCTGGGACACGTCATTGAGCGCGTCGAAGATCCGGAAGATGTCCAGCCCGGTCTCGACGGCCTCCTCGACGAAGGCAGTGCTCACCTCGGTGGGGTACGGCGTGTAACCGACGGTGTTGCGACCGCGCAACAGCATCTGCAAGCACACGTTGGGCACCGCCTCGCGCAAGGCGGCCAGCCGCTCCCACGGGTCCTCGGCGAGAAAGCGCAGCGCCACGTCGTAGGTTGCGCCACCCCAGCACTCCAACGAGAGCAGCTGCGGGGTCATCCGGGCGACGTGCGGTCCCACGGCAATGAGGTCCCTGCTCCGCACCCGGGTCGCAAGCAGCGACTGGTGGGCGTCCCGGAAGGTGGTCTCGGTCACGCCGACGCCGCGTTGGGCCCGTAACCAGCGCGCGAACCCCTCCGGACCCAGAGTGAGCAGCCGGTGCCGGGACCCGGTGGGCGCAGCGGCGTCCAGATCGATCGGCGGCAGTTTGCCCACGGGATCGACCAGGTCGGGAGGGTCGCCGTGCGGCCGGTTCACCGTCACGTCCCCGAGGTAGCTGAGCAAGCGGGTGCCGCGATCCGCCAACTGGCGGGCGGCGAGCAGGTGCGGCCGTTGCTCGATGAACGAGGTCGTGACCTTCCCGGCCATGAAATCCGGCTCGTCGAGCAGCGCGAGCAGGAACGGGATGTTCGTGGCGACCCCACGGATCCGGAACTCCGCGAGTGCCCGACGGGCCCGGCGCACTGCGGTGGCGAAGTCCCGGCCCCGGCAGGTGACTTTGACCAGCAAGGAATCGAAATGCGCGCTGATCTGGGCGCCGGTCTGCATGGTGCCACCGTCGAGCCGGACGCCGGCACCGCTAGCCGAGCGGTACGCGGTGACCGTCCCGATGTCCGGGCGGAACTCGTTGGCGGGATCCTCGGTGGTGATCCGGCACTGCAATGCGGCACCGTGCGGCACGATGGTGTCCTGGGAGAGCTGGAGGTCGGCCAGCGTCTCCCCTGCCGCGATCCGCAGCTGAGCGGTGACCAGATCGACGTCGGTGACCTCCTCGGTCACTGTGTGCTCGACCTGGATGCGCGGGTTCATCTCAATGAATACGTGGCGACCGCCGCGGTCGACGAGGAACTCCACGGTGCCGGCGTTGACGTAGCCGATCTGCCGGGCGAACGTGACCGCGTCGGCGCAGATCCGCTGCCGCAGCTCAGGGTCCAGGTTCGGCGCGGGCGCCACTTCCACGACCTTCTGGTGCCGGCGCTGCACCGAGCAGTCCCGCTCGTAGAGGTGGATGACGCCGCCGGTCTGATCGGCGAGGATCTGCACCTCGATGTGCCGAGGATCGATGACCGCGCGCTCCAGGAACACGGTCGGATCGCCGAATGCCGACTCGGCCTCCCGGCTGGCCGCCTCCAGCGCTATGCGCAGGCCGGTGGGTTCGGTGACCTTGCGCATGCCGCGGCCACCACCGCCGGCGACAGCCTTGACGAACATCGGGAACCCGATCTCGCCGGCCTCGGCTATCAGCGCCTCGACGTCGGCGGAGGGTGCGCAAGACGGCAGCACCGGCACACCGGCCTCGCGCGCCGCGGCTACCGCTCGCGACTTGTGACCCGCCAACGCCAGCACGGCCGGAGGGGGCCCAACGAAGGTGATACCGGCCCGCTGGCAGGCCATCGCTAGCTCCGGGTTCTCCGACAGGAAACCGTAACCGGGGTAGACCGCGTCGGCCCCGGTGCGCTGGGCGGCCCGGATGATCTCCGGTACGGATAGGTACGCCCGGACCGGATGGCCTTTCTCACCGATCTGGTAAGCCTCGTTGGCCTTGAGCCGGTGCTCGGAGTTGCGGTCCTCGTAGGGGAACACCGCGACCGTCTGGCAGCCTAGTTCGTAGGCGGCCCGAAAGGCCCGGATCGCGATCTCCCCACGGTTGGCGACCAGCACCTTGCGAAACATGTGCCAGCTCCCTTCCCCCCGGCCAGCTCGGCTGGGATCTCCTCACCGACTGCACCGAGCGCATCATCGCAGGTGATGAAGGCTCCTGGGGATATCTGATTCGCCACGTGCCGGGGTTCTGGCCGCGCGAGCAGTTGGAGGGGTATCAAGGAGGTGGCAGGAAGGGACACAGCCATGGGCAGAGCGCGGTACCACTACCACCACCGCTACTACCACCGCCGGGGTCCGTTCGGGCGACCTCTCTTTCCCCTGCTCATGCTGCTTGCAGTGATCCTGGCCGCGGTGGGGATGGCCGGTCTAGCCCTCGTCGCTGCACTGGTGGCGCTCGTACCGTTTGTGCTGGTCGGAGTGGGGACGGTGATCGTAGTGCGGCACCTGGACCGCCACCGCCGAGCGGTACGCCGCCAGCAACCGGAGCCGATGCCCGGCAAGACCTGGACGCCATCGGTCACGCAGAGCAAGCCCGTCCCGGACTGGCATGCCACCCGGGCCCGGTTTGCCCAGCTGCGCAGCGAGTACGGCCGGTTCGAGTGCGATCCGCTCGCGGTGCTGCGCCTGCCTGCGCTGACCGACGTCAAAGTGCCCTCCACCGGCCGGTTCGTGGACGCCTTCGCCGAAGCTCAGGCCCTGGACACCGACACCGAACCACCGGCCGAATACCGCGCTCGTTACGCCAATGCCGTCGATCAGGCTTGGCGCGCCTGGCACGCCGCCCGCGACGCAGCCGAACGCATCCGGCTGTCCGGCATTCCCGCTGAAGAGCACGCGACGGTGCAGCGGGCGATCAAGCTGCTCACCATGGCCCGGGACTCCGACCATGACGCCGAGCGCATCGCCGCCTACGCCAAAGCCCGCGCAGAACTGGCCAAACTAGCACGCAGCGGCGCCCTACAACTACCACCAGCCGCGGCCGCCGCCCTGGACGTCGCCGCCCGCTCCCAGCTCCCCACTAGTTGAATCTCGTCGAATCTAGGACAGGACTTGATCTCGGGTGGCGCTCAGCAATTCGGTGACGGCCTCGGCGTCCAGCCGGGCGCCGAGACGCTCGAAACAGGCTCGGGCGGCGGTCCGTTCCAACCGAGCCAAGTTGGGTTGGCCCGCCCGGTCCAGTGCGGTGGCCAGCAGCACCTGAGCCTGCGCGGTCTCGTAGGGTGATCCGGTGTCCCGCCACAGCGCGACGCTGCGGCGCAGCGAGGGCAGCGGGCAATCTTCGCCGGTGACCAAGGCCACCTCGCCGCGGGCGCGTTCAGCCGCCGCGAGCAGCGCCTTGCTGCCGTAGAGCTGCGCTGACTCGGCCAATTCGGTCGCGGCGGCGCGGGCCGTATCGAGATCGTCGTTCACCAGTGCGATGGTCACCTGGTCGGGAAGGAGCCGGGTGCGAGCCAACCGATCCCAGCCATTGCCCTTCAGCGCGGCATTGATCAGTGCCGCTGCCTCAGCGGGCTGGCCGCGCAGCAGCTCCAGCCGAGCACGGCCGGGCAGCGGGCTCGCAAATCGCTCCTCGGCCTTGGTGTAGGCCTCCGCGGCGCCGGCCAGGTCGCCGACCCGCAGGCGGATATCACCGATGCTGGCGAAGGCCAGGCCGACGTGTTGCAGCGCGAAGTGCTGGGTCGCTGCGCACGCCTGGTGGGCCAGCTGCTCGGCGTGCCTCCAGGCACCGCCCATGACCAAGATCGCAGCGCGATGGGTCTCGCAGTCGCCGGGCCAACTGCTCAGCCCGGTGCGCACGAAGCAGTCTTCAGCAGCTTGGGTCCACTCGTGGGCGCGGCGGTAGTCACCCAGCTCATAGCAGGTGCGGATGAGCTGGCAGTAAACCTGCGCGGTGGCAAGCTGCGACAGGCGCCCGGAGACGACCATCGTCATCCCCTCGTCGTGCAGGGCCAGTC
>JBOHFW010000386.1:0-8713 GCA_050699835.1 Pseudonocardiaceae bacterium | reverse complement strand
CGGCGATCAGGTAGGCCCATCCGTGACCGGCCACCGGGACGGCGAGGATGTCGCCGGGGTCGCGCTCCCGTAGCTCGATGCCGAGCAACCATGGACGCGGCGAGTCGTTGATGCCGTCGCTGGACATGATCGCGACAGTTCGCTGACGCTCTGGCGTACTGGGTCGGCAGTAGCGGCGTAATTCACCCCGTTGCACGGATGTCCGCCTCGGCGGCGGCGGACAGCCAAGCGGAGGGGGACATGCCAGCTCGGGCGGCGGCGGCCTCGGTCAGCGTCCAAGTGGCCGAGTCGATCGACACAGTGACCTTACGAGTTGCCACACCATTGATCCCACCGAGTGGTGAGCCGAGGGCCTACCAGGGGTGATGGGGTCGCACGCGATCGGGCCAGTTCTCCTCGTTGCGCCGGTACACCGCGATCGGGCGTTCGGCGACTCGGAAGGTGAACCGGCCGGCCTCGTCCATGACCTCGCCGTCGGTGGCTAGGAAGGCGTGATCACCGATCAGCTCCACGTCCAGCGATGGCGCCTCCCGCTGCACATAGGTCCGGGAGTGGCACAGCGCACCCAGCACGAGCGCGATGATCGCGCGGGTTCGGGACAAGCGCCGGTCCGCGCGTAGGTAGCGGATGTCGAGTAATCCAGAATCCAGCTGCGGCCGCCAGGCCGGCACCATGCCGCGCGGGTGGTACGGCCCGTTGCCGACAAACAGGATCCACAGTCGCTGCTCTTTGCCGTCCAGCTTCACCCGTATCGGTGTCGCGTTGCGCAGCGACACGACGAGTGCCGCCGCGAACGCCAGCCACTTGCCCCACTTGCGTTCCCACTTCTCCCGCAGCCGCACCAGGTCGGAGTAGCCGCCCAGGCTCGCAGTGTTGAGGAAGTACCGCGTGTGTGGCGCCTGGCCCTCGTTGTGGATCTCCACTACTGCCAGGTCGACCGCGACCGCCTCGCCGGCCTGGGTGGCGTCGACGGCCTCCTGAAGGTCGTACACGCCGACGTCGCGGGCAAAGTGGTTGAGGGTGCCGGTCGGCACCACGACCAGCGGCAGGCCCCGCCGACTGGCGACAGCCGCGGCGGCCGCCACCGTCCCGTCGCCACCGGACACACCGACAGCTTCCACCGCCCCGTTGCTAGCCGCAGCTCCGGCTTCCAACGCTGCCTCAAGCTGGTCGTGCAGGTCTACTCCCTCCTCTGCTCGCAGCACGGTGGCGGCCGGTAGCGCCTCCGTGATCTCGGTGACCGGGTCGTAGCCAGGATCGCCGGATCGCTGGTTCGCCACCAGCACCAGGCCAGCGCCCTCCGGCAGCACCGGCGCGTCGTTGCGCGCCCGCGCCTCGGCCTCGTCGGTCTTCCGTACCGGCCACCAGCGCCGGGTGCTCAGCGCGATGCCGGAGCCGACCGCTGCTCCCACCACCACATCGGAGCTCCAGTGCACGCCGATGTGGATGCGGGAGTAAGCCACGGCGGCGGCCAGCGGAGCGATCGCCAAGCCTGCCTTCGGGCACTCCAACGCGACGGCGGTGGCGAATGCCGCTGCGGATGCCGCGTGCCCGGAGGGAAACGACGACGAGGTCGGGGCGGCAGGAAATTTCAGCCGGCCGTTGAGCTCCTGGGCGGGAGGGCGGCGTCGCGGCAGCAACGGTTTGAGCACCGCATTGGCGCTGAAGCTCGTCGCCGCGATGGACAGGACGCCGCGAAACGCTGCCCGGCGGGTGGCGCCTTTCCTGGCGGCCAGCGCGGCCGCGATGGTGAACCAGAGCATGCTGTGGTTCGCGGTGGTGCTCAGCTCCCTCATGACGAGGTCGAGCGGGTTGGGTGCTCGCCGCCCGATCCACTGTGAGATAGCATGATCAACTTTGCGAGTGTCGGACAACCGACGTAGGAGCCATGCGATCACAATCATCACGATAAGGGTTGGCGTGCATCGCCGCTGAGTGTGCTGGATTCAGCAGCAGACGATGGCCTCGGCGGGGACGCCCCAGGCCCGGAGGTCTGCGACGTCACTGGTCAGCACCCGGGCGCCCGGTTTGATCGTGAGGCTAGCCACATGCCCGTCCACCACATCCGTGGCACCGACCTCTCCCGCCAGCAGGCCGACCTGGCGGGCTGCAGTGGGATCGAAGGGCCGCTCGTCGATGATGCCGCTCCCGAGCAGGCGTGCGAGCCGTGCCTGCCGGGAGCCCCCGCGCCAGACCTGGGCGACGACCCCGGAACTGGTGCGAAGGGTGATGTCGCCTGCCTCGGCGAGCTGCACGAGTGCCCGGACCCGCTTGTCGTTGCGTTCCCATGCGACGAAGGCCCCGGTATCCAGCACGATGTGTATCGTCTGCCCGTTGTTCATCCCGCTTGCCGAGCCGACTGCGGGTCCGTCGAGAGTTTGGTCGCGACCCACTCCGCCGGACGCCCGAGGACGCCGGCCACCCAGCTCACCGTCTTGTCGTCGTAGGGCTTCTCGGCGGTCATGTCTTCGAGCTCAGCGATCAGCTCTGCCCGGGCGAGGGCCTTGCGCCGTATCGCGTCCGCCACCCAGGCGCTCACCGAGCTGGCGCGTCCCGCTTCGACATCGGCCTTCGCCAGGGCTAGGAGGCTGTCGTCCACTGTCACCGTCACGCGCTGCATACTTCAAGCATACCGTCATACGCGGATGTCACCAGCCGGCGGCGGCTCCGATCGCCACCATGTAGTGGAAGTTGCCTTCGCCAACGGACTGGGTCAAGGTGCGAGTCACCGATACCGGGTTGTCGTAGGGGCCCGACACGTAGAATGGGACACCGTCGCGTCCGAAGGTGATATCGCTACTTTCCTGCCACGTCCCGAGGTGACCAGAGGCGGGCTGAAAGTCGGGATGGGGTTCGAATCCCAGTTCGCGGGCGTAGTCGACGGCTCCCCATACCAGGTGGCGGGCCAGCTCCAGCGGCGCCTCGACCGGCTCTCCAGCATCCTCGAAGGCCCTGAAGAACTTGCCGACAAAGGCGGGCAGGTCGCGATCATTCATCACGTCGGGCCCAAGGGCATTCTTGACACCCAGGCAGTACACATCGACCAGATAACCGCACACCGACACTCGTCGCGGCCGGTGCCGTCGCGCCACGACGACTCCGGCCAGCCCGCCATAGCCGATGTCTGTTGCGTTACGTGCTGGCCATTCCTCATGGCCCTGCACGGTGAGACCGGCGCTCCAGTTCGGGCTGACCCAGCACCCGATCACCGCGGGCTCGGGCTCCTCGGCGGCCTCCACCCGGGCGATCACCCGCATCAGCGGCGCGACCGCGCTGGGTCGCACGCCCAGCGCACGGGCGATCTCTTTGGGAGACCGGTGCGCCGCGCGCAGCTCGCGGGCCCGGGCGAGCAGATCATCATCGAGCCGGTGGTGTGACGTCATGCGCGACCTTGTACCAGGCCGGGTGGCTCTTGCGAGGGAGGCTGAGTGCGACACGCTCAGACCACGCCCCGTGGATCTTCAAGTGGGTGACTAACCATGGTGTCGCCGAGCGCGACACCATGGTTGTGGGTCGCCGAATGGGCAACCATGGTGTTGCGTTCGGCGACACTAGAGCACTGAAGATCGTCAGGTTCGCTGGATCTTGATGAGCGGGCCTGCGCTCCCCACCGTGGACGTATTGCGCAGCTCTATCCGGATCCGATGGTCGGTCTGGGCAAGCGGTGACAGATCAACCGGCTCGTCGATGTCAATCAGCCACAGTTCCTGTAGGTGGGGTAGCCTCGCCAGCGGGGCGAGGTGCACCGCGGGGAATTGCCGCAACCACATCACCTTTCAACGACTCCAGTGTGGCCAGCGGCTCCAGACTGGTGGCAGGGCAGTCCGCCAGGTTGATTGTCTGGAGCGAACCTCCGGCTAGCCCGTCGAAGGACGTCACTGTCGGCACCGACTTTACGCCAAGGATTTTGAGCCGGTCGAGAAGGGGTGCGACGGCAACAAGACCACCCTGAAGTGGAGCTTCGCTGATGTGCAGTATCTGAAGATCGGGGAGTCTGCTCAGGGTACGCAGGTCGTGGAGGCGATGGGCCTCGTGGATAGCTATGAACTTTAGGCGCGAAATCGATACCAGTGCAGAGAGATCTGACAGCTTGGTGCAGCCGTTCACGTCCAGATGAGTGAGCGAAGGGCATTCGTCAAGGGCTGATAAGAATGACATGTCGCGCCCGCCGTCAGGAGGATTTATTTTCAGCCCCCACAGGGCCCTCAATGTGGGGAGGGCCTCCCATCCGGCGCTTACCTCGCCGCCGAAAACCCACGCTACCTTCAATGTGGGAAATTCAGCTAGCGGTGTGAAGTCGACCGGGCCGCTGGCTTCGATGTTCAACCAGGTGACCACCGGCGGTGCATCACGAAGAAAATTAAGATCATCGACCTTGGTGTTTCCTAGCTCGATCGATGCGTCGTGGAGGTGCTGCAATTTACGTAATTGCGACACGTGCTCGAACAGCTCGACTTTGATCTTTCCGTTATCCAGTGGCGCGTCTTGCAGGACCGCCTCGGCATAATCGCTGGGGTCGAAATAGCGCCACACCTGGGCCAGGGCACGCTGCACTGCGCCGCGGGGATCAGCTGACCACCGGGCCAGTAGCCGCTGTGCCTCGGGGCCACCGACCCAGGCGGCGGTCTTCACGCAGGCGGCGGCGGAGGCGTCGCTGAGCCCGTCCAACACAGCAGGCAACCGCCGCAGTACCTGGGCTACCGGCCAGCGCCAGTGAGCGGGTCTCCTGCTGGCTGCGGGGCGGTACCAGCTGCTCAAGGGCGGCCTCGATGCGCTGGGTGATCTCGGGGTGGACCACCTGCGCGGTGTCCAGGCAGGCGGCGGCCAGCAGACGCAGTCGCCGGCAGTGCCGCGGTTCGGCGTCGGCCCGGTCCAGCACCCCAGCCAGCAGCGCCGCTCGGCGCTCCGGGGTGGCGTGCCCGACCGCCATCACCAGGGTCTCCCACCATTGATCCAGGTGCGCCCGGCTGATGAGGGTGTCGACCGGCTGGTCCTCGGTCGCTTCTTTGGTCGCCAGATACTCCTGGAAGGTGCGGTGCACGAAGTCGACCCGGCCCAGTGCTGGTTCGCGGATCACGCCACTGCGGTCCAGCAGGTGTTGCAGCACATTCTCGGCGGAGTACTCGACATTGGGCATCCGCGCTACCGCGCGCTGCACCAGCCCCAGCACGTCGTCCCGGGACAGCTCCGCTCGCCCGGCCAGGCTCAGCCGCCACGCCACATGCTGCAGGATCGCCAACTTGCTGCCGGTATCCAGCACCACGTTGCGAGTCGCGGGGATCTCGCGCTCCGCGTCGCGGCGTTCCAGCAGCAGCGCCAACGCATCCCGGTAGAGCGCCATCCGGTCTGGGGGCAGCTGCTGGCGGCGGTCGAGGTTGAGGGCGCAGAGCATCGCGCACAGCAACGGGCTGCTGGCCAGCCCGCGCAGATGCTTGCGCCCGTCAAGCTGGCGCAGCAAGGCCCGCTCATAGTTGCCCAGCTCGTCTACGTGACAAGGCAGGGTGACGGCGCAGCGCTGGACAGCGTCCCGCATGGCATCGTGCCAGCGGCGGCAGAACGCCGCCACATCCAGCGGGGACATCCGCTCCAGCAGCACCGGCGCGAACCTCTCAGCGGCCAGCCAGCCGCGGTCGGCAGCCCCGGGGCGAGCGGTCACGACCACCCGAACCTGCGGATACTCGGTCAGCAGGCCCTGCAACCACCTGCGCACAGCGGGCCGCTGGGCACTGACCAGTTCGTCCACCCCATCGACGAGCAGCAGTGCCCGGCCGGAGTCCAGCTGCCGGTGTGCCCAGCCCTGCGGCAGCAGGTCCACCAGCGGGTCAGCGACCCCGGCGAGCAGTTGCTGCGGTCGTGGTAGGGGACGGTCGGCATAGCTACACAACCGGACCAGGAACGGCACGCACCCGTTCCAGTCCGCCAGCGGCCCGGAGAACCCGCCGCGGGCCGCTGTGACGGCTAGCCACTGCAGCAGGGTTGTCTTTCCCGAACCGGCTTCTCCCCGAAGCAGCGTCCGCGGGCTCTCGGCCAGTGCTGCCTCGGCCCGCACACTGCTGTCCGTCACCGTGCGCCGTCCTTCGGCGAACCAGCGCTCGTCGAACTGATCACCACGAGGCCGCCGGCCCCGGCCGGTGCTGACCTGCAGGCTCAGGTACGCGACGCTAACCAGCGTGCGGGGCATGTAGCGCCGCACGTCAATGCCGAACTGTTCCAGCTCGTCCAGCGTGTCGCTGAGGTGTCCCAGGTAGCGGGCGCGGAACTCCTCGTCGTGCTCGCTACCGTGGGGCGCGTCCAGGGTGGTGCGCGGCAACCGGTGCAGTACTTCGGAGATGCCGTCGACAACCTGGGAAAATCGGCCCAGCAACTCGGCCAGCGCGCGTGGCTCGAAGGCGGGCAGGTGCTTGACCACCTGCACCAGTGCCATGCAGCTCTCATCCAGCACCGCGTCGTAGAGCCGCTCGGCCGGCTCGGCTAACCCGACCTGCCGAACGGGCACCCGCTCCCGCACCAGCCGCGCCAACTTACGGGCGTCGACATCCGTCGCGAACAAGGTCGCGTCGGTCAGGTCGGCGCGCTCCAGTGCATCGACCACGGCCTGCAGCGCGCTAGCCCGCTCGTTCTCCGGTACATCGCGGAAATCATGCTCGTACACCGGCCGCAGCCGCTCAGCGATCTGGTCAGCCAGATCCTCCAGCTGCCGGACCAGCTTGCGCCGCTGGAAGTGATCCCGAACGCTGATCCGCACCAAATCGATCAGCTCGGCGTCCCGCTCGGCGAGTTCCCGCCGCGCACCCAACCAGGTGCGCACGGCGTGGGTGACTACTTGCTTGCCGATCCCGGTCGCGGCGGTTGCCAGCGGCATTCGCCCTCCTCTCAGCGACCCCATTGCCTATGGTGCCGTCCGTTTTCTGACGCATACTTTGCGATGCAGATGTATGCTCGCTGTATGCGTACTCGGATCACGGTCACCGTGGATCAAGAGGCCGTCGCTGCGGCTGAGGCGGCGGTCGCCGCCGGGCAGGCGGCGTCGGTCAGCGCGTGGGCGGCTGAGGCGATGCTGGCTCGGGCGCGGCGGGAGCAGCTTCGTGACGTGCTCGCGGAGATCCGCGCCGAGCTCGGGCCCGCGACAGAGGGGGAAACCGCGTGGGCGCGCAGCGTCCTCGGCCTGTAGTCCTCGACGCCGGAGCCTTGATCGCGATCGAGCGTGCTGACCGGCGGGTGATCCGGCTTCTGGAGCTGGCTGACCAGGTCCATGTGCCGGGTGCGGTCCTCGCCCAAATCTGGCGCAACCCGGCCCGCCAGGTGCGGCTAGTGCGGGTTCTCGCCGCTGAACCTGTCACTATCACCCCGCTGGACGCCGACGAAGCACGGGCGGTCGGGCAAGTGTGCGGTGCCACAGGAACCTCGGACATTGCCGATGCCTCCGTGGCGGTGCTGGCCCGCCGCGTCAATGGTGTGGTGGTCACCAGTGACCCACACGATCTGCACCGGATTGACCCGGGTCTTGATCTTGCCCTGTGCTGAGGGGGTGGATCGCCAGGCAGTCTAAGTTGCGGATGTTGTAGGTGAAGATGTTGACGTCGGTGAACCCGCAGTGGGAGACCAGCGCGCGCATCAGAGCGCGGGTTCACTTGTGACGTTCAGCGCGCGATGATGCGCCGGTAGTTCACCAGCGCCAGGTAAGGCAGCCGAACGCGGCGGTTGATGCCAGCGCGCGGGCGATGTTTCAGCGGGCCCACGCCGCTTCGAATTTCTCGCGTACCGCGGTCAGATCGGCGATCCGTTCTGGTGCTCCGGCCGCGTCAATGGCGTTGTTGAGCGGGACATTGACCCCGGCTGTGATGGCGAACGCCACATACAGCGCGAACGCGGGCACGATCCAGGCAGGACGGTCCGGGCGGTCGCTGGGAGGTGCAGAGCGGCGGCGATGAGGGTGAACACGGGCGCACCGTAGAAGCTGAGGGCGAGCCAGGGGTTGAGGATCGCCACGTTGATCCGTTGCATGGCGTCGATGAAGGTCCGGGCATCGGTCCGACCGAGCCCGGGCATGACGGATATGGCGAAGGTGAAGAACAAGCCGGCCAGTAGCCCCATCGTCACTGTGACCACCACCAGGCTGGTACCGCGAAGTACCGCGAGCATCGTTATAGGGACCCCTTTAGACCGGTCCAGACGATGTCCATGAGGCGGGCGGTGAGAGCGTCCGGGGTCTCCTCTGGGTGGTCGAGCGCCCAGTCCGACAGCGCCTCGGTCGCCCCGACCAGTGCGTGCGCGATAGGCAGAGTCTGGGCCCGCGCGTGCTCGCTGGGTGAGTGCGCCAGGAGCCCGGCCACCATGGCGATGATCCGCGCGCGGGCCGCGGAGATCTCCCCGGCGAACGGTTCGCGGACCCTGGCTTGCCGGTAGAGCACGATCCAGCCGTCGCGATGGTCGGTGACGAAGGCGAAGAAGGCCAGCAGGCCGCGGTGCAGTCGCTCGTCCGTAGCGAGTCCAGGAGGCACCGCCGCGGCGATCCGCTCCATCAGGCGCCCAGCTTCGCGCCGGATGCACGTGGTAAACAGGTCGTTCTTGGCGCCGAGGTAGGTGTAGATCATCGGTTTGGATACCCCAGCGGCCTCGGCGATCTCATCCATCGAGGCCAGGTGGAAGCCGCGCTGGGAGAACACGGTGACGGCCGCATCAAGCATCTGCTTCTCTCGCACCTGCCGTGGCA
>JBOHFW010000385.1:0-6193 GCA_050699835.1 Pseudonocardiaceae bacterium | reverse complement strand
GCCGAGAGGTCGAGCTGCGCCGGGCCGGCGCAGCGGCTGACCCTGTCCGGGCTCTCCTACACATCACTTCACTCGGTCGACTGGCACGAGTGGCTGCATCTGATCACTCACCACACCCGTGACTACCGACCGCAGCCCTACGAGCAGCTTGTCACCGCGCTGAAGGCCAATGGCCAGGAATCCACCGCCCGGGAAGTCCTCATCGCTCAACAGCGGGACCGTTACCACCGCGGCGAGCTCGGCGGCCCGCTGATCAAAACCGCGCACCGGCTCTGGGGGGCACTGGCTGGGTATGGTTACCGCAGCAGCCGCGCTGTCTTCGCCCTGCTGGTGGTGCTGGTGATCGCGGCAGGGCTGGGGATTGCCGCCGGGCACACCTCGACCGGCCCGGGTCGCTACGTCACCACACACACCAGCCAGGCCCTCGATCCCCACTCGCCGTGTTCGCTGATCGAACAGATCGGAGCGGGAATCGATCGCAGCCTGCCGCTGGCCCCAGCGGCGATCGGCAATCGCTGCGACTTCGACACCGCCAGTCCTATCGGCCAGGCGTTCACTGCCATCACCTGGTTACTCCAAGCGCTGGTCTGGACGCTGGCCGCGCTCGCTATCGCCGGTTATCTCGATCTCATCCGGAAGACCAGCCCGCCGGGATGACGACGAACTGCCGCAGGTAGAGGTCGGCGAAGGTGACCGGTCCGCGCGGTCCGGGCACCCGGTCGACGTTGATCCCCGTCTCGGGGACCCGCCGGAGCTTGAACCCGTCGAGCAGGCGTGTGCTGGCGTTCCAGAACACCCCGGTGCCAGCGTAGCTGTCCATGAACTCGTGCGCGGCGACCTCATCGGTGGTGACGATCGTCGCGGCCAGCCCGGAGGTCTCCTGGTTGGCGAGCTGCGCGGCGTGCCGGGGACCCCTCACCCGGCTCACGCTCAGGGTCGCCTCCCGGCCGGTGTCCAGCGCCCACTCGTGCCCGAGCGGGTGGTCGTGAGGCGGTAGCGACAGCGCGATCCCGCGCTGTCGGACCGCGCCCAGCAGCGCGTCGTACAACCCCTCCGGCGTGCCCTCGGCGACCAGCAGGAGGTTGACCCGGTTGCAGACACCCAACCGGTCCAGTCCGGCCACAAGCAGCTCAACAGCCAGCTCTGGGTCCGCGGCAGGGTCGATGTAGAGCACCCCCCCACCGTCGGCATGGGCGAGCACCCGCACCCCATGACGGGCGCCTTCGGCGGCCAGCATCCGGGTGATCTCGCCACTACCCCGCACGATGACCAGCGGGATGAGCTCGGGTTGCTGCACGAGGGCAACGGCGCTGTCCCGGCGTGGATCGGGGATCAGCTGCACCGCGCCTGCGTCCAACCCGGCATCAGCCAACGCCGGCGCGATGACATGCTCGCTGAGTGCCAGCGCGGAGCGCAGCGCCGCCGACCCGGTCCTCAGCACCCCGGCGTTGCGAGATTTCACCAGCTGCGAGGCGACATCGACGGTGACATTCGGGCGGGCCTCGAAGGTGGCACCCACCACGCCGACCGGGCGGCGGCGCTCGATCAACCGTAACCCGTCTGGCCGGTCTTCCAGCACCCGATCCCGCGGCGGGAACGGGACTTCGGCGAGCAGACCGAGCTGATCGGCCATGTCGGTGAGCCGCGCCTCGCCCAAGCGCAGCCGGTCGATCAGGGCCTGGGTCATCCCGGACTGCTCAGCGGCGGCGACGTCCGCGGCGTTCGCGGCGAGCACATCAGTGGCGGAGGCAGTCAGCCGCTGCGCCATGGCGCCCAGCGCCGCGTCGATCTCCCCGTCGGAGGCGGCAGCCAGGGCCGGCGCGGCATGGTGCGCCCGGCGCGCGCACTCCGTGACAACCTCGGCTGCCGTAGCGGAACCCACTCGCAGCTGCACGGTCCCCCACCCTACTTGCCCGCGCGCCCACCCCTCGCCCGCATGTCGCGGGGGAGAGTTTACACGGGCACCAGGTCGTCGGCGTGGATGACTTCGCGGCGCAGTTCGGAGGGAAGCTCTTGGGTCGAGCGGCCGATCAACTGGGGGAGCTCCGCCGCGTCGAACCCGACCATCCCCCGAGCCACCACGATGCCGCGGCGATCGATCAGCTCCACCACGTCGCCAGCCTCGAAGTCACCGTCGACACCAGTGATGCCCGCGGCGAGCAGCGAGCGCCGGCGGTGCACCACCGCGCTCACCGCACCGTCGTCGAGCTGCAGCCGGCCCACCGCGCCCGCGGCGTGGAGCAGCCAGAACCGGCGGGCCGATAACCGTACTCCAGTAGACGCGAAAGCAGTGCCAACGTCGGCCGGCCCCAAGGCGCGCTCGACCTGAGCCGTGGCAGCCAGCAGGACCGGTACCCCAGCTTGGGCGGCCAGCGTCACGGCACCGACCTTGGAGACCATGCCACCGGTGCCCAGTGCGCCACCGGCGCCCACCCGCACCCGCTGCAGGTCCGCCGCTGTCGTCACCTCCGGGATCAGCCGAGCCGGTCCCAGCCGGGGATCACTGTCGTAGAGCCCATCAACATCGGAGAGCAACACCAGGGCGTCCGCACCAACCAGATGCGCGACCAGCGCAGCCAGCCGGTCGTTGTCTCCGAACCGGATCTCCTCGGTGGCGACGGTGTCGTTCTCGTTGACCACCGGCACCACCCCGAGCCCGCGCAGCCGCGCGAACGTGCGCTGCGCGTTGCGGTAGTGCGCGCGGCGGACCATGTCGTCGGAGGTCAGCAGCACCTGCCCGACGGTGTGGCCATGCCGGGCCCAGGACTCGGCATAGGCATGCGCCAGCGCCAGCTGCCCGACACTGGCGGCGGCCTGCTGGGTGGCCAGATCACGAGGCCGCCGGCACAGCCCCAACGGCGCCAGCCCGGCGGCGATCGCGCCCGAGGACACCAGGACAAGTTGGGTGCCGGCCGCGACGCGGGCAGCGAGCGCGTCCACCAGAGTGTCCAACCTGGTCCGATCCAGCCCGCCGGCTGCGGTGGTGAGCGAGGACGAACCGACCTTGACCACCAGGTACCTTGCCTGCGCTACGGCCTGCCGGGTGGGGCTCACTCCTGTTCGACCTCCTCATCTGTAACCGGCTCACGACGAGCACGCCGGGCGGCCTTGCGCTGCGCCGCGCTGGTGCGCTCGTCGTGATCCAGCCGCCAGTCCGTCCCTCGCCCACTCAAGCGGATGGCGGCGGCTCCAGCCGGGGTGGCGGGATCCCAATCGAAGGTGATGTCACCGATGGTCACCGGGCATCCAGCCCAGGCACCCGCCCTGGCCAACGCCTCCTCAACACCGAGACGGGCTAACCGATCGGCCAGATAACCGACGGCCTCGGCGTTGTCGAAGTCCGTCTGCCGCACCCACCGCTGCGGACGGGCACCTCGGACGATGAACCCCTCGGGCCGATCGGGATCGGCGGTGACGTCAAAACCGGACTCGTCGACCGCTGTCGGGCGCAGCACCACCCGAGTCGGTTCGGGACGCGGCAGCGATTCCCGGTGCTGGCGCACGACCGCGCCGAGCGCGAAACGCAGGTCCCGCAGACCCTCGGTGGTCACCGTGGACACGCAGTGCACCGGCAGCCCGCGTGCTGCGAGCTCGGGTCGCACCAGCTCGGCCAGCTCCCGGGCATCCGGGACGTCGATCTTGTTAAGCACCACCAGCCGGGGACGGGACGCCAGCTCGCCCCCCAGCGTCGGAGTGTAGGCGGCAAGTTCGCGCTCCAATACATCCACATCAGAGAGTGGATCACGACCGGATGCCACGGTCGCGCAGTCCACCACGTGCACCAGCACCGCACATCGTTCGATGTGCCGCAGGAACTCCAGTCCCAGCCCCTTGCCTTGACTGGCACCGGGGATCAGGCCGGGAACGTCGGCGATGGTGAACACCGTCTCCCCCGCGGTCACGACGCCAAGGTTGGGCACCACGGTGGTGAACGGGTAGTCGGCAATCTTGGGACGAGCCGCGGAGAGCACCGACACCAGCGACGACTTGCCCGCTGAGGGGAAACCGACCAGCCCGACATCGGCCACCGACTTCAGCTCCAGCACCAGCTCACGGCTCTCGCCTGGCTCACCGAGCAGGGCAAAGCCCGGCGCTTTACGGGTCTTGGACGCCAGCGCGGCGTTGCCCAGCCCACCCCGCCCGCCCGCCGCGGCGACGAACCGGGTGCCACCGCCCACCAGGTCAGCCAGTACCTCGCCGTCGGGGGTGAGCACCACCGTGCCATCCGGTACTCGCAGCTCACAGCTCTCGCCCACGGCGCCGTTGCGGTTTCCGCCCTGCCCCGGCTTACCGCTGGAGGCCCTGGCTTGGGAGCGATAGTGGAAGTCGAGCAGGGTGTGCACGCCGGGGTCCACCACCAGCACCACATCGCCGCCACGCCCCCCGTTGCCCCCGTCGGGCCCCCCCAGCGGTATGAACTTCTCCCGGTGTACCGACGTGCAGCCGTGCCCGCCGTCGCCCGCGGCGACGTGAATCACCACCCGATCCACAAAGCGGGACACGTCTGCTTTCCCTCAATTCGGTCTCGACCGCCGAGCCGCAACACCGACGAGGGGCGGGCCGGTCATTGCCGATCCCGCCCCTCGTCGGGGTACGTCGTGTAGGGCCCGGGGTCAGTCCTCGGCCGGGACGATATTGACGGTCTTGCGCCCACGCTTGGTGCTGAACTGCACCGCGCCCCCCGCAAGGGCGAACAGGGTGTCGTCGCGGCCTCGACCGACATGCACACCGGGGTGGAATTTGGTACCACGCTGCCGGATGAGGATCTCCCCCGCGTTGACCATCTGACCGCCGAACCGCTTCACCCCGAGCCGCTGGGCGTTGGAGTCACGCCCATTGCGGGAGCTGGACGCGCCCTTCTTGTGTGCCATCGGTGCTCACACCCTCGTTGCTGTTCTGTGAACGTCCACGGTCACCGGGAGATTCCGGTGACCTCGACGCGGGTCAGCTGCTGCCGGTGCCCCTGACGCTTGTGGTAGCCGGTCTTGTTCTTGAACTTGTGGATCCGGATCTTGGGTCCTTTGACCTGCGCGAGGACCTTCCCGCGGACCGAGGCGGCGCCGAGGGCAGCCGCATCGGTGGTCACCTCGGGACCGTCGACGAGCAGCACGGCTGGCAGGCTGACCTCGGTTCCGGGTCCGCCGGCAAGCTTCTCCACCTCGACGACGTCCCCAACGGCCACCTTGTACTGCTTGCCGCCGGTTTTCACAATCGCGTACATCGGGTGGGACTCCTGGCTGTTCGACTGACATGGACCGATGGGGACTGACGCTGTGGGCTGGCAACTGCATGTGCGCGTGCAGCGAACAGACCTGGGCCCGCCGAGATAGCGGGCCGCCCACGAGGGTACGGCCCACCGTCTGGCTTGGTCAAACCGGGGTGCTCACCTCACGGGCGTTACCGTGAATGGTCGGGGTAGCCGGATCGGCACCCTCAGCCACCTCGGCGGCGGGCGGCCCCGCGGGCCGGGAGGCAGCCCGGCGGCGGCGCGCCATGCTACGCGGTGCCAGTTGCGCAGGCACACTCGGCGCGTCGGCAGCCGGGATGGCCTGTTCCGCGACGACAGACCCCACCGACCCAGCGCCATCCGGGGGTGCCGGCGCAGGCGCGACCTCGGAGCCAGCCGGAACGGGTGTGATCGCCTGTTCGGATGCTGCAGAGGTGCCGCCCGACCCACGTCCGCGGGACCGGGAACGCCGGCCGTTCATGCTGCTGGAGTCCCGGGCGGCCCCCGCCGGTGCCACCGAAGGCACCCCAGTCGGCGCCGGCTGACTTCGGACGCTCACCGGCTCAGCGGACACCAGCACACCGCGACCCTTGCAGTGCTCGCACACACTGGAATAGGCCTCCAGCAGCCCGGTTCCCACCTTCTTCCGGGTCATCTGGACCAGACCCAAGGAGGTGACCTCGGCGACCTGATGGCGGGTACGGTCCCGGCCCAGGCATTCGGTCAACCGGCGGAGCACCAGATCCCGGTTCGACTCGAGCACCATATCGATGAAGTCGATGACGATGATCCCGCCGACGTCCCGCAGCCGGAGCTGCCGAATGATCTCTTCAGCGGCCTCGAGGTTGTTCCGGGTGACGGTCTCCTCAAGGTTGCCGCCGGACCCGGTGAACTTGCCGGTATTGACGTCGATCACGGTCATCGCCTCGGTACGGTCGATGATCAGATAACCACCGGAGGGCAGCC
>JBOHFW010000384.1:0-6566 GCA_050699835.1 Pseudonocardiaceae bacterium | reverse complement strand
CACCCGGGACGATCCCGCCCGGGGTCGACCCGGACGTCTGGGAACGCAACCTACGCAGGGTGCTCGATGGGATGCCGCGCACGATCAACCCGGCCAGCGCGCGCATCCTCGCCGACCTGCTCGCCGCCGACCGCGCGCCTACTGACCGCGCGGAGGGATACCCGACCCCCGACGACAAGCCCACCCCGCGCGAGCCAGGGCACCCACCCGGCAGGCGGCGCCTGCGGGTGCGGTTAAGCATGTAGCTCGTTACGTTCGATGCTAACGCGGTCGAAGTCGAGCCGAAACCGCGCCGCCGTGGACTCGCCGATGCGCACCGCCGCGAACAAGAACCGCAGAACGGCGTTCAACCGGTCGAGGTCCCCCGCGTCGTAGCTGGCCTGCCAGGCTTGTGCGGCATCCGGGCCGACCATCCCCTCCAGGACTTCGACGGCGGGCCGGATCACGGTACGCGCCCGCACCTTCTTGATCCGCGCCTCCACACTGCGGCGCATCTCCCGGTACTCCTTGGTGGTCATCTCCCGGGCATCCCACATCTCCCGCAGTTCCGCCAACTCCTCCAGATCCTTGCTGACAGCGTCGTCATCGGCCGGGCTGGTCAACGTGGCCGTGGCCGACGCACCGGACACATCCAGCGTCTCCAACAGCCGGATCGCGGCCTCGGTGACGAACGATTCCAGCGCGGCGGCCTGGAACTTCCGCGTGCACTTCATGTCGTCGACCCGCGACGTCCGCGAGCACACATACGACCGGCGCCCGGACTGCGCCGCGCCGACCATGCGGGTACCGCACCGGGCGCAGAACACCACCCCGCGCAGCAAGTAGTAGCCCCCGGTACGCGGTGGGAGCTGGGTGGCGCGGAACTTCAACCGCTCCTGAACCTCCTCCCACAAGCCTTGCGGCACGATCGCCGGCCACGCCCCAGTGCCCATCAGCTCACCTTTGTAGACGTGGATACCCGCCACCCGCGGGGACCTCAACAACTCGCGCACCCGCGCCACCGCCCACGTGTTGCCCATGGTCGTGCGAATGCCCCGCTGGTTGAGCTCCCGGGCCAGCCCGGTCACCGACTCGCCCTGCACAACCCGACGAAACAACTCCCGAACGATCTCCGCTTCGTCCTCGACGAGGTGCATCCGATCAGCGGTGTAGCCAAACGGGCGCGGTCCCGAATTCGGCACCCCATCCCGCGCTCGGTCCGCAAGCGCCGCGCGCAACCGCCGCGACGTGTCGTCTGACGAGCGGCACGCGTGCGCCACCTCGATCCGCAGAAAGAACCGGTCATCCGGGTCGGACAGATCCCGCTGGTTGGCCTCCCCATGCAAGGTCACCTGCTGGTTATCGCAGATCAACAACAGCTCTTCCAGATCCCGGGGCTGGCGCATCAACCGGTCCGGGTGATACACGATCACATGCGCGACCCGTCCCGCCCGAATCGCCTCCAGCAGCGCCTCCCAGCCAGGACGGTGCCGACGGCGCTGCCACGCCGAGCGGTTGTTATCCACAAACACCGCATCCGCAACGATCACCACACCCAACCGCTCGGCGACCTGCCGGCAGATCCGCTCCTGCCGATCCACCCCCGTCTGGTCCTCATCCTTCACATGCGACATCCGGCAATAGATCGCCGCTGGCTGCTCCACCCAATCCTGCCGCGAACCCCCTACGCTCTGACCCGCGCCGTTCCGCCGTAACCGCCTGATCGGCAGTGTTCCGCTCATACCAAGGAGTGTACGAAAAACGGCTGACCGATCTTACCCGCCGCCGCCCCAGCGCACCGGGCGCCCGCGGTGACCGCGTCGGGGGGATCGTGGAGATCGCCGTCCCGGTGACGATGCTCGACCAGCTCCCCGCGCTGGCGGCCGACCACCCCGAGTGGGCCCGGGTCCTGCACGGCATCTGCGGCAGCTGGGCCCACCGCGAGCAGGCCCGCGCCGCGCTGGACCAGCACCCGCACCGGCGCTTCGCTCACGCCGCGCTACGCCGGCATGTCCAGATGCGTGACCGGCACTGCGTCGGCGTTGGCTGCCGGCGCCGCGCCGCCACCGCCGATCTGGATCACACCCGCGATCACGCCCACGGCGGGCCAACCGTCACCACCAACAGCGGCCCCCACTGCGCACGCCACCACACGATGAAGCACCAGGGCGGCTGGACCCTCACCCAATCCAAAGCGGGTCACTTCGTGTGGACCAGCCCCCTCGGGCAGACCTACCCCACCCGCGGCGAACCGATCACCCCCGACCTGCCCCAACCACTACCCCGCGACGCCGACCCCGACCCACCAGGTGTCCCGATGACATGGGAGGCACCGATCTTCTGCCCGCCCGAACCACCCCCACCCCCAGCGCGACCACCACCCACCGAGCTACCTGACCAACCGCCGTTCTGACCACTGGAACCGAGCGCCTGGCCGACAGCCAACCCTGCTGGCCAGGCGAAAGGAGTGGGATATTGCAGTGGACTCGATCGGGGACTCGGGCCACGCGATACCGTGAAGGCGGCGGACACCCTCGGCGCTGCGAGCAGGGGATTCGATGGCGGGAAGATCACTGGTCGCAAGCGGCACCTCGCGGTGGACACTCTCAGCCGGGTCCTAACCGTGATCGTCACCGCTGACTCGGCGCAGGACCGTGATGCGGCGTACGGCAGACCCGACACCGTAGCGTCGGCACCCGAACAACGAGATCAGCAAGCCCCGTGACCCTTTACCAACAGGCTCTTAGTGGTGGTGCACCTGGACTGAGCCGGCGCTGCCATCGACGGTGACGACTTGGCCGTCATGCAGCAGCTCGGTCGCATTCCCGGTGGCCACCACGGCCGGCACCGCGTACTCCCGGGCGATGATGGCCGCGTGCGCGAGGAGCACCAGCTCGCCGCCGGCCAGCGCCCACTCGATGTCCTGGGGCACGCCGAAGTACGTCTCGACCCGCCGCGCCAGGGCGGCCACCGCACGGGCCGTCGCTGCGTCGAGGGCGCCCTCGGGGGCCGCACGGCAGGTGGCGGTAGCGCCGTGGACCAGCCACTCGTCGCCAGGCGCCGCACCGCCGACCAGGCGGTCACCCAGGCCTCGGACCGCGTTGATCACGACTGTGTCCCGGTCGCCGGTGATCGGGTCGGCGCTGAACGCCACCCCGGCGGCCTCGGCCGGCACCATCGGCTGGACGAGGACAGCCATCGCCGGCCCCTGCCCACCTCCGTGCGCCACCCGGTACCCGATGGCGTGCGGAGCGAAGGCTGAGGCCCAGCACAGCCCGACCGCATCGGGCAGGTCCTCGACGGCCACCCCGAGGACGCTGTCGTACTGCCCGGCGTAGGAGGCGCCGGGCAGGTCCTCGTCCACCCCAGACGATCGCACCGCCAGCAGCCCCCCGTCCGGATTCCCGGCCGTGCCGGCCAGCATGTCGGCCACGCACCTTGGGAGCCGAAGGTCCTGTACCTGCTTGGGCGAGGCGGTTGCCGCCAGCCCAGCGGCGGCGAGCGCGCGCTGTAATGCCGTGGTGGTGAGCACGGCACCGCGAGGGACCGGAAACTCGGCCCGGCGCAGCGCACCCAGCGTGGCCGCTTTGGCGCCGACCTGTGCCACGTCGGCCGCCGTGACCTCACTCAGGGGCACCACAAGATCGTGGTTGGTCAGCGTCATCGTCGCCCACCCGTCACTGGGGCAGGTTGTCGTGGCGGAACCCTGGGCGGGTGGCACCGGCCAGCGATCGCAGGGTGGCGGCGACGATCGGGCGGGTCTGGCTCGGGGCGATGACCTCGTCGATCGAGAGGCGCTCGGCGGGAATCTGCGGAGCCATGGCCTCGGCTCGGTAGCGGTCAATGAGCTCGGCTCGACTGGACGGGCTCGCCGCGAGCTCGCGGCGGAAGATGACCTCGACAGCACCCTCGGCGCCCATGACCGCAAGCTCCGCACCGGGCCAGGCGAAGGCGGCGTCGGCGCCAAGCGACTTCGAGCTCATCACGATGTAGGCGCCACCGAACGCCTTGCGTAGCACGACCGTCACCCGGGGAACCGTGGCCTCGGCGTAGGCGTAGAGGAGTTTGGCTCCTTTGCGAATGATCCCGCCGGCTTCCTGTGCCGTCCCGGGCAGGAATCCGGGCGTGTCGACGAGCGTGACGAGGGGCAGCCCGAACGCGTCGCACAGCCGCACGAACCGCGCCGCCTTCTCCGCTGCGGTGATATCGAGAGTTCCGGCCATGACCTGTGGCTGGTTCGCCACCACGCCGACCGGGCTGCCCTCGACCCGACCGAAGCCGATCACGATGCTCGGTGCGAACCGCTCGTGCAACTCCAGGAAGCTGCCCGCGTCGACGACGCCGCGGACGACTCCGCGCACGTCGTAGGGCACCCGATGGCTCGCCGGCACGTCCGGCATCGGCTCCGGGGCGGCAGGCAGGGTCTGGGGCAGCTCATCCCAGCATGAGCTCGGCAGGTACGACAGCACCCGGCGGGTGAGATCGAGCGCCTGATCGATGTCCTGCGCCACCAGATGTGCCACCCCGGAGGCACCCGCGTGAACCTCGGCGCCGCCGAGACCGGCGAGGGTCACGTCCTCATGCATGACCGCCTTCACCACCCGCGGGCCGGTGAGGAACATGTGCGCTCGCTCGCGCTGCATGATGACGATGTCGGTGAGGGCCGGTGAGTACACCGCGCCGCCGGCGCACGTGCCGAGTACCACGCTGATCTGGGGTATCCGGCCGGACAGCCCGACGTTGGCCCGGAAGATCGCCCCGTAGCCGTCGAGCGCCGCCACGCCTTCCTGGATCCGTGCGCCCCCCGAGTCGAGCAGGCCCACCACCGGATTCCGGGACCGGCCAGCGTAGCTGATGATCCGGGCGATCTTGCTGGCGTGGATCTCACCGAGAGACCCACCGAGCGCCGCCCGGTCTTGCGCGAACAGGCCGACCGCCCGCCCGTCAACCCGCGCGATCCCGGTGACGACCCCATCGCCGGCGGGGCGCTTGCGTTGCATGCCGAACATGTGCGTGCGGTGCCGTGCCTGGCTGCCGAGCTCGGTGAACGAACCTGGATCGGCCAGCGCCTCGATTCGGCACCGGGCATCCACTGCCGCATCGAGTGGCGCACAAGCCGGTACCGGGGCAGCGTCACGCTCGACTACCTCACTCATCATCATCCTTATCCATCAATGGCTCGGATTGCCCGCAATTAATTGCACATCAACGGTATGAGAGCGAAAGGCGCCCTGTCTTCATCACGACTGATGAACTCGTGCGCCCTGCTCCTCACCGGACGAGCTCATCCTCTGGGCTGATGAGAGATTGTGTGCCGGGCGCGACACCGTCGAATATGAAGGATCTTTCATCTGTCCATCACGTTCTCTTCGCGATGGGGAGTGACAGTGATGGCATGAGCTTTCCGTGCTGCAGACATGCCGCTCGTCCGCCGGTGGGTGATGATGAGGGCGATGACGACTGATGGGACGGACTCGGCGGCGGTGACGGCGGCGTGGGCGGCGCAGCCAGCTACGAGCACATTCCCGCACAGCCAGCCAGCCTCTGGTGCGGGCTCAACCGGCGCCGGGTCTGAGCAGCCCCCGGCGCGGCCGCGTCGCCGGGGCGCCTCGGCCCGGCTGCAGATCATGGGCTGGTTGGTGCTCGTGCTGGCCGCAGCACTCGTCTCCGTGGTGCTGGTCACCAGAAACCTGCTACTCAACGCCTTGGAGAACGAGATCGCTGCCGCGCTCAACCAGGAGACCGACGAGTTCGGCCAGTTCGCCCGGGAGGGCCGCAATCCCGAGACCGGCCGACCCTTCAGCACGGCGACCGAATTGCTGCAGGTGCATCTGGCCCGGCAGCGCGTCGGCGAGAGCGAGGTGCTCGCCGGAATCTCGCCGACCGGCGCCGTGCTACCGCTGGGCCAGCCACTCCCTGGTCAGCCCAACGCGGTAGAGGCGATCACCGAGACGGGTGTGCTGGCCGCAATTGCGACCCGAGCCAACCATGCCGGCGCGCTGTCCACCCAGGAGGGGGAGCTGCGCTGGGCGCGGGTGCCGATCCAGCTGCGCGACGCCACGGTGGACGGTTACTTCGTGGTCGGATTCCTCGTGACGCCGGAAGCCGCCGAGGTCGACAGAGCCGTGCGGACTCTCGCGCTGGTCTGCCTGCTCGGCCTGGTCTTGGCGGCCGGGGTCTCCTGGATCGTCGCCGGGCAGATCCTCGCCCCGGTCCGGGTGCTGCACCGGACCGCCGCCCAGATCCGGGAGGACGATCTCACCCGGCGTATTCCGGTGCGAGGCCGGGACGATATCGCCGCGCTGACCGAGCAGTTCAACGCCATGCTGGACCGGCTGCAGGCTGCTTTCGGCACCCAGCGCGAGTTCCTCGACGACGCCAGCCACGAGCTGCGCACCCCGATCACGATCATCCGGGGCAATCTGGAGCTGCTCAGCGACGACCCGGCCGAGCGGGCCGAGGACATCCGGCTGTGCTTGGACGAGCTGGATCGGATGAGTCGCATCGTGGACGACCTGCTGCTGCTGGCGAAGTCCGAGCGGCCCGACTTCGTGCGCCCGGAGCCGGTCGAGCTCGCGGAGCTGACC
>JBOHFW010000383.1:0-13083 GCA_050699835.1 Pseudonocardiaceae bacterium | reverse complement strand
CGGCTCGGTGTCCAACGGCTCGGTGTCCAACGGCTCGGTGTCCAACGGCTCGGTGTCCAACGGCTCGGTGTCCAACGGCTCGATGTCCAACGGCTCGATGTCCAACAGTTCTGGGCGCACCGGGATGGGGGTGGCGCCAGCCGCGGTCAGGGCCAGAGCATGACCATCCGGACGCGGCGCGGCAGGATGGTCGCGGCTGCACTCGCCCTACTCGGGCTGATGCTGGCCATCGCGGCGCTCAGCCCATCGACCGCGCTGGGTTCGCCGGAGTCGGCGCAGGTCCCGGGAGTTGACGACTGCAAACAGCCGCCGAATCCAGAGCGGCCCGGATCTGGCATGGTCGGCGCCATCGACCCGACGCCGCCGCAGGCCGGTGCGCCGAACAGTGTGTACGCCGAAGTCGGCTATGCCGGGCTGGTGTGGAACACCTACGACCTGGGCTGCGGTCCTTCGGGTCTGCGCAACCCCAACGCGGTGATCGACACCTGGACCGGCAACCTGCTCTTCGACATCGGCAAGGCGATCGTCGGCGCCACCAACGGGCTACACTACGCGCTCTCCGATGGTGGTCTGCTGGCCCCGCTGAACGACCTGATCGTCTCCGGCACGGTCGCGCTGTACGACAGCGTCTACGCACCCTGGTTCGGGCTGGTCGCGGTGCTGCTGGCGATCGTGCTGTTCCGGTCGATCTGGCGCGGTGATCTCGCCACTGTCAGCAAACGAGCGGCGTGGGCGCTGGCTGGCATCTGGTTCGCGGCCGCGACTTACCTCACTCCCTTGCTCTACACCCAGGTGCTCGATGGGGTGCTGGTCGAGGGCAGCAACCAGGTGCGTGCCGGGTTCCTGCACCAGACCGGCATCGAGCAGCGGGATGTGCTGCCGACCCTGCTGCACGAACAGATCATCTACCGCAACTGGCTCCGCGGGGAGTTCGGCTCCCCGGACGGTCCGCAAGCCACCCAGCTCGGTCGCGACCTGGTCCGCGCGCAGGCCTTCACCAAACAGGAGATCGCGGCTGGCGCGGACGATCCGAGTTCCGGCGTCGCGGACCGTAAGAAGCAGGAGTACCAGGCGATCGCCGGCCGGACGGGCAGCGCCTACGGCTACTTCCAGGGCGTGGACGGCAGCCGGATCGGTGTCGGGTTCCTGGGCGCCCTGCAAGGGGTGATGTTCGGGCTGTTCCAGCTGCTTGCCCAGGCGGCCCTGCTGCTGGCTCAGGTGCTGCTGCGGGTGGTGATCCTGCTCGGTCCGATCATCGGTCTGATCGCCATCCTGCACCACGATCTGCTGCGCGGGGTTGGCCGCGCGGTCGGTGCCGCGGTGCTCAACATCGTGGTGCTCTCCGCGCTGGCCGCGCTGCACACGCTGGTGATGGTGTGGGTGTTCGACCCTTCCCGCAGCATCTCGGTGCTCGCTCAGATGCTGCTCGCGGGGATGATCACGCTGGTGATGTTGCTGGTGGCCCGACCGGTTCGGCGGATGTGGCAGATGACCGAGCTCGCGGTCGGAGCGGTGGGCGGTGCGATGCCGTCGGCCCCGCCCGGCGTGCTGGCCCGGCTGCGGCGGCACAGGGCGGGCGTCGAGGCCAGCGCATCGGAGCGGTTCTGGGAGGAAGCTCGTGCTGGCGACGCTGAACCGGGGACACCGACGACGGGGTCCGTGCCTGGCAGTGTGGTGCGACCGGAAGCCGGCGCACCGGTGGTGGTCGCAGCTGAGCGCTTAGATCGCCGTGAGCGCCCTCAGACAGAGATCCCGATGTTCGGTTCGGGCGGCTCTGCCAGCCAAGGTCACGGCGATGCTGCGCTGTCGCGGTCGGGGGGGGCAGACGGGAACGCGTCGCGGCCAGATCGATTGGCGGCGCTGCCGGTCGGGTTCAGCGTGACCGGTCGCGCCCGAACTGGCGAGGAGCCGGTGTACGTGCCCTCGGCGATCAGCGAGCCGCGCGGAACGCCCCGGCAAGCCGACCTGGAAGAGGTGGCTGGTCGTCCGGTGTGGGTGGTGTATCGGCCTTCGGCTGGCCTTGAGTTGGGCTCGAATGGCGCCCAAGGTACTGACAGCTCCCGGACGACGGACTGAGACCGGGGGGAGCGCCCAGTGCCGATCCGCACCCACCGCGGTCGCGCGGCTGTCTACCGCAGGTTCTGGGGTTGGCCGGTGCGCTCTCCCAAGCATCTCACCGGCACTGTGCTGGCGGTGGTGGCGATCGCCATCGGAGCTGGCCTAGCGCTGCCCGACGACCGCCGGGGTGGTGCTGCCCGCGACATGCCGTCGAGGGGCCCGCAGGTCGGCACCGCCGCGGTGCCCGGCCCAGCACTCGCTGACAGCGCCCGGACGACCCGCCCACCCGTGCTCAGCGCTCCGGTTCCAGCCGCTGCGCTGGACGTCGCGCGCTCCTGGGTGCAGGCGTTTCTGACCGTCCCGAAGGGCATCACCGGGGTCCAGTGGGTTGAGCAGCTCCGGCCCTTCACCACTGACGACTTCCTTCCCGAACTGCGCTCGATCGACCCAGCGAACGTGCCGGCAGCCCAGATCATCGAGGCGCCCCGGACGGTCAGCGTGAGCACTGGTTCGGCTGAGGTGGACGTGCCCACCACGGCCGTGGTGGTGCGCCTGTTATTGGTCTCCACCCCAGCCGGCTGGCGCGTCGCCGGTTACGAGCGGGCGAGCTGAGCCATGCGACGGTGGCTAATCGGGCTGCTGGTCATCGGCTTGCTCGGCGGACTCATCGCGGTAGCCGCGATCTCCTCACTGCTGGGTATCGTCGGTTCCGGCGACATGATGTTCGGCGCTCCGTGTGACTCGGTGCTGGCGTCCACCGATCCGCGGGAAGCGCCCCGAGTAGCGGTCGAGTTCGGTGATCTCGACCCGGAGCAGCGGGCCATCGTCGAGCTGATCATCGCGATCGGCAAGCAGCGTGGGCTGCCGCCCCGAGCCTGGCAGATCGCCATCCAAGCGGGAATGACCGAGTCTCGGCTGCACAACCTGAACTATGGCGACCGCGACTCACTGGGCATCTTCCAGATGCGCCCCTCTCAGGGGTGGGGCACTCCGGCTCAGGTCACCGATCCGGTCTACCAGATCAACAAGTTTTACGACGTGCTGCTGGCGGTACCCAATTGGGAGACCCGGCGGCCGGGGGATATCGCGCAGGCCATCGAGCGGTCCGCCTTCCCGACGCGCTATCACCAGTGGGAAACACTGGCCGTCAGTGCGATCGGTGTCGTGGGCGGGGACGTCACGCCGTTCGTGCAGGCGTCCTGCACCACGCCACTGCCAGCGCCTTCGGAGGTTGCCGGACGGGCGATGCAGTTCGCGCTGGGTGAGGTCGGCAAGCCCTACGTCTGGGGCGCCACCGGGCCCCATTCCTACGACTGCTCGGGGCTGATGTTGCGGGCCTACGAGTCGGCCGGGGTGACGCTGCCGCGGGTGTCGCGCCAGCAGTACTGGGCCGGGGCCCAGCTGCCGGTGCGTCAGGCGCAACCCGGGGATCTGCTGTTCTGGGGTTATGACACGTCCAACCCGGATAGCATCCACCACGTCGCGATGTACCTGGGCAATGGCCGCATGGTCGAGGCGGCGAATCAGACGGTGCCGCTGCGGGAGCGAGCGGTGAGCTTCGATGAGCATGAACTGATGCCGCTCGCGGTCCGGCCCGGGGTGCCGGTCGCGAAGGCCTGACATCCGGAGGTGACGGTGTACACATCGGACTCAATCCCACGACCGGCTGATCGGCCGGCTTCGGCGACCCCGCTGCGGGACCATCTTGAGCTGGCCACGCTGGGGGTCGACGAGGATTATGTCGTGTTGCCCCGGCCGCTGGCCGAGGAGATGCCGCTGCCGTGGCAGCAGCAGATGGCCTATCTCATCGACGAGCTCCATCGGACCTACGGCGACCGTCCGTGGCCGGTCTACCGGGTGGTGCCCAGCCGAGTCGAACGGCTGGTCGATTTGGACGAGAGCCAGCTTGCTGAGGCCGGCTATCTGCTCGAGATCGACAGCAGTGGCGAGCTGGTGTATCGCGACCGGAACGATGCTGTGGTTTCCGATCCGCAATCCACGGAGGTCTTGGTGCCGTGCCTGGACCCGATACATCGCCGCCCGCCGGCCATTGGTCTGTGACGCCAGGTTTGTCGCAGCTCACCATCGGGGTGCTCGGCGGTACCGGTCCGCAGGGTCGGGGGTTGGCGTACCGCTGGGCGCTCAATGGGTTGTCGGTGGTGATTGGTTCCCGGGATGTTGATCGGGCCGAGCAGGCTGCGGTGTCACTGGGGGAGCGCACCGGCTCACCGCGGGTGCGCGGCATGGACAATGCCAGCTGCGCGGCCGAGTCGGATCTGGTCGTCGTCGCGGTGCCCTTCGACGGGCACGCCGCACTGCTAGCTTCGTTGCGTTCACCGCTGACCGGCACTGTGGTGATCGACTGCGTGAACCCGCTGGGATTCGACAACCGGGGCCCGTATCCGCTGAGCGTGCCGGAGGGTAGCGCCGCCCAGCAGGCCCAGGCTCTGCTGCCCGAGTCGCGGGTCACGGCCGCCTTCCACCATGTCTCGGCGGTCCTGCTGAACGATCCCAAAGTGGATAGTGTGCATACCGACGTGCTGGTACTGGGCGATGACCGGGAAGCCACCGACCTGGTCCGCGCTCTAGCCGACGCGATACCCGGCGCGCGTGGCATCTACGGTGGTCGCCTACGCAACGCCGGCCAGGTGGAAGCCTTTACCGCCAACCTCATCGCGATCAACCGGCGCTACAAGTCGCACGCCGGACTCCGCCTCACCGGCCTCTGACCCCCCCTTCCGGCATGTCGCGCCCTGGTGCCCGGCATGTCGCGCCCCGATGCCCGGTGTGTCGCGCCCTCACCCGTAAGCCTCAGCAGGGTGGGCAGGTAGGTAGCGGTGCGCGGTCCAGTACGGGCTAGTGGATGCCTTGATCCACTGTCTCGCTGCGAACAGGCCCACAGGCAGCGCGAGCCAGTACCCGGCAACAGCGACGACGAACACAGTCGCACCGATTACGTGCCCAATCGTGATGCGATCCCCGCCGGCCAAAAGACTGTTATAGAACCTGTTCATGAAGAACGCCGCGTAGCTCACCGGCAGGAGTGCCACAACGTAAAGGAAGTCAGGCGCGCGAGCTAGTCCTCGTCGACGTACGTAGCCAACGAGAGCTACTGGAGCTGCGACACCAAGAAGCATCCATGGGCCACCACTGAAGACGAACAGCACTGCGACGAAACCGAACGCGGGCCAATACAAAAATGGAAAAAACCATCTCGGCGTTCTCTCGAAGATTTTATCTATCGCATCCTCTACGTAGGCCGTGGCGCTTGAGATCAACGAGTAGGCGGCCATCCGTCTCCTTTCGCGGACTCACTCGGCGCCGGAGGTCGCGGTTCTGCGCCCAGCCGGCTCATGACCTCTCGTCGGCTGTCCAGGGCACCGGCCGGGTGGAGTCGACACCGATCTCACGTACCGTCAACCGGATCGCATTATTTCAGTGGTAGGTGTGCTCCGGACCTGGGTAGGTGCCCGAACGGACATCATCGGCGAAGTGGCTAGCGGCCTCTCGCAGCTCGTCACCGAGCTTGGCGTAGATCTTGACGAATTTCGGCACCGGGCCACCAGCGGGGTGGAACGCCACCATGTCCTGCCACACCATGACCTGCGCGTCACAGCCCGGCCCCGCGCCAATCCCGATCGTGGGCACGCTTGTCAGCGCCGTGACTCGCGCGGCCAGCTCGGTAGGGATGACCTCCAGCACGATGGCGAACGCTCCCGCTGCTTCCAGGGCTTTGGCGTCCTCCAGCAAGCGCTCACCGTGTTCGCCCCGGCCCTGCACCGAGTAGCCGCCCATCGCGTGCACCGACTGTGGTGTGAGCCCGAGGTGGGCCATCACCGGTACGCCCGCCGCGACCAGCGCCTCGACCTGGGGTAACACCCGGCGACCGCCCTCCAATTTCACCGCATGCGCGCCCGACTCCTTGAGGAAACGGGCCGCAGTGTCCAGAGCCTGGGCCGGGGAGGACTGGTAGGAGCCGAAGGGCAGGTCAGCGACGATCAGCGCTCGGCGTGCCCCGCGGACCACTCCGCGCACCAGCGGCACCAGTTCGTCGACGGTCACCGGTACCGTCGTGTCATAGCCGTAAACGACGTTGGCCGCCGAGTCCCCGATGAGCAGGACGGGTATTCCGGCGGCATCGAGTAGCGCGGCCGTGGAGTAGTCATAGGCGGTGAGCATCGCCCACTTCTCGCCCCGACGCTTGGCTGCGAGAAGATCCTGAACGCGGACCCGCTTGACTTTCTGGCCTGGGTCCACCGGTCCTCCGTACAGCACGGAATCAACAGCAGCTGTGGTCACCGTTGACCATCCTCCCTCAGGGCCGCCAGTTCATCGCCGGTCCCCGGGTCGTGCCGGATAGCTAACACCAAGAGCGTTGCACCGATGTCAGGGCCTGGCACCAACGTGCGATGAGACTCACAACACCGGCGAGGTGCTGCGAAAGAACCTCGCCGGTCATCCGTCGCCGCTGTCGTTGCTGGATTGGAGGGTCACCTCGTCGACGTCGAGCGTCACCGGTTCCAGCGGGGAGTGCACGAATGCACGACACACCGTGCGTGAGGGCACGACACGCCGGTCAGCTGCTATCCGGGGTGTGTTCGCGCCAGCGGTTGGTGATTGGCAGCCGCCGGTCCCTGCCGAAGGCCTTCAAGGTGATTTTCGTGCCGGGCGGGTACTGCCTGCGCTTGTACTCTGCTGCGTCGACCATCCGCACGATCCGTTCCACCAGCTTGGGCGAGAAGCCTGCCGACACCAGATCGCCGAAACCGCGGTCGCCCTCCACGTAGTCGTCGAGGACCTTGTCGAGCAGCTGGTAGTCGGGCAGCGAGTCGGTGTCGAGTTGGCCAGGCCGGAGTTCAGCCGAGGGTGGCTTGTTGATCGAATTCGGGGGGATCGGGGGTGTTTCACCCCGTTTCTCGGCTACCGCGTTGCGCCATCGCGCCAGCGCCCACACCGTGGTCTTCGGGACGTCCTTGATCGGCGCGAAGCCTCCGACCGCATCGCCGTAAATCGTCGAGTACCCCACCGCAAGTTCGGACTTGTTGCCGGTGGCCAGCACCAAATGCCCGTGCTGGTTGGACAGTGCCATCAGAGTCACCCCGCGGCAGCGGGCCTGCACGTTCTCCTCGGCAACTCCCGAGAGACCGAGCCGGCGCACGAAGACCTCGACCTCCTCGCCGATCGGCTGCACCTGATAACGCAGCCCAGTGCGCTCGGCGAGGTCGGCGGCGTCGGTCCTGGCGTGCGCCGAGGAATACGACGACGGCATCGAGATCCCATACACTGCGTCGGCGCCCAGCGCGTCCACCGCGAGCGCAGCACACACCGCCGAGTCGATCCCGCCGGACAAACCGAGCACCACCGAGCGGAATCCGTTCTTGCGGGTGTAGTCCCGCAGGCCGGTCACCAGCGCGCCCCACACCTCGGCCTCTTCGGACAGCGGCTCGGTCGCTTCCGCACCGGGCAATGGCGGGTAAGCCGGCAGTGGATCGTCGGCGAGGATGACCCGCCGGACCTCAAGCCCCGCGAAGCAGCCCACCGATCGGGCTGACCCACCCGGCAGGTCAAGGTCATAGACCAGGAGTTGCTCGCAGAACTGCGGCGCCCGCACCAGCAGCTCTCCGCGCCCGCTGACGATCATCGAGTCACCGTCGAACACGAGCTCGTCCTGACCTCCCACCAGGTTGGTATAGACCAGCGGCACACCTGCCTCGATGGCGCGGCGGGCCACCAGCGCGAACCGGGTGTCGTCCTTGTCCCGCTCATAAGGGGAGGCGTTGGATGCGACCACCAGGTCCACCCCGGTCTGAGACAGCGCGGTGATCGGGCCGCCCTGCTGCCAGATGTCCTCGCAGATCACCATCCCGATCTCCAGACTATGCAGCCGGAACACGGTCAAACTGGTGCCAGCGACGAAGTAGCGGCGTTCGTCGAACACTCCGTAGTTGGGCAGGTGGTGTTTGAACTGGTGGGCCACCACCTGCCCCTGGTACAAGACCGCCGCCGCGTTACGGGGACCGAGGGCGTCGGCGTCCAGGTATCCGACGACGGCGGCCAGCTCACCGCAACCGTCGTCTGAGAGCCGCGCGGCGAGCGCCTGGAGGGCATGCACCGACCCGATGATGAAGGACTTTCGCAGCGCCAAGTCCTCCACTGGGTAGCCGGTCAGCGCCATCTCACCGAAGACGACGATGTGCGCACCGGCGGCGGCGGCGGCCCGGCAGCGCATGGCGATCATTCTGGCGTTTCCCGCGATGTCACCCACACAAGGGTCCACCTGGGCCAAAGCGACACGCAACTGCGGCATGCTCTCATCATCCACGCACCAGTGGCGCCCGCTGAGACCCGTGGCGGGATCACTAGGATCGCCCGGATGTCGCGCCTGTTGCGCCCCATTGCTGTGCTGGCGATCGTGTGCGCCCTCGGTGGTTGCACTGCTGACTCCGCTGGCCGGTTGCCCGACTACGACGCCGGCGTGGTTCCCGACGGCGGGCCCGTCCCCTCCCCGCACAGTGCGACCGGCCGGGTCACTCAAGGCCTGGAACGGTTCTACAGTCAGCGCCTGAGCTGGGGAGGCTGCAGACCTTTCGCTACCACCGACCGTGATCGGGAGGCCTTTGAGGACCTGACCTTCCAGTGCGCACGGTTGGAGGTGCCACTGGACTATGCCCACCCGCAAGGCCGCACCGCCCGGATCGGATTGCTCCGCCGACCGGCCGACAACCCGCCAGAGCGGTTGGGTTCGCTGATCGTCAATCCCGGTGGTCCGGGAATTTCAGGAATGGGCGCGGTCGCCTCGCTGGCCAAGGCGGTCAACGGTACTGATCTGGGCCGCCGGTTCGATCTGGTCGGCTTCGACCCCCGGGGAGTCGGCGCGAGCGAGCCTAAGATCGTTTGCCGGGACACCCAGGAACAGGATGCTGAGCGGCTCGACCTCGATCTGGACACCTCACCGGCCGGGGTCGCGCAGACCGAGAACGAGAACCGAGCCTACGCCGCGCTGTGTGCTCAGCGAGTAGGCAAGGACATGCTCGCCAATGCCGGCACCAGGGATGTCGCGCGGGACCTGGATGTGATGCGCTCGGCACTCGGCGACACGAAGCTCACCTACCTCGGTTACTCCTACGGCACCCGGATCGGTACCTCCTACGCCGAGCAGTTCCCGGGCACTGTGCGAGCGATGGTGCTCGACGGTGCTCTGGACCCGGATGGCAACCTGGTGGCGAGCCTGGCGAATCAGGGCGCGGGGTTCCAGCAGTCGTTCGATGCGTTCATCGGCTGGTGCCTCACGCAGCCCCAGTGCTGGTTGGGTGGCTCCCCGCGCTACTTGGCTAACCAGGACTTCCAGCACCTGTTGTTACCGCTGGCCGCGGCTGCGCTGCCGGTCGGCGCCCGCAAGTTGTCCTACCCCGATGCCACCATCGGCACGATTGCGGCCCTGTACACCGACCGGCTCTGGCCCAGGCTCAACCAGGGCCTCATCGAGCTGACCCGCGGGGAGGGCTCAACCTTGCTGGCCCTAGCCGACCTCTACTACCGGCGTGACGCGAACGGCTACTCCGGCAGCCAGGATGCCTTCACCGCCATCCGCTGCGTCGACGATCCCCCGGTGACGAATCCGGTGGTGGTCCGGGAGGCCGATCTGCGCTACCGGCAGGCCGCGCCCTTCCTGAACGACGGAAACCTTCCGTCGGCCGCCCGGGACGCCTGCGCTTTCTGGCCGGTCCCCCCGACCGGCGACGGGGGGGATAGGCAGTTAGAGGGGCTGCCGCCGATATTGGTGGTCTCCACGACCGGCGACCCGGCTACCCCGTACCAAGCGGGAGTGGACCTGGCTCGCCGGCTGCGTGGCAAGTTGCTCACTTTCGAGGGAAACCGGCACACCGCTGCCCTGCAGGGCGTGACGTGTGTGGACGAGATGGTCTCCGACTACCTGGTCCGGCTGGCCCTGCCCAAGCGGTCCTCGCTGTGCGTCGCCTGAGTGGTCTGGTGAATGCCCTTACCGCTGATCAGTAAGGCGCCGAGGGCGCCGAGTACGCACACTCCCGCAGTGAGCAGGAAGATCTCTTTGTACTCGGTACGGAGGGCGGCCTGCAGGGCAAGCTCGTAGGCGGCGCGCTGCTGCTGGAAGACCTGCGGACTGACGCCGAAGGGCAGTGGGGTGGCCAACTCGGCAGTGAGCTCGCGGAAGCGGTGCAGGCCCCAGGCGGACAGCGCGGCGACGCCTGCGAGCATGCCGGTCATCCGGGCCACCACCACCGCGGCGGACACCACACCGTGCCGATCGGGCGGGGTCGCGCGCAGCGCTGCCCCGGACACTGGCGCGATCACCAGGCCGAGCCCCAAGCCGGCCAGCGCCAGATCGAAATCCAGCCGGGGCAGGGTCAGCAGGCCGAGGTCGTGGCGGGCCGCCAAGACATCCACCGGCCATCCCGCGATCAGCAGGTAAGCGGCAGCGGCCAGCAACATCCCGGCGACCGCCACCACGGTGTCGCCCAGCCGGCTCGCGGCCATCCCACCGATCAGCGCGCCGATCGGCAGCGCTACCAGGAACCGCACCAGGATCGCGGTGGCGGCGGTTGTTTCGCGACCCAGCACCGTCTGCGCATAGAGCTGCACATCCACCAAGGTCACCAGGAGGGCCGCTCCGGCCGCCAAGCTGACCCACAGCGAGCCGGAGAAGACCCGCCACTGCACCCCGACCGGATCGAGCAGCCGCACCGTGGCACGCCGTTCCCACAACACGAACGCCACCCCGGTCACCGCGGCCGCGCCCAGCGCCGGCCATCCCCATGGCGGCAGCACCGCATGCTCGGGGTCGGGGTTATACAGGCCGATCACCATCAGCGCCAGGGCGAGTGCCAGCAGCCCGCCGCCGACGAGGTCCAGGGGTGTCCGCGGCGAATCACGTTCCGACCTGGCTTTGGCTGGTACCGCCAGCTGCACCGCCACCATGGCGGCGACCGCGAGCGGGACGTTCACCCAGAACACGCCGCGCCAGCCGGCCAGCGCGGCCAGCGCGGCCCCGTAGAGCGGACCGAGTACGCTACCCAGCTCCTGGGCGGCGCCCAATGCGCCCAATGCGGTGGACCGGCCACGACCCGGCCACAGGTCAGCGGCCAGCGCCATCGACACGGGCAGCAACGCGCCGCCGGCCACACCCTGCAAGGTCCGTCCCGTCACCATGACCGGCAGCGTCGTCGCGACCGCAGTGACAACCGATGCGGCCGCGAACGTGATCAGACAGGTGTGCAGCAGTACCCGCCGACCGAAACGATCAGACGCTTGACCCAGCAACGGCATCGCTGCGACGTAGCCCAGCAGGAAACCGGTGACGATCGGGGTGGCCCGCTCCAGATGGTTCAGCGGAACCTGCAGGTCGCGAATGATGTCGATCAGCAGGCTGACCACGACGTAGGCGTCCAGTGCAGCCAGCAGGGTGACGACCGAGCCGGCGGTCAGTGCCAACCCGCGGCGGCGCACCAGTCTTGCCGTCGTGTCCATCATGGCAGGCCGGGATCAGACGGGCGGAGTGATCTGAGCGGGGGCGTCGTATTGGGAGAAGTGGGCCGTGATGCTGCCGGTGGTGGTCGGGAACGTGGCTTTGATCAGCCGGGACCCCTGCACAGCGACCCAGATGTCACTGGTCTTGTCCAGGGCTAACCCCGGTACCAGAGTGCCGAGCGGTTGGGCCGGGAATGTCACCCGCACCTGGTAGGTGTCCACGCCGTCGACCTGCTCACGTTCCGCGGTGCTGGCGTCCTTACCGCTGGCGAGTGCCGCGGCGATGCCCTTGTCCGGGTTCAGGATTATCGACGGGTCATACACCGCACCAGCGAAGGACAGCGGCAACTTCTGCACCCCTCCGGTAGGCGGGGTCAGGTAGAGGTCCTGCCCGATGATCACAAACTTGAGTTCGAGGAGTTGCCTGCCTTCATCTACCCTGGCGCTGCCCTTCGCGGATCCCTCCCGGGTCAACTGGCCATCGGCAGAGCGTAGCTGTACCCCTGGCGTCTCGCCCTGAACCTCGAGGGCGAAACGGGTGGTGTTCACCGTCCGCATCGCCGTGGCGGCATCGGTGAGCACGGTGGCGCCCTGGGGGAGCGTCTCGCTCGGCCCGCTGCAGGCTGTGACGAGCGTGATGATCAGCGACATCATGAGGGCGACTGACAGAGCGACAAGGCGCATTGTGTCATCGTAGGGGGCAGACTACAGCGCCGTCACCGACTGTCCTCTACCCTTCGCCCCATGGATCGCCAGCAGGAATTCGTGCTGCGTACGCTGGAGGAACGCGACATCCGGTTCGTTCGGTTGTGGTTCACCGACGTGCTGGGCTATCTGAAGTCGGTGTCGGTGGCACCGGCCGAGCTTGAGGGGGCTTTCGCCGACGGTATCGGTTTCGACGGGTCGGCCATCGAGGGTTTTGCCAGGGCCTACGAGTCCGACATGATCGCCAAGCCAGACCCTGCCACCTTCCAGGTGCTGCCGTGGGAGAACCCGAAAGGCGAGCACTACTCGGCCCGGATGTTCTGTGACATCACGATGCCCGACGGTTCGCCATCCTGGGCCGACCCGCGGCATGTGCTGACCCGGGCGCTGTCCCGGGCGGCAGGGGCCGGATTTACCTGCTACGTACACCCTGAGATTGAGTTCTACCTGCTGCGCGACCTGCCCGATAACGGTTCCGAGCCGGTACCCGCCGACTCCGGCGGTTACTTCGACCAGGCCAGTCACGATGCGGCCCCGCATTTCCGGCGGCACACCATCGAAGCACTGGAGCAGATGGGCATCTCGGTGGAGTTCAGCCATCATGAGGGCGCCCCCGGCCAGCAGGAGATCGACCTGCGCTACGCCGACGCGCTCACCATGGCTGACAACATCATGACCTTCCGGTACGTGGTGAAGGAGGTCGCGATCACCCAAGGGGTGCGTGCCTCGTTCATGCCCAAGCCTTACACCGCCCAGCCGGGATCGGCCATGCACACCCACATGAGCCTGTTCGAGGGTGACCGCAACGCCTTCCAC
>JBOHFW010000382.1:0-3162 GCA_050699835.1 Pseudonocardiaceae bacterium | reverse complement strand
GTCCGGGCATATCGCCGGAGTCGGTTTCGACCTCTACATCCGGCTGGTCGGCGAGGCCGTGGAGGCGTTCCGCAGCGCCGCCGGCGCCGCTCCGTCCGATGGCGTGGCCGAGCCCACCCCGGTGCGGGTCGAGCTGCCGGTGGACGCGCACCTGCCCCACGACTACATCCCCGGTGAGCGGCTGCGTCTGGAGGCTTACCGCAAGATCGCCGAGGCGCTCGACGCCAGTGCGCTGGACGCGGTCACCGACGAGTTGCGCGACCGCTACGGCGCCCTGCCGACCCCGGTGGTGACCTTGCTGGACGTCGCACGGTTCCGCCAGCTGTGCCGGGCGCACGGGGTATCCGAGGTGACCGTGCAGGGTTCCCGGCTGCGCTTCGCCCCCGTCACGCTGCGGGACTCCCAAGTTGTGCGGTTAGGGCGGCTCTATCCCCAGGCGGCATACAAGTCCACGGTGAAGATCCTGTCCGTGCCCAGGCCCAGCGAGGGCTCCAGCGGCATCGGCGCTCTCCCGCTGCGCGACCGCGACCTACTCGACTGGTGCACCACCCTCGTCAGCACCGTGCTCGGTGACGGCCGCTGAAGTCTCCCATCACGGACTGATCGAAGAGCAGCTTTGTGGCGAGCTCAGCACGACAGAGCTAGGAAACCTGCTCGAGATAGGCATTGACTGCCTGCGCGAAGTCCTCGAGATCGCCGAGCCGGCCCAAGTGCGTCCAGATCCGGGTCGGGTCAATGTCGAGGTAGGCGTGCACCAGCACGTTGCGCAACCCGGCCGCTAGCCGCAGCCGATCCGCGAGATCCTTCTCGAGTACCCCGACCGCGGCGAGCTCGCGAAATGCTGTGCCGTAGTCCTCCGGAGTCCGGTCTGTGTCATCGGCCAGGATGTGCAGCGCGATGTCGATCGCGCACTGGAGGGCAAGCTGGAGATGCCGCTCCGCCTGCGCCTGCAACGCCAGATCTGCAAGGAAGGTCGTCTCGCCGTGCGCGCGGACCTCACGCAGTGCACCCAGCCGGCGGCCGATCTCGCGCAGCCTCCGGCCGACGATCTCAGCGTCGACCAAAACGGCCCTCACGCAGCCGGTTCCTCGTGCCGGCGGCCAGCACGCGCCGGGACGGAGCCATGTCGAGGTATCGGTCGATGGTCTGGACCCAGTGCTGAACGCGGGCCCGGTCATCCCGCGAGGCGAGGATCTTGCCGTCGCGGAGCACGCGGTAGGCCAGGGCGGGTGGCGCATCGTTGAGGATGACGATGTCCGATCGCGCTGGTGCGATGGCGTGGGCGATCGCTGCGGTGAGGTCCAGCCTGCGGTCCTCGTCATCGCTGTCGAGGAGCAGAGCGACGTCAACGTCGGAGAGCGGCCCGGCGCGTCCGCGGGCGTGCGAGCCATAAAGATAGGCGACCAGTACCCCGGGCGCGCTGGACAGCAGGCGACGCAGTCTCTCAGTGAGGTCGAGCGTCGACGGCCCCGTACTCGCTGCGGCCTTGTCCACCGGATCAGACTAGCCTCGTCGCCCATCCACTGCGTGCGAGATGGCGGATCGCCGAGTGTCGGGGATAAGGGCGTCCTTGAGCATGCTGACGATCTCGTCGAGGTGGCACAGCAGCGGCATGAGGTGCCGAGCGGGAGCGCGGGGTGGCGAAGAACCAGAACACGCTCTGCTCCCAGGGCCGGGACCCCGGATGCCCACACTCCAACCGCTGACAGGTCGACGGGCAGTGATAGTACGGTCACTCTCGGTGCGACGAGGAGGGCAGGCGATGGCAAGCAGCTTCAAGCAGGCTGGTGCCCAGCTGGTGGGTCGGAGATGAGGCGCCTTCTGATGGTCGCGGTGGCGCTGGTTGCCGCTGGATGCGGTGCGCCGGTGTCCGGGAGCGCTGCGCCGTCCACGGTGGCCGATTCCAAGCGGGTCGACATGTGCACCATCCTGACCGACCAGGAGCTGAGCCAGCTGGGTATCAAGCTGGACACTCGCGAGCCGGTTGATCGGCCGGGCTCGGTCGGATGTTCATGGCGGGGCACGCCGTTCGCGTTAACCCTGGAGCGGGATACCGAGACCGTCGCCGCATACAAGGCCCGCCAGCCGGGTCCGGCGCTGATCACCTTCACGGAGAACACCGTGAACGGCCGGGCCGGGGTGAGGTTCGGGGTGGAGCGTGATGGGACAGACTGCGAGCAGTTGATCGATGGAGGATCGGTATCGCTGGTGGTCAGCGTGGCGCCGGCGCTCAGCGCCAACGGGCCCAAGGTCGATTCGTGTGCCGAGGCGTTGCGGATCGCCCAGATGATCGAGCCTCGACTGCCGAAGACGAGTAGCTGAGATGGTCATCCAGCGCCAGCGTGAGAAGGTAGTGTCCGTGCGAAGTGTCCTGCCTGCCCTTGGTGCAGCCCGTCGTGCCGCGCTCGGGCTCGCTGGGGCCCTCGCCGCGGCGGTGCTGATCGCCGGCTGTGGCTCTGGTCAGTTCGGTGCCGCTGCGATCGTTGACGGGACCGAGATCCCGGTGGATCAGGTGCACGACCAGCTCGTGGCGGTGCTGGACAAGGAAGGTCCGCAGGCCCGCGCCCAGTTGGTGGCAGGCCAACAGCTCGATGAGCTGTCACGCAAGCTCGTCACCGTGCGGATCAGGCACCAGTTGCTGGATATCGCCGCGCAGCGGGCTGGCCTGACTGTCGACCAGGCGCAGGTGGACCGCATGATCACAGAGGTCGGGGGCGCTGAGGCCGCATCCAAGGGCACCATCTTCGATGCCGCCTCCTACCGGGAGCGGGCCCAGGACAAGCTGTTGATGGCCGCGCTGGGCCGCGCTGCCTTGCTTAACAGCTCGGTCACCGTCGACTACACCACGGCCGCCACTCGAACCGCGGCGAAACAGCGGGTGGAGGAGCTGTCTCAGGCCGGGGCCAAGCGGGCCCGCCAGTTGATCGACGCTGACGTTCGCGCCGGCAAGGACGCCGAGCTGGACAAGCGAATCGTCGCCGCGGACGATCCGATCTTCGCCACCACCCCGGCGTTCGGTGTCGCCGAGGACACGGTGGTCGCCTTCCAGCTCGACAACACCCAACCCTGGGTGATCATGGTCGTCAAGAACCGCACCGACCGCGGTGCTCAGGCTTCCGAACACGCTCCCCAGATCGATCAGATCCAACCCGTAGTGCTGGT
>JBOHFW010000381.1:0-8223 GCA_050699835.1 Pseudonocardiaceae bacterium | reverse complement strand
GCTTAACGCCTATCCGGGGAAGGTCTGTTGCCAGAGAGCTTGCCGTCTCAGGTGCGGGGATCTGATCCTTATGCCAAAAAATCTCCAGATAATTCTCGTCTAGCTTGAGATGTGCAATCTCCAGCTTGCCCTCCGAATCTTTCCAATGCAATACAACTGTGAAGCCGAACTGTTCGTAGAAAGCAATGGATCTTGCCATGCTGATCGCGCTGATGGCAGCATGATGGATCGCGAACTTCACTGGTCACTCCCTGCGCACATCGCGGGAGGGGTAGATCGGTTGATCTCGGTGGCGGCGAGGATGACCGCGTCGTCGTCGGTCATGGCTGCCCCGCGGGCCAGGCAGCGTCGGTACTCCCGCTCACCCATGCGGGTTTCCAGCGCCGAGGCCGTGCTCGCGAACTCGTCAGCGTCGGCTCCGAACAATGGCGTCGCGGTGCGGCTGGCACCCAGCGCGCCGCAGAGGATCGCGGCGGGCTCGTCGGCGCCCAACCGGGCAAACAGGTCGATCACGTTTCGCAGCGTGATCCACTGCTGGGTCCAGTTACCGGCGCGTTGCCAGTGGTCGATCACCTGGCCGAACAGCGGCAGCGCGGCGAGCGGATCCCCGTGACGGCCCCGCAGCGAAGCCGCGGAGACCAGCGCGACGGCCTCCACGAAGCGGTTGCGGGTCTCCCGGGAGGTGGCCAGCGCGGCGTCGATGGCCACGATGGCAGCCTGGGGATCGACCCTGGCCAGGGCTTCGCCGAGGATGAACAGCGGGTAGCGGCGCAGGGGGTCGTCAGCTCCGGTCGCGGTGAGCCCGCGGCGCGCGAGGTCGACGGCGCCCGACAGGTCGCCGCGTTTGCTGGCGCCCCAGGCGGCGACTCCCAGCACGAGCGGTCGCAGCGGATGCGATGGTGCGGCGGTGGCGGCTTGCTCAGCCCACAGGGACACCTCGAGGAACGACCCGGCCTCGACATACCAGTACAGCGCCGCGGTCAGCCGCATCGCCAAGCCAGGCTCATGGTGTATCGCCCAGTTGTGCGCAGCCCGCAAGTCATCGAGATGGCGTTCGATTGTCCTGCTCCACCTGCCCGGATCCGGCCCGGTCAGCCCGATGAACGCGGCCTCGGCCAGCTCGACGTGGTATCGCGCGTGGTCCAGCCGGGTGGAGGTGGCCCACCCGGCCGCCTTAAGGCGCTCCCGCCCGTAATGGCGCAGCGTGTCCAACATGGTGTAACGCGTTGGCGGGTCATCGGTCTGCGCACCCAGCATCGAACGGTCCACCAGCCCGCCAACGATCTCGGCGACCTCCTCGGTGTCCAGATCTCCGCCTGCGATCCGCTGCGCGGCGGCCACGGTGAACGATCCGGCGAACACGCTGAGCCGGTCGAAGACCCGCCGCTGTTGCGCGTCGAGGAGCTGGTAGGACCAGTCGACGACGGCCCGCAGCGTGCGGTGCCGCTGCTCGCGGATCCGCCCGGCGGTCCGGACGAACGCCATCCTGCGGTCGAGTCGGGTGACGATCTCCCGCGCGGACAGCGAGCGCACCTTGGGTGCCACCAGCTCCAGTGCGAGTGGGAGGCCGTCGAGCCGGCGGCAGACCTCGGTGACGTCCACTGCGTTCGCCGGGGTCAATCCGAATGACGGCGACGCGGCGGTGGCCCGGGCGACGAACAGCGCGACCGCGTCACGGGTCTCCAACGGCGCAACCGGCAGCACGTGCTCGCCGTCGGCGCCCAGCGGTTCCCGGCTGGTGGCCAGCACCCGCACCCGGGGGCAGCCGCGCAGCAGCGCGCCGGCCAGCTCAGCCGCTGCGGCAGCCACGTGCTCGCAGCTGTCCAGCACGATCAAGAGTTGTTTGGCGCGCAGGTAGTCCACCAGCGCAGGCGTGACAGTGGCTGCCTGCCGCTGGGTGACAGCAAGTACGCCGGCCAGCGCGGTGGCCACCGCGTCGGCACCGACCGGAGCCAGCTCGCAGAGCCAGGCGCCGTCGGGGAAACTGGTCGTGAGCTCGCCGGCGACGTGCAACGCCAGCCGGGTCTTGCCGACGCCCCCGACCCCGGTCAGCGTGACGAGCCGGGCCTGCTTGATCGCTTCGATGACCCGATTCGCGTCCTCGGTCCGCCCGATGAGCTCGGTGAGCTGGTGCGGCAGGTTGGTCGCCGGGCGGGCCGGCCCAGGGCCAGCGCCGCGTCCACCCGGTCCGCGGCGGCGCCCAGCCGCAGCTCCTCCAGCCGCGCCGCCTCAGCCTGGGCGAATTCCTCGCCGGCGAACTCGGCGTACGCGGGTCCCCGCCACAGCGCCAGCGCCTCGTCCAGCAGCGTGGCGGCGGCCTGCGGCGCGGTCCCGAGCCGCCCCCGGGCCTGATCGACGAGCTGGGAGAAGCGAGCGCAGTCCAGCTCACCGTCGGCCGCCTCGAGCAGATATCCCGGTGGCCGGGTGACGATCCTGACGGCGGCCTCGCAGCATGCGGACCTGATGACTGCTCGCAGCCGGGACACCAGATTGTGTACCGCGCTCGTCGGATCGGCCGGCGGCTGCTCGCCCCACAGAACGTCGGCGAGCCGGTCGACCGAGACGACACCGCCCGCCCTGACCACGAGCAGGGCGAGCAGCCGCCGGATCCTGGGTGAGTGCCGCAGCGGGAGCGACCCGCCCGGCCCGGCTCGTCCAGTGAGTTCCACGGGGCCCAGGACTCGGATGTGCATGTCGCAGCCGGTCACGCCTCCAACCGGTAGAAACGCCAGAAGTCATTGGCGATCGGCAGCTCCTCGACCCGTGAGAAGCCCGCCTCACCTGCCCACTGTCGCACTGTCGCCGGTCGCAGCACAGTGCCGTTCGCCACTACCGGCGCGGTGGCCCGGGTAGCCGGCAGGCAGTGCAGCACGCTCCACCCGTACATCAAGCGTTCCACCTCGTCACCGGGCGCGGTGAAGGTGTCGGCGACGCGTTCGTCAGCCACCAGCAGCGGCGCACCGGCAGCCAGCGCGGAGCGTACCTGCCGCAGCGCACCGACCGGGTCGCCCATGTCGTGCAGGGCCTCAAACAGCATGGCCAGCTGGTAACCCTGGCCATCCGCGGCCTGGGCAGCGTCCGCTACCTCAAACCGGACCCGGTCGCTCACGCCACACTCGGCCGCGTTGCGCCGCGCTTGCTCGATGGATGCGGGATCGAGGTCGATACCGGTGATGGTCACGTTCGGGTACGTCCGGGCCAGCGAGATCGCCGACCAACCGGTACCGCACGCGATGTCCAGGACCCGTACCGGTTCGCCGCCCACCAGGCGTGCATGCACGTCGGGCAGCGCGGGCAACCACTCAGCGGCGAGATCATGAGCGAACACCGACGCGTCAGGGGCCTAACGGGTTGAAGCCCGCGGGAAGCTCCAGCCGGTGCGCGCTCATGAATCCGGTGTCGGCGAGCAGCTCCCGGGTTGGCCCGTCGGCCACGATCTGCCCGTGGTCGATGACCAGCGCGCGCGGGCACAGCTCCAGCGCGTAGGGCAGATCGTGCGTGACCAGCAGCGTCGTCATGCCCAGGCGCTTGATCAGATCGGCGAACTCCCGGCGCGCGGCCGGGTCGAGGTTGGCGGTGGGCTCATCGAGCACCAGCACCTCGGGGTGCATGGCCAGCACCGTGGCCACTGCGGCGCGCCGCCGCTCGCCCATCGACAACCGGTGCGGGGGCCGGTCGGCGGCATCCGCCAGGCCGACGTAGCACAGCGCCTCGGCGACCCGGGCGCTCAACGCCTCCCCGGACAGCCCCAGATGAGCCGGGCCGAACGCCACATCGCGACCCACCGTAGGAGTGAACAGCTGATCATCAGGATCCTGGAAGACCACCCCGACCCGCCGGCGGACCTCAGCCAGGGTGCGCCGCCCCACCTGCACCCCACCGATGGACACCGACCCGCGTGAGGGAGTGAGGACCCCGTTGAGCTGCAGCACCAGGGACGTCTTCCCGGCACCGTTCGGGCCGAGCAGGGCCACCCGCTCACCGGGTCCGACGCGCATCGACACCCCGGACAGCGCCTGGCGCCCATCCGGGTAGGCGAAGTCGAGGTCCTGTACCTCGATCGCGGGCCGTCCACCCGCCGGTGAAGACCCAATGAACCGGCCCCGGCGGATCTGCGGTGCCGGCGTGGGCGCGCGGGTGGCCCGGCGGGCCCGTCGCGAGCCAATGGCCGGGCCGTCACCGTGGGGAGTCAGCGAGATCGGGGTACCGACCTTGGCTTCATAGCCGGGCAACTGGACCCGGTAAGCGCACAGGTCACAGTTCATCCGCACGTCACCAGCCCGCGCCTCCCGGTAGCGTTCCAGCACCAGCCGGGCCAGTCGGGGGTCGGGGCCCAGATGAGCGGCGCCGCGGACCTCGACCTCGGGATGGTCCTGCGCCCAGCCGGCGGCCTGGGCATAGATCCGGTTCAGCAGCACCCCGGGGAACAGGAAAAACGGCGCGAGCACCGCGGTCCCGGCGCCAAGCAACCGCAGCCGTTCCAAGGTCTCGGGCACCGAGGGGATGGCGACGGAGACGAAACCAGGCTCGACGGTGCCCAGCCCGCGCCCATCGGCGAGCAGCCGGCTGACCTTCCACAGATCCGCACAGGCGTCCGGGTCGCTGGACCCGCGCCCGATCAGCGCCACTCCCAACTTCTCCGGGTCGGCGGCACCGGCGGCGTCCCGGATCCGGTCCGTGGCGACCTCCAACACGGACGGATCGATGCCCAGGTCGCGAGCCAGGTGGAAATGCACCTCCGGGTGCCGGGCGCGGGCTCGGGCCAGCGCGGCGGGGCCGTCGTTCTTCAAGTGCCCGGCGGCCAGCAGCACCAGCGGCACGCTGACGATCTCGGTGGCGCCACGGGCGACCAGCTCGTCGATGGCCTCATCGACGCTCGGCGAGGCCAGCTCGATGAAGCCGAACCCGGTCAGCAGTTCACCGGCCACCGTGCGGATTCTGCCGGCCAGCGCCCAGAATTCATCCACCCCGTCGGAGTCCCGGCTGCCGTGCCCGACCACCAGCATCGCGCGGGTCATGCCAGCATCAGCCCGATCGCGGCCAGCGCCGGCACGGTCAGCGCGCCGGCCCACGCTGCTCGCGGTGCCGGGGCTCCGGTCAGCGTCTCCGGCAGGGCCCCGGTGTATCCCCGAGAGGCCATCGCGAGATATACCCGCTCACCGCGCTCGAAGGTGCGGACGGCCAACGCGCCGAGCCCGGCCGTCATCTCGCGGACCTGCCAGATCCAGCGGGGGTTCCCGCCCCGACACAGCGCGGCGGTGCGCATCCTGGTCAGCTCGGCCGCCAGCACGTCGACGTAGCGCACCATGAACGACGCGACCGCGGTGAACACCCGCGGCACCCGCAACCGCTCCAACCCGGTGATGATCTCCGGCAGTGACGTGGTCGCCGCCAGGATCCCGGTGGCGAGCAGCCCGAACGTCGCCTTGAGCGTGATGGTCGCCGCGGCGTGCAGCCCGGGCACCGACAGCGCGACCCCGAGCACCGTCAGCTGCGGTGGTCCGCCGAGCACCGGCAACGCCAGCACGAACAGCACGAACGGCACCTCTACCAGCAGCCGGCGGGCCATGATCAACGGAGGGAGCCGGGCCAGCGCGGCGACCGCGGCGAGCAGCACGAGGTACCACAGGTAGGGCCGGTAGGTGCCCGCCGGAGTGCACGCGACAGCCAGCACGAACAGTGCCGTGGCGGCCACTTTGCACTGCGGCGCCAGCCGGTGCACCGGGGTGTCGGCCGGGACCAGCAGGCCCTGGTGGGTCGCACTCACGACGCCACCTGAACGAGGTCGGCGCGCAGCGCGAGCAATCCCCGTACGACCAGGGCGGTCACCACCGCCTCCAGCCCGGCGACCACCGCGTACACCCCGATCGTCGAGGCGGCGACGGTTCGCAACGGCAGCCCAGCGGCACCGCCCACCGTGTACTCCGCGGTGAACAGCAGCGCCGCGGTAAGCACCGACACCGCGGCGGCGATCCCAGCGGCTACCGCCGTGCCCGTTGGTCCCCGTGGCAGCACCCGGCGCAGCCCGAGTAACACCGGGTAACCCACCGCCGCCGGCACCAGGGCCAGATTGACCACGTTGACACCCAGCGTGGACAGCCCGCCGTCGCCGGCGAACAACGCCTGCACCACGGTGACGACAGTGATCACTACCGGTCCGAGCCACGGCCCGAGCAGCGCCACGGCCAGCGTGCCGCCGAGCAGGTGCCCGCTGGTGCCCACCGCCACCGGGATGATCGGGGCTTCCAGCACCAGGAAGAACGCTGCGACGAGTCCGGCTAGTGGCAGCTGCCGCTCGGTGCCGTCGAGCCGGGCGCGGCGCACGCACACTCCCAGCCCGGCAACGGCCACCGCGGCACCAGTGATCGCGACGGCGGGGGAGACGAAGCCATCAGGGATGTGCACAGCTCACCTCGCCTGCCCTGACGTCCAGCGCCGCTACCTCGCCGATCACGACGGTCAGCGGCGCGGGCAGCCGGGCTGAGGGAGGCTGTGCGGCCTCCCAATCGACTCCGTCGACGCCGTCGTTGCCTGCGATCACGGTGAGCGTGCGGGCGCGCTGCCGGACTATCACGCCGACACAGTGCCGGGTAGCGCAGGGTGCGAGCGCCAGGATCTCGGCCATCGACGCGCGGTCGTACACCACGTGCTCGGCGACCGCCAGCAGCGCCGCGCCGCGCCGGGTGAGCAGCTGCGGATCGCCGGGTCCGGCACCCACCAGATGCACGGTCATCACGCCGCCGCCGCGGGACTCAGTGCGTCGGCGGTCACGGTTGCGTACCGAGCGACCGGGCGGTCACCAGCCAGTTACCGAGCCGGCTGGTGCTGGCCCCGCCGACGATCACGACCGTGTTCATCCCGGCCCGTGCCGGGTCCAGCGTGGCGAGCGTAGTCAGCTCCACCTGCTCATCGGCCCGTCCCGCATCGGTGACCAGGCCGACCGGGGTGTCACCGGGCCGGTATGCGGCCAGCACATCACGAGCCCGGCCAAGCTGCCACGACCGGCCACGGGAGCGTGGGTTGTACAACGCCCGCACCAGGTCCGCGGCGGCCACCGCGCGCAGCGGTGTCTCCGCCGCTTCCCAGGGCGTGAGGACGTCGGACAGGGTTCGGCAGGCGAAGTCCCGGGCCAGCGGCGCCCCCAGCAGCGCTGCGGCCGCGACTGCCGCCGTGACGCCGGGTACCACCCGCACCGCCGGGCGCTGCGCCGGTGGGAGCGCGGCAGCGGTGGTCAGCGCCAGCGAGGCCATCCCGTAGATCCCGGCGTCACCGGAGGAGACCAGCGCCACCCGGACACCGCCGGCCGCCACTCGCACCGCGTCCTCGGCGCGTTGCTGTTCGGCACCGATGTCGCTGGGCTGCACGCGCTGGTTCGGGCCGGTGAGGTCCGCGCAGGCCGCCAGGTAAGCGTGGTACCCCAGGACGAGCTGCGCGTCCCGGACAGCGTCCTCAGCGGCCCGGGTACGGTGCGCGGGACCACCAGGTCCCAGACCCACGACGGTGAGCGTGCCCGTCACGGTAGCCGCATGATCGTCGCGTACCTTCTCTGATCCAGCGTCATGTCCTCCTATCTTCCCGCGAGGGTATCCGCTACGGCCGTCATGCTGCCGGTGATGCGCTCAACCCGACCAGTGCACAAAGTGCAGTCTCCTGTAACAAGGGCCCCTTGCCGATCGATCAGTCGAGTGTCCGAATTCTGATTTGATCGCGGTCTGGGCGGACCCCATGCTCAAATCGAGCGCCTGAGGGTTTGTTCCGCCAGCCCCGGGTTCGCCGTTTACTCACAACCTGCGCTTCGCGGGGGGAATGGGCCGCCCCGAGGTGTTGCTGGGTGTCGAGCGGCGGCGGCAGCCGTGGGAATAGCTCGGGTCATAGAGCCGGCTGCGGGCCCCTGCACCGGACAGCGCCGGCCCTACCAGGACGAGCGCAGCGGTGCGGATTCCGGATGCCGTCAACGCCTCGGCGAGCTCCCCCACGGTGGTGGTGATCACGGTCTGGTCCGGCCAGCTGGCTTTCGCGACGATGATGGCTGGGGTCTGTGGTGGGTAGCCGGCCAGCAGCTCCTCGCGTAAGGCAGCCGGCCGGGCCGCCGACAGGTAGATGGCCATCGTGGTGCCATGGCGGGCGAAGCCGGCGACGCTCTCCCCGGCGGGAATGGACGCCGCGGTCCGGCCGCCACCGAGACGGGTCAGTTCGGCGCTTTGTGCCACGCCCGGCACGGTG
>JBOHFW010000380.1:0-13886 GCA_050699835.1 Pseudonocardiaceae bacterium | reverse complement strand
CCAGCCCCTCGCCGTTGCGGGCTCTTCAAGTACTGCCAACCCCTCCTCTGATAGCTCTCAACAGCTACCAACTCGCCAAATGGGGCCGCCGAGCCGGGACGGAACCGCTGGGCCGAGGCGGCTTGCTGGGCCCGGGAAGGTCACCGCCACCATCGACGGCGGTCCGGCCGTAGGATCGTTCTGGTGAGCTCCGACGCACGACTGACCCATGTGGACGATCGCGGTGAAGCTCGGATGGTCGACGTCTCAGATAAGCAGGTGTCAGCACGAGAGGCGATGGCCACCGGTGTCTTCCGCACCACAGAGGAGGTTGTGCGGCTGCTGCGCGCCGAGCAACTGCCCAAAGGAGATGCGTTGGCCACCGCCCGCATCGCCGGCATCATGGCGGCTAAGCGAACGCCCGATCTGATCCCGCTGTGCCATCCCCTGTCGCTGACCGGGGTCAGCGTGGACCTGCGGACCACAGGTTGCGAGGTTCACATCACCGCGACCGTGCGGACTACTGATCGCACGGGAGTGGAGATGGAGGCTCTCACCGCGGTGGCTGTCGCTGGTTTGGCGCTGCACGACATGGTCAAGGCAGTCGATCCTGCCGCAGTACTTGACGCGGTGCAGGTGCAGCGTAAGACCGGTGGGAAGACCGGATCGTGGAGCCGGCCGACGGCTGAGCCGCTAAATTTGACGCCGACGGTTGAGCCGTCGCGCTAGTCCAGGAGGACCGATGACTACACCGACCCGTCGTGCCGTGGTCGTGGTGGCGTCTAACCGTGCGGCTGCTGGCGTGTATGCCGATCGTACCGGCCCAGTCATTGTCAACTGGCTGTGCGAGCGTGGCTACCTGACCCCGGACCCCGTCGTCGTCCCTGACGGCTCGCCGGTGCGTGACGCGGTAGCGGTGGCGGTAGCGAACGCGGTCGACGTCGTGCTGACCACTGGCGGTACTGGGATCAGTCCCACCGATCGCACTCCGGAGGCCACTGAGCCGCTACTGGACCGGCGGCTGCCTGGATTGGCGGACGCGATCCGCTCAGCCGGACTGCCCCAGGTGCCAACCGCGGTCCTCTCCCGTGGGCTGGCCGGCGTGGCCGGTCAGACGTTGGTGGTCAATCTGCCGGGCTCAACCGGTGGCGTTCGCGACGGCCTTGCGGTCCTCGACCGGGTACTTGACCATGCTGTCGAACAACTGCACGGCGCAGATCACATCGGTAGCGGCACCGGCCAGCCAACCCTGGCTGGGCACCTGCACAGCCAACAACAGAGCCGCCCCGAGGCCGTGCTGCCTTCCCCGCACCCCGCGCCTCCGGACGCCGCGCCCCCGGGCGTCGTGTTTCGCGCGGTGGTCACGGAGGACCCGTTGGACGTCGAGGAACACGCCCGTCTGGTGACTAGCTCGGCCGCCGGCGCCGTGGTGAGTTTCTCCGGGGTGGTCCGCGACCATGACGGCGGCAAGGAAGTGCGCGCGCTGGAGTACTCCGGCCATTCGAGTGCCGGTGACGTGATCACACGTGTGGCCGCTCAAATCAGTGCAGCGCACCCCGAGGTGCTCGGGTTGGCAGTGAGCCACCGGATCGGGCCGCTGGCGATCGGCGATTCCGCGCTGGCCTGCGCAGTGGCCGCGGCCCACCGGGCGGCGGCTTTCGCAGCGTGTGCGGCGCTGGTCGATGAGGTGAAGCTCCAACTACCGATCTGGAAGCGGCAGGAATTCACTGACGGCGCCGAACAGTGGGTCAACGCTCCCTGAGCAATCCTGTGTGCCGGACTGTTGTCCGGGTTCCTCAACCCCCCGCGAACGGAGGCAGCACGTCCAACTCGGCGGCGGGCGGCAGCGGGGTATCGCGATCCCGCACCGCGACGGAATCAAGAAGGAAGCTGCAGGCAGGCAGCACTTTGGCCAGGGATTCGCCGTGCCGTGCAGCGATTGCGTCAAGCGCGTCGCCTACCGTGGCGCCGTCGCCGATGTCGACGTTCTCGCTGTGCATGCCAGCAGCGGCACGTGCTGCTGCGAAGTATCGCACGGTCACCACGGTTCGGCCTCCGTTCGCGCTCATCGGGTGGCTCAGCTCGACGAAGTCTGGATCATCGATCGCGGTCCCATCGCTGTGGGTGGCACGGTGTCCGCGACAAGTCAGCAAGCCCGCCGCCATCGGCTCCAGACAGAATTGGCTCCCTGTCGTTTGTCTCTGAGAGAACACGCTGATGCTCAGGGGACGTCGCTGAACAGGCTGACCGATCGAAAGCCGTCCCCAAGACAAACACCCGCGATACCTTCTGTCGCGAAAGCCACCTGCCTCACCATAGCTGCGACTCTACGACGACGCGACCATGATTTCATCCGCGGTGGTGGGAAGTCCGATCATTTGTACTTCTCCGTCCCAATCATGTCCGCTGAGTTGTAAACCTCAGCTGCGGAGGTATCCTACACTGCGTGCCGCACTATCGGATGGCTGAGGTTGCTGAGCTGTTTGGCGTAAGCGATGACACCGTTCGGCGCTGGGCAGACTCTGGGCAGCTGACCGCGATCCGCGATGCCGGTGGTCGCAAGGCGGTGGATGGGGTGGAGCTGGCGGCGTTCGCCAAGGCGCAGGCGCACGCCACGCCCGACCCGTCCGTAGTGGACCGATCGGCACGCAATCGATTCGTCGGGCTGGTCACCGAGGTGATCACTGACACGGTAATGGCACAGGTGGAGATCCAGTGCGGACCACACCGGGTGGTCTCACTGATGAGCAGCGAAGCAGTGCGGGAACTGGGGCTCGTGCCGGGGGTACTTGCGGTGGCTGTAGTGAAGTCAACCCAAGTCATGGTCGAGACTCCCGGAGGTCGTGCATGAAACTGCTGGTCGTTGTAGGTTTCGCGGTCGCGCTCGCGCTTGTGGGCTGCGCAGGGACACCCTCCGATCGGGTACCGGTCACAGTGTTGGCAGCGGCATCGCTCCACGACGTGTTCACCAAGTTAGAACCGCAGTTCGAGGCCGCCAATCCCACCGCTGACCTGACGTTCAACTTCGCCGGCTCGTCCGACCTGGCCCGGCAGATCGTGAACGGTGCGCCTGCCGACGTCTTCGCTTCGGCCAACGAGGCGCAGATGAAGGTGGTGGCCGACGCCGGGAAGGTGGCCGGCAAGGCGGAGCCGTTCGCCACCAACGTGCTCACCATCGTGGTGCCCCCGGGCAATCCGAAGAACATCCGTTCGTTCGCTGACCTGGCCAAACCCGGCGTCACCGAGGTCGTGTGCGCTCCGCAGGTGCCCTGTGGCGCGGCTACCACGAAGATCGAGAAAGCGACCAACATCGAGCTCAGCCCGGCCAGCGAGGAGCAGGACGTGCTCTCGGTGCTGTCTAAGGTCGAGGCCAAAGTGGCCGACGCCGGGCTGGTCTATGTCACCGACGCCCGCACCGCAGCCGGGAAGATCCAGGAGATCAATTTTCCGGAGGCCAGCATGGCCGTCAACACCTACCCCATCGCCGCGATCAGCGACGCCCCGCAGGCACAGCTCGCGCAGGCTTTCGTGGCATTCATCCGTAGCCCGGCTGCGCGAGGGCAGTTCATTGACGCCGGGTTCGGCGCTGCTTGATTCAGCCTGGGCCCGACCGGTGACCTTCGCGTGACCCAGACCAGGGATCCGCACACCGTCCATACCGGGCTGCCCGGTGTGCTGTGGCTGCCCGCGGTGGCGGCCCTCGGGCTGATCTCGCTACCGGTGATCGGGCTGGTCGTGCGGGCCCCCTGGTCCCGGTTCGTCGAGCTGATCACCAGTGAAGCTGCGGTTGCCGCGCTGACGCTCTCGCTCTACACCGCCACGTGGTCTACTGCGCTGTGCGTCCTGATCGGCGGACCGCTGGCGGTGGTACTGGCCCGCGGATCGGTTCCGGGTCTCCGGTTGCTGCGCTCGGTGGTCCTGCTTCCGCTGGTGCTGCCACCGGTGGTCGGCGGGCTGGCGTTGCTGTACCTGCTGAGTCCCGGCGGGTTCGGCGGCCGTGTCCTGGATGTGGCGTTCGGTGTGCAACGCGTCTCGTTCACCACGCCGGCGGTGATCCTGGCGCAGACGTTTGTGGCGATGCCGTTTCTCGTGGTCAGCCTGGAGGGGGCGCTGCGCACCGGCGGAGAGCGCTACGAATCGATCGCAGCGACCCTGGGTGCGACACCCTGGACGGTGTTCCGCCGGATCACCGTCCCACTGGTGCTGCCTGGCCTCGGCTCCGGTGCGGTGCTCAGCTTTGCCCGCTGCCTGGGAGAGTTCGGGGCCACCATCGCCTTCGCCGGCAGCTTGCAGGGCGTGACCAGGACGCTTCCGCTGGAGGTTTACCTTCAGCAGGAAACGGACGTTGACGGGGCGATCGCGCTGTCGCTGCTGCTCGTGGTAGTGGCCATCGTGGTCATCATTGTGGCCCGGCCGCGCTCGCTGGAAGGGGTGCGGTGAGCGCCGGTTTGCATGCCGAGGTTGTGGTGCGCCGTGGCGAGTTTGCGCTGGAGGCGACGGTGGATGTGGCGCCCGGCGAAGTGGTCGCGGTGCTGGGCCGCAACGGGTCTGGCAAGTCCACTCTGCTCGCCGCGGTCGCCGGGCTGCTGCGTCCGGACAGCGGAAGGATCACCCTGAATGGCCGGGTGCTCACGGACATCGCCGCTGGGATGATGCTGCCACCGCACCGCCGGCGCATCGGGTTGCTGGCCCAGCAGCCGCTGCTGTTCCCGCACCTGTCGGTGCTGGACAACGTCGCGTTCGCCCCGATGGCCACCGGGTCCAACCGGCAGGTAGCGCGGGACGCGGCGCTGCGGCACCTCACCGAGGTTGACGCGACCCAGTTCGCCCGGCGGCGCCCCGGCCGCCTGTCCGGCGGGCAGGCCCAGCGCATCGCGCTGGCCCGGGCGCTGGCTTCGGAACCCGACCTGCTGTTGCTAGATGAACCGCTCTCCGCGGTGGACGTCGAGTTCGCCCCCGCGTTGCGGTCGCTGCTGCAAACGGTGCTGGCCGACCGGATCGCCCTCATCGTGACCCACCAGGTGATCGATGCGCTGATGCTGGCGGACCGGGTGGTGGTGCTGGACGCCGGCCGCGTGGTGGAGCAGGGCCCGACTCGGGAGGTGCTCACCCGGCCGCGCAACACGTTCACCGCACGGTTGGCCGGGCTGAATCTGGTCTCCGGCATCGCGACGGCAGCTGGGTTGCGGTCCCACGACGGCGCCGAGCTGTTCGGCTTGGTCGAATCCACGGTCGCGGGGACTGAGGCGGTTGCGGTGTTCACCCCTGGTGCGGTTGCGGTGTATGTCGATCCGCCGAAGGGCAGCCCCCGCAACGTGATCCAAGACCGAGTCGAGGTCGTTGAGCCCAACGGCACGCTGGTCCGGGTGCGCGGCGCAGGCGGGCTCGCAGCGGACATCACCCCAGCCGCCGCCGTCGAACTGGGGCTGCACACCGGTGCCGGGATCTGGTTCGTCGTGAAAGCGGCCGAGATCGCCGTCTACCCCGCTCTCGTGTGATCCCCACGCACGCCCCACGTGGTCTCATGGATGCTCAACCCGTGCAGAGTCGGGAGGCGTTGAGATTGGCTGGATCGTACGTGTCGGGGGTGTCGGGAGTTCCGTTGTTAGGGGACACCATTGGGGACAACTTCGACCGCACGGTCGCTCGGTGCGGGGAACGGGAGGCGCTGGTCGATCCCCCGAGCGGGCGCCGGTGGACGTATTCGCAGGTGCGCGCGGAAATCGACGCGCTGGCGCACGGGCTGCTGGGTGCCGGCATTGGCAAGGGTGACCGGGTCGGCATCTGGGCACCGAACTGCCCGGAGTGGCTGTTCATCCAATACGCCACCGCGAAGATCGGTGCGATCCTCGTCACCATCAACCCGGCATACCGGACCAACGAACTGCAGTATGTGCTCAACCAAGCTGGGATCCGGCTGCTGATCGCCGCGAGGTCGTTCAAGACCGCCGACTACGCCGCGCTGATCTCCGACGTGCGCCCGCGCTGCGCCGCGCTGGAGACCGTGGTGCTGATCGATTCTCCCGAGTGGGAGGCACTACCGGTGCCCGATGGTGATGTGAACACGCTCGCCGCCACACAGGCGAGGTTGTCCGCAGACGACCCGATCAATATCCAGTACACCTCGGGCACCACGGGCTTCCCCAAGGGCGCCACGCTCTCCCACCACAACATCCTCAACAACGGCTACTTCGTCGGTGAGTTGTGCGGCTACACCGAGGCGGACCGGATCTGCGTGCCGGTGCCGCTGTACCACTGCTTCGGCATGGTGATGGGCAACCTGGCCGCCACCTCGCACGGCGCCTGCCTGGTGTACCCGGCGCCCTCCTTCGAGCCAGCCGCGACCTTGCGCGCCGTCGCGCAGCAGCGGTGCACCTCGCTGTACGGGGTGCCCACCATGTTCATCGCCATGTTGGCCGATCCCGGCTTCGAGTCCCACGACCTGTCCTCGCTGCGCACCGGGATCATGGCTGGCTCGCCGTGCCCGGTGGAGGTGATGAAGCAGGTCGTCGAGCGGATGGGGATGACTGAGGTGACCATCTGCTATGGCATGACCGAGACCTCCCCGGTGTCCACCCAGACCCAGGCGGACGACACACTGGAGCGGCGGGTATCCACGGTAGGGACGGTGCATCCGCACCTCGAAGTGAAGATCATCGACCCGGACACCGGCCGGACCGTACCGCGCGGCGCTCCCGGAGAGCTGTGCACCCGCGGGTACTCGGTCATGCTCGGCTACTGGGAACAGCCGGAGCGGACCGCCGAGGTGATTGACCAGGCCCGCTGGATGCACACCGGGGATATCGCCGTGATGGACCCCGAGGGCTACCTCAACATCACCGGACGAATCAAGGATATGATCATCCGCGGTGGCGAGAACATCTACCCCCGGGAAATCGAGGAGTTCCTCTACACTCACCCGGATATTCTGGATGCGCAGGTGATCGGGGTGCCTGACGCGCGCTACGGCGAGGAGTTGTGCGCCTGGGTGCGGCTGCGACCAGGCGCACCGCAGCTCACCACCGAGGCGCTACGGGATTACGCCGCTGGCAAGCTCGCGCATTTCAAGATCCCTCGATATGTGTGCGTGGTGGAGGAGTTCCCGATGACCGTCACCGGCAAGGTTCGCAAGGTGGAGATGCGCGAACGCTCGGTGCAGCTGCTCGGCCTGGCCGATCTTGCAGCGGCAAAGTACGCCTGAGGCGGAACTATGTGGCGGGGAGGGCCCCAAAAGCGGCGGGAAGTCGTAAGCTGGGGCACACGCGTCCCGGGAGCGTTCGGGGCGCGTTCGTCTTGCTGGTCATGCACCCCCGGCAGGCGGTACTCCACGAGGGAACGGTGAGGTCAGTGCCGACCGGCAAGGTCAAGTGGTACGACGCGGGTAAGGGTTTCGGATTCGTCACCCAGGACGGCGGTGCTGACGTCTACGTGCGCTCCACCGCGCTCCCTACCGGCGTGACGGATCTCAAGACCGGCCAGCGGGTCGAGTTCGGGGTCGCCGACGGCCGGCGTGGCCCGCAGGCGCTGTCGGTACGGTTGCTGGAGTCGCCGCCGTCGGTGGCGGAGGCCCGGCGCCGCCCAGCCGAGGAGCTGCACGGCATGATCGACGACATGATCAGGCTGCTGGAGTCACGCGTCCAGTCTGACCTCAGACGTGGTCGCTATCCCGACCGCCGCACCACCAAGCGCATCGGCGAGGTCGTCCGCGCCGTCGCTCACGAGCTCGACCCCTGACGCGTCAGCTCAGCTGGCGGACGATGTTGCCGGGTTCGTCGAGCCAGATCCACTGGTGCCCGTCCTGGCTGCGAAAGCCGAACCGGTCGGGCCCTGGCTCGCCCTGCTCATGCCACCAGTCGTAGGCGGTCTCGGCCTCATCCCAGAGCTTGCGCGGCCCGAGTTGCCGCACGGTGAAGGGGGCTGGGTCGTTCAGGTTGGCGTCCAGTTGTGCCCACGACTTTGTTGCTCCATCGTCCAATTCCAGTGCGTGGTGGAGCTCACCGTGCTTGTCCCAGTCGACCACCAGGCAGCAGGACGCCAGGCGCGTACCGATGGCGAAGGTGCCCTTGTCTGGGTTCAGCATGCGGTCCAGATCGCTGCCGCGGCACTGAGTGGTGCTGATGTGAGCTCGTTCGATGTCTTCAGTTGCGGGCCGCCAGCCGTAAAGTGCGCGGCGCTGGCTGCGGATCCGCATGAAGGCCAGGTCACCGGAGAACCTGCCGCTGGCAACGCCGTTATGGGCCAGGTCGATGGTCAGCATGACCCCGTTGGACCAGTCCGTTCCCCACGGGGTGACCAGCCGGCCTCCTGGCCGGAGCTGCTCGAGCCATGCGGGGGGCACGACCTCGCGGATCGCCGCGGTGGAGATCACCCGGTCATACGGTGCGCCCGGCAGGTAACCGGCCAGACCGTCTCCGGTGATCACCAGCGGATGGAAGCCGGCGGTGGTGAGTGCCTGTCGGGCGTCCTGCGCCAACTGCGGGTCCACTTCGACCGTGACCACCCGGCCGTGCTTGCCGGCCAGGTGTGATAGCAGCGCCGCGTTCCAGCCGGTTCCGGCACCGATTTCGAGTACGGACTGTCCGGGCTGCACGTCGAGAGCGGCCAGCATGTCCGCGACGATGCTGGGCTGGCTCCCCGAGCTGGAGGGAACGCGCCCCGGGTGGCCGGAGGGCAGCTCACCGAAGTCGACCTGGGTAATGACGGGTGCATTCGCGGACACCGCGGCGTGCCAAGCATCCGGGTCGGTATGTTTGGACAACGCCACGAGCGCGTCCCCGTCATCATCGTCCACCCAGATGACGTCCGGAATGAACGCCGCACGCGGTATCTCACGAAACAGAGCATCCCAGCACGATGACGGATCGACCTCAGTCACTTGCCGCCCTTGTCATCATTGTCGTGCTACCGCCGCCGGATTCGCTCACATCCTTGGTCTTCGAGTGATCGTAGTCGTCCTTATGCCCGTCACGATCAGTTTTGTCCTCGTGCCGACTCTCCGCCATGACATCTCCTCATTATTGTGGTGGACTCCGGTTGCCTGGGTAGGTGGTGACCGGCTGGCCGCCGGGAGCCGGGCGTCGGGGGCCGCTCGCCGGCAGCCGGCCGGCGTCTTCGGTGGGAAACACTGAGTTCGGGCAGTAATCATGAACTCCGCTCCCAGGTCAACACCTCGTTGAGCACATCAAGCGCACTGCCCTCTACCTGTCGTTGCACAAGCGCGTCTTGAGACACGATCAGCGGAGACATTCGCTTGCGCCAGGCGAAGCAGTCACGACTGAATCCCTCGATGTGGATCAAGTCGACGCAGTCATCGCCAACTCGGTATCCCACTAGCGGACCATCCTCGCCCGGCGCCGCGCGCTGAAACGTAAAGCCACCCTGCTTGGCGTAATCGAGAAGTCGCTTCGCGATCACCACATCGGGGTTATCAGCAGTCTCCATCGCCCATCACCCCCACCTATAGCTGGGAGGTGTGGTCCCTTTGCTGTGTAAAGAACTCGGCTGCTCCGGACCACATGACAGATCCTCAGACAAGCTATGGCAAGATATAGCGCGGTTGGGGTATCTCCCTGCCCCACCGTGAGCAAAGGCCATTCGTTCATCCGAAGCCGCGGGAATCACAACCTCTCGTGCTCGGTAGTCGTGCTGAGTGACGCTAGGGCCACACCTGGCCACATTGACAGGAAGTTGCTAGATGTTGCTTTAAGACGACCTCTTGGCGACGGTGGGGCGGGGCCGTGCGACGCCGATTCTGGGCACGCGCTTGTACGGAGCGCAACAACGGTCCGCCATCGCAGGTAGGACATGTACCCGGCAGGTCTCTTGACGCGTTGCTCGGACTGACCGACGATAATCGTTGATCGTGCAATGTCCAGCAAGCTGTCAGGAGAAGGACTGTGAAGCTCAAGTTCCTTGGTAAGGACTCGACGCCGGACGACTCGCCGACCTTGTACGCGACCGATCAAGATTCCTACGTGATTCAGGGATGGATCGTCACCGATCCGGCCATCCTGGCTCGACTCACTATTCCCGACGACGAGGCCATCGTGGAGGTACCGGCCGCCCTCCTGGATCACCTCGCCTTAGACGGTCTGGACGGTGCGGTGGCCAACCTCGTACCACCCATCGTCGGCGTCACAGACAACGGTCACTACATCATCCAAGGCAAGCGGGTGACCGACGCCGAGGTGTTGAGCCAGATGAACATCCCGGACCATGAGACCTGCGTCCAGGTCGCGAAGTCGACCGTACTCACATTGCTGATGGTGGGATAGGCATTGGAGTCGATCTCGAAAGAGAAGAGAAACCAGTTCTTCACGACGTTTCGGGGCGAGGCTGTGCATCTGGAGATGCGCGACGTGTATGCCACGGAAGTCGAGCGGGACAGATTCGCAACCTGGTTACGCGGAGAGCCCTTGGATCCCGAGGCCGAAGCCGAGTGGTGGCGGCCGTGGTTCGAGATGATGAAGCGTAATACCGACGCTGGCAAGAGGCTGCGCCGGCTGCGCATCATCTCCGAGCCGGTCACCGACTATATCCGCTTTGAGTGGTTAGACGCAGCACAACTTGTTCGTTCCGGTGAAGATGTCCGATGGCTACCCCGGCGAAATACGTCGCAGCTTCTACTGCCGGGAAACGATTTTTGGATGTTCGACCGCCAGACGGTGGCATTCACACATTTCTCCGGTGACGGACATGTCCTTGGCTACGACATGACGACCGACCCGGGCATTGTGGAGGCGTGCGCGGTGGCTTTCGAGAACGCGTGGAAGATCGCTACCCCGCACAACGACTACACGCCTTGCTAAGGTGCCCACCACACCGGTCAAGCAGGCCCGGGAGGCGCTCGGTGCTCGCCTGCGAGAGATTCGTACCGATGCGAACATGACGGGGCGGGCTCTGGCTGCCCTGTGTGAGTGGCACTTTACGAAGATCAGCAAGCTAGAACACGGTGTGCAGGCCCCGAGCGAACAAGACATCCGAGTATGGTGCCGTGCCTGCGGCGCCGAAGAACAAATACTGGATCTCATCGCCACAGCACGGGCCATCGAGTCGATGTATGTCGAGTGGCAACGTCACCTGCGTGCCGGGCTCAGACACGTGCAATCCTCATCCGTTCCCCTTTATGAACGAACGAAGTTGTTCCGGGTCTACGAGAATACGGTTATGCCCGGTCTGTTTCACACGGCAGAATACGCTGCTGAGATTTTCAGGTTCTGGAACGGATTCCTCGACCTCCCCGGCGATGTGGACGAGGCCGTCGCCAGCCGTATGGAACGACAACGGGTTCTCTACAGCGGAGCCAGGCGGTTCGCTTTCATTCTGGAAGAACAAACTCTCCGTACCCGCGTCGGCAACACTGAGGTGATGCTCGGCCAGCTCGACCGGGTACTGGCTGTCATGTCCTTGGCACGGGTAAGTCTCGGTATCATCCCAGCTTCCGGTGAACGCCGCTGCCTAGCCCAAGGAAGCTTCTGGATATTCGACGAGGAGCGAGTGCATGTCGAAGGAACCTCGGCCGGTTTAGACATCACTCAGCCTCGAGAGATAGCAGTTTATGCCAAGGCATTCGGCCTGCTCCAACAATCGGCCGTATACGGGCAAGCGGCGAGAGGGCTAATCCAATGGGCGCTCACTGAGCTCCAACGAACATGAGCCCTTGTGAGTATCAGATCAAGGAACGACCCGGCATTCGCTACCTGGTTGCCACGTCGACGACCGCCCCAGACGTCCTGGCTGTGATCTCCAACGTGGGGCCAGGAGAGCTCGTCGTCGAGCCCCCGGAGGTGTGATCACGATGATGGACGCGGCTGAGCTGCGCGCCTACCTGGACACCCGCTTCGGGAAAACGCTGTTTCGGCTGGAGACGCTGGCCGCCTACGAGGTTGCCTCAGAGGGCTCAGACTTCGCTCGCTACCTCGCTGGAGAACCCGGCCCGACCCCAGAACGACGGCAGCGCTGGCTCGACCGGCTCAGTGACGGGAGGTCCCGGGGACTGGAGCGGCGACGGGTCCACGTGGTGACCCTGCCGCTGTCGGACTACCTGCGGTTTGAGTGTGAGTGGAGTTACGCGCTGAACCCGTTCGAGGACATTCGTATCCTGGAGCTAGCCGTCCAGCGGCCCGATCTGCAACGCCTGATCGACTCTGCTGGCGGGGACTTCTACCTCGTGGACGGGGAGCACGTGATTCGTTTGCACTACACCGTCGAGAACCAACCCCAAGGCGCAGTGGCCGACAGCTCGCCCGCCGTCGTCACGGAATACCGGCACGTCGCGGAGATGCTGTGGTCCGAAGCTGAGCCGTTCACGCAATGGTGGACGGCGCACCCGCAATTCCACCGCGACCACTGGGCGGTCTAATGGTGAGCAGGGCTCCCGGTGAGGGTGGCCGCGACGAACTATCACGCGCTTTGAGAGACTTGCGGGACGCCGCCGGCATGAAGCAGGCGCTGCCAACCGCCGCAATGGTGACTAACAATGGTGTTGCCGAGTTCGGCACCATTGCTGTGCACAGCCGATCCAACAACCATGGTGTCGAATTCGGCGACACCAGAGCACCGAAGATCCGCGCGACGGCGCCCAACACGAGATCGATGACAACGGTGAACTACTGAGAAGTTCACTTAGGGGGTGGCGAGGCCGGGGATCAGGGATGCGCCTCGGCGGGTGAGGAGGGTCTGGGCGAGGCCTAGAGCTAGGAACACGGAGACGGTGGCGAAGCCGATCCAGTAGGTGGGTGGCAGCAGCACGCCGAGAGCACCGCCCATTACCCAGGCCGTCTGGAGCACAGTCTCGGACCGGCCGAACGCCGAGGCACGGGACTCCTCCGGCACGTCGCGCTGGATCACCGCGTCCAGGCAGACCTTCGCTACCGCGCTGCCCGTGGCCGCAACCAGGGCGGTGGCCGCGGCCACGGCGATGCCCTGCACCAGTGCAGCGAGGACCGCCATGGTGAGCCCGGCGGCCACGCATCCGAGAATGGCCTGATCGGGCCTATCGAAGTGCATCCGGGCGCCGACCGCGTTGCCCAGGAAGATGCCGACCCCGGCCGCCGCACCGACAATGCCGAGTAGCACCGCCTGCCATCCTGGCGAGCCCTCGGTCTGAGCCTTCACCGCGAACGCCACGAACAGAGTCAGGAACCCGGTGAGGACCCGTGCGGTCCCGGTACCCCACAGCGCGACGACCACCTGGCGGCCCATCGGCTGACGGCGCCGCGCCGCATCGTGAGACTGTGTCGTCTCGGCCCGCAGCGAGGCCGGCACCTCGCCCTCGGTGACCTCCACCCACGACGGAATGCGCACACACAGGAAAGCTCCGGCCAGGCAGATTGCCGCGGTGAACAGCAAGGCTCCCGGTGACCCGGTCAGCGCCGCTATCCCAGCGGCGAGGGCACCGGACACCCCCGCGGCAACGAGACCGAACATGGTGAGCCGGGAGTTGGTCTTCACCAAGGTGATCTCCGGAGGCAGCACCCGGGGGATCACCGCTGCCTGCAACACCCAGTACGACTTGGCCAGCACCAGGTAGCCCAGCGCCGCCGGATAGAGCAACCAGTCACGCACATGCGCGGCCATCACGATCAGCAGAAAGCCGCGCCCGGCGAAGGAGAGCGCCATGGCGATCCGCCTGCCATGCTGCAGCCGGTCCAGCAGCGGGCCGACGATCGGGGCGACCACCGCGAACGGCGCCACCGTGATCAGCAGATAGAGCGCCACATTGGCCCGGCTTTCGGCGGTCGCGGCGGCGAAGAACAACGTGTTGGCCAGTGCGACGGCGATGGCGGCGTTGGCCGCGTAGTCCATCATGGCCGCGTAGGTCAGCGACGAGAGCCCGGAGCGCCCCGCGCCATCGGCGGTGGTGGCTTGGTGGAAACGCCGCACGCCGTCGCCGACCAGTTGCCGGC
>JBOHFW010000379.1:0-3795 GCA_050699835.1 Pseudonocardiaceae bacterium | reverse complement strand
GAGCCGATGCCAGCAGCCAGCACCGCATAGCGGCTCGCGGCGTACAGCTCGCCGACACTCAGCCGGCCGGCGACCAGGCCGAACCCGGCGACCCCGACGACGACCAGCTGCAGCAGCGGCCCGACCAACGCGGCCTGGCTGGTCACCCGTACCTGGTTACGCCACATCTGCACGCCGTGCTCGCGCAGCCCGGGTAGCGGCTTTAATATCCGCTGCCGCTCGTGGTCCACGCTGCCGGCGGCAGCAATCGTGCGGGCCCCGGACAATGCATCGAGCAGCCGGGCGGCGATCAGTCCTTGGCTGTGCAGGTAGTTCCTGATGGTCTCGGTGTTGTGCCGGACGAATACCCGCAACAACCCGGCCATGACAACCAGACCGGCCAGCGCGGCGCAACCCACCCACAGATCGATCACCATCAAGGCGACGATGCCGCCGACAGGGGCGATCAGCCCGGCACCGACCATCACCGCGGTCATCCCGATCTGGCCGGCCTCGCTGGCGTTGCGGGTCACCCGGGTCACCAGGTCGCCGGGTTCGAAGCGGCGGGTGGCGGCCGGTCCGATCGCGAGAAGATGCTGGACCAGCGTCATGCGCAGCCAGGATGTACAGCGGGCGTTGCTCGCGCCGGTGGCGATGTCGCCGATCACCTTCCCGGCGACCATGATGGCAATCAGCCCGGCGCAGGCCAGCAGAGCCCACCAGAGGTGGTCATCAGCGGGCAATGCGTCGATAGCGCGACCGAGTGCGGCCGGCAACAAGATGTCCGCACCCGCGCTGACCAGCGTGGCCAGCGCCAGCACCCAGATCCACCATCCGCCCCGCCGTCCCGTCGAAAGCAGCAACCGGTCCGCCTGCCTGGCCATCGGGTCGTGCTGGGGTCTCGATGCCCCGGGCGGATCGCTGTTCACGCGGCCTCCGCATCGTCGTCATGATCTGGTGAAAAACATTGGGTGGTCCGGGGCAACGCCGGCTGCCCCGGACCACCCTGCGATGATGCGTCAGCCGCAGAGCAGCAGGCTGAGGCCACTGCCACAGGAGTGGTCGTAGCGGCCGTGGTGACAGTCGTCGTAGCCGCCGTTCAGCTCCGAGGACAGCTCCAGGGCCTGCAGGTCGAGAAGCGCCATTGTGTTCACCTCCCCCTGAAACTCGAGCTGGATACCAACCCGTTCCTGCCCATCAGCGCTGCCGGCACGGGGGCATCGTGCGGCGGAAGCTGACGGGGTTCGCAGAGGAACGGGAGTCCGACGGGGTGCTCGTGAACAGCCGCACCCAGCGCGAGCAGGACGCCTGCGGCGCCGCTCGCCAAATCCATCGATAGCCGTAGTAGCTGCTCGCCGGGAAAGGCGAGGTGACCCTGATAGTCGACGCGGTGCCAGCCAAGTCGCCGGACCTGGGCGGCCACCTCGTGGTTCCAAATCGCCTGCCCCGGTGGGTGTGCCCGGCTGAGGTAGAGGATCATCCCAGCCCGGCCGCTGAATAAACCCGGCTGGATGTAGAACCGGGACCGCGCGGCTTTGCGGATGGCGGCCGCGGCGGCCACGAAGTCGTCATCGGTCCGGTGGGTGAGGTACTCGTCGAGGATCATGCCGATTCCCGCGCTACCCCGGTCCAAGTACGGCATACCCCGCCAACCCTCGTTGACCATCATCGAGCCGTCCTCACGCAGCTGGCAGCGGCGCAGGTCCTGGCGAAGCGCCGTCCTGGACAGTTGGAGGAAGTCACGGTCACCGGTGTGCTCGTAGAGCCGCAAGAACATCAGCGCCGGCCCTGACGAGCCCTGCATCAACCCCGCGTAGGGGTGATCTCCACCGCTGATCGTGCTGACGGTCTCGGGTCCCCCGAGCCGGTCGGCGACGATGTCGGCGGCATGAAGCGCGTGGTCGAACAGCGCGGGTTCCCCGGCCAAACCCGCAAAGTGGGCAAGGTTGAGTGCGATCCCGGCGAGGCCACCGGTCAGATCCATGCCGAGTTGCTCATAGGGCTCGGTGAGGCAGAACTCGACCAGGTCGAGGGCGGCTTGCCGGTATCCCAGCTCCGCGAGCACATACGCCACGCCGTGCAGCCCGTCGTACAGGCCCAGCCGCGTGCCGCGTGCCGCCCTGGCGGCGCGCTCGAGCAGCCAGTGCTCCCCAGCGGGATACTGCGGGGCCCGGGTGACCGACAGCGCGTAGAGCACACCGGCAGCGCCGTGGGCGATGTTGAGACCACCGGTGCTGAACTGAGCGATATCCCCGGGGAACAGCCGATCGGTGCGCTTGGGCGTAGCACTAGCCAGGATTCCTGCGACGATCGAATCCCGCGCAGCGCTCCACCCGGTCGTCCCGTCCGGTAGGGCTGGCAGGGCTCGGTTTCGCGGTCGGGGGGCTTGCCGCCGAGGCACCTGCCCGTTGGTGTTACCGGCTCCGGTGATCGTCCGCACCGCCTCATCCAGGAAATCAGGCGGCAGCGCGAAGTGCTCGGCGATGACCTCGGCGAAGTCCGCTGGCTTTCCGGCGTCGAGCCGGATCATGGCGGTCAATGGGAGGAACAGCGCCAGTCGTAGGCAGGCCAGGGAGTACCGGTCGATGTCGAACCCGGTTCGATCGGCCGGGGCCGCGAAGGCGGGGCTACCTAGTGTGGGGCGGCGTGCCTCATCGACCCTCGCCGCGACCTCGAAGTCGAGCAGCGTGATCCGGCCGTCGTCCCGGACGATGACGTTGAACAGATGCAGATCGCCGTGGATGATCCCGCAGCCGTGGATTGTGGTGATGATCCCTTCGACCTGGGCACACGTCCGCAACGCCCATTCGGTGTAGGCAGCGAACTCGGCTGGCCCGGCGGCGGGGTCGTTCATCGGGTACCGCTTGGCGAAGACCTTGTTGAGCGGTGTTCCCTCGATGAACTCCAGGGCGAGGAAGTGGTGCTCGCCCAGCGTGAAGTGGTCGTGGACGACGGGCACCCCGTCGCCGCCGGCCAGGCGTTCGAGTATCTCCCGTTCGCGCTGTAGTCGCTGGACCGCGTCGGCGCCATCGGCGGCGAGGCCGGCGTAGGGCCGGGCTTCCTTGAGCACCACCCGAGTGCCGGTGCGCTGGTCGGTCGCCTCGTAGAGACCGCCACCGTTGGAGAAGTGCAGCACCTGCTCCACGCGGTAGGGCAGCTCCTTGACCTTGGTGGCGTTGCGGGCAGCAAGTTGGGGGACGAGCAGGTCGGGCAGGGTCACCCAGGGTGGGGTGTAGAACACCGCATCCCTGCGGTCTGGCACCAGCGCGCCGGTGGGGTCCTCGATGGCCGGGACCCGGTCCCCCCGCGCCGACAGGCAGTGCCGCAGTGCGAAGCCGCCGTAGCGGACGTAAAGCGGGCCTTCGTTCCAGCGCAGGTCGCTGAGGATGTAGGGCCCTGGCTCGCCGTCCAGCTGCTCACCAAGGTCATGCAAGATCGTGCCGAGCGCGTCGATGTCGGTTGGGTAGATCGTGACGAACTTGCCGCTAGAGCCCCGGGGGGCGTACTTCGCGTTCTGCAGGTGGACGATGTTCCGAGCGGCCAGGAACTTAAAGGGGATTCCACGTGGGATGCAGTAGGCCCATACGGTTTCCAGAATTCGTTCAGCGTTGTCGAGGCAGGCCGACGCATGGACTTTCCAGCCCTGTGGCGGCACCGTAGCGCCCTCCGGAGTCATGACCACCCAATTGTTGAGGAATCGCCGTTCCCAACCTTCGGGTACCGGACGTCGGGTGGCATCGAAGGACTCCGCCCGGTTGCTTCCGGACATCGAGTCGTAGAACAACGGATCCGCGATGCAGTACACCTCGTAACCGT
>JBOHFW010000378.1:0-4861 GCA_050699835.1 Pseudonocardiaceae bacterium | reverse complement strand
CTCGCTGGTAGTGGCCCGGCGCTGGTCCAGGTGCTCGTGCCAGGTGCGGCCGTCGGGGAAGACGTCGGTCATCACCATGGCATGCGCGCTGGGCAGGAAGGCCAGGACCTTGGGGAAGAGCTCGGGCAGTGCCTGCCCGTAGACCTGGAGGGCGCGGTGCTCGTCGGCGATCAGCGCCGGGTCGGTGCTCATCGTAGGGATGTTGGAGAAGCGGGTACCGCGGATCTTGAGGACGACGCGGTCAGTCTCGCCGTGGACGCGGAAGACGTGGCTGACGTTGCCGCCGGTGGCGCGCTCGATGTGGATGACCGGTCCGGTGTACTGGGTGCAGGCGGCGAGGACGTCGGGCAGGTGGGGACCGAGGAGGTCGCCGAGGCCCGGCGTCGGTTGGGTGCCTGTCGCGGAGGAGGCGGTGGTCACCGTGCTGTCTCCAGTGGGACAAGGGGCTGCTCCGGGCTGGCCGGGGCTGCGCCGAATTCGAGGGGTGGCGGCCGGGCTGCCGCCGGTGAGTCGCTGGGCCATCGAGAGGTAGGCGCCCGCCATCAGCCGGGCGGGGCGGCGGTGGCCGGTCAGGTCGGAGGCCATCTGCTGCCGCGGAAGCTGACCAGCCAGGTACAGTAGGAACTCGGTCATGGCCCGATGCCGGGAAGACCTCTGGGTGGGCAGCGTCGCATCGGGCCCGGAGCCGCTGGTCAGATCGGCGAAGCCGAGGGTGGTGTGCCTCTCCCACTGGGGGTGTAGGCGGTTGTTGCGGAAGACGTGGACGGCGACGTGGTCCGCGCCGCCGACCGCCGCCGGGTCCACGCCCGGTGTGTCGTCGTGCAGGGTCTGCAGGCAGTGGAAGTGCAGGGCCTGGAAGGGGCCCTGCTGGATGATGTGGGTCTCCTGCCCGATACGGCCGTTGCCCTTGTAGAGGCCAGCAAGCACGGGCTCGAGGTTCCCGCGTTGGGAGAAGGTGTGGTGCGCCAGGTTGATGCTGCCCAGCGTCATCGTTCGCCCGCCGCTGCGGTACGCCATCGACGAGAAGGCGTCCACCTCGCCGAACGTGCCTGTCAACTGCTGAAGTTCGGCTTGGCTATAGGGGTTGCGTGCAGCGAAGCCCGGGAACAGCTCCTCGTGGTCGGCCACGGTGAGCTGGGCGAGGGCGTCGGCGGGGCGGGTGATGTGCGTATGCACCTCCACCTCGTCCAGTTCCTTGCCGGGCCGCTCGCTGGCGGCAATCAGCCACGGCACGATGTCGAAGAGGTGGTAGCCGGAGTGGGCGGCTTTCCCGTACCCGCGCTGGTAACCGTGGTAGGTCAGGTCGACCAGTTCGTCCGGCAGGCGCCACTGCCCGTCGCCGTGGAAGGACTGGATCGAGGTGACCGGACAGTTCGTCTCGGCGGCCACCTCGGCGATCAGGTCCCGCATCCGCTGGAACGCCGGGTGGTAGCGGCGCTGGCTCATGACGCTCACCACCACTGCGGGGTCGCGCACGCGGGCCTTGTGGTAGGCGTGCATGAGCGTGTCGTAGTCCTCCGCGATCGCGGCCGCAGCCGCGGGATTCACCGAGGCTCGGGCGTGGACGCTGAGCGGCTTGTCCAGCAGTACGCTCACGCCGCGCTCCAGCGCCCACAGGACATAGGGCACGTGCATGGACGGCTCGGTCGCCACGATGACGGCACCGATCCGCTCGCGGACAACCACCTCGTTCAGGAAGGCGCGCACCGCCGCCGGAAGGCTCGCACGCGACGCGGGGAACGGCTCCACACCGATCACCGGAAGCAGGCGGGGGCGGCTTGGCGGCCCGTAGGCGACCGGCTGTTGCGCTACGGCAGGCAGGTCGATGCCGGTCACCGTGCCGACCAGGCCCGTGTCCTGGCCGGCCGCGAGCGCGGGGAGGTGGTTGAGACGGGTGTGCGGGCCGACGCCGATCACCAGAAGGTTTGTCGTCACCGCTGCTGTGCCTGCCCGAGGTGCGCGAGCCGGGGCAGGACGCCTTCGCCGACCCAGTACGTCTCCTCCAGGTGGGGGAAGCCGGACAGGATGAACTCCTCGATCCCGAGAGCCGCGTACTCGGCGATGCGGTCGGCGACCTCTTGGTGGGAGCCGACCAGCGCGGTGCCGGCGCCACCGCGCAGCAGGCCCACCCCGGCCCACACGTTGGGGTAGATCTCCAGGTCGGACATCCGTGCGCTGTCGCGGTAGCCGGCGTGCAGGCTGCTCATCCGAGCCTGGCCGGTGGACTGGCTGGCGGCCAGCGTCGTCTGGACGCGGGCGACGTGCTCGCTGTCGATCCCAGCCAGCAGCCGCTCGGCGGCCGCCCACGCCTGCGCGGACGTGTCCCGGGCCACGACGTGGAACCGGATGCCGAACCGCAGCGTGCGGCCCTGCGCGGCGGCCAGGCCGCGAATCCAGTCCAGCTTCTGCGCGACCTGCTCGGGCGGCTCGCCCCACGTGAGGTAGGTGCCCACGTGCCGGGCCGCGACCGGGCCCGCCTCCGCCGACGAGCCGCCGAAGTACAGATCAGGTATCGGGTCCGGGGGCGCCATCACGGTGGCGCCCCGCACGTCGTAGTGCTCGCCGTTGAAGGTGAACGGCTCGCCGGACCAGGCTCCGCGCAGCACGGTGAGGAACTCACCGCAGCGCTCGTAGCGCCCGGCCTTGGTCAGGTGGTCGCCGAAGCGGGCCTGCTCGTCGGCCTCGCCGCCGGTGACGACGTTCAGCAGCAGCCGGCCGCGGGAGATCCGCTGGAACGTGGCGGCCACCTGCGCCGCCAGCGTGGGGGAGATGAAGCCGGGCCGGAACGCGACCAGGAAGCGCAGCCGCTCGGTTTGCTGGGCGAGCGCAGCGCAGGTCAGCCAGGCGTCCTCGCACCAGGTGCCAGTCGGGGTGAGGATCGCGTCGAAGCCCATGTGCTCGGCGGCGTGGGCGATCTGGGTCAGGTAGCGGATGTCGGGGGCACGGAATCGGTCCGCCCCGGGGGTGAGGGCATCGCCCGCATCGGTTTCCGGTCCGTGTGTGCCGCGTGTTCCCACGGCCAGCGACCGGCCGTCACTGGCCGTGGGTAGGAACCAATGGAACTTCACATCGCACTCCCAGTTCTGCACGACAATTCAGTTGGACTTGAAATCTCCAGCCGAACGCGCGCACAGCCTCCGATACACCACCGGGGAAAGGTCGACCGTGCCGACACGATGGGTATGAGCCAGGCGAGCGGTGCTCACCTGGCCTGGCAGGCGCAATCCGCCGCCGTCACGGGCGATCGCGGCCCTTATCGCGTTTACCAGCTTCGTATTGCTGTCGGCGCTTCCGGTGACCTCTCCACCGAAGGACGGGTCGAGGGCGATGAACGTGTAGCCGGTGCGCCAGATGGAATCCACGTCGCTGCCCATGGGGAACCCGAACAGTGATCCGGTGAGGATCTGCACAAGCAAGGACACCGCGAATCCCCGATGCTGCCCGAACACGACGGCCGAGGCTGCGGAATCCGGATCGTCGGTGAACTGCCCGTTCTCGTCCACGAAGCAGTCAGAGGGAAGCCGATCGCCGCTGCGCTGGGCCTCCCAGAGCACTCCCATGGGTGCCAAGGTGGTGGACATGTCCGCTACGAACGGCACATCCAGCGTGGGGAACGCGAAGCTCAGGGGGTTCACGCCGAGAAACCGGGTCCGCCCTCCGTGCACCGTGCTCTCAGCCCGGGACGTGTTCATCACGACGCCGATGAAGCCGTTGCGGGCGATGCGTTCGCTCCACGGCGCGAGAATGCCGTACCGCTGCGTGTTGATCATCCCGACAATGCCGGCTCCGTATTCTCGCGCCTTGCGCAGGGCGACTTCGACGGCATAGTCCGCGCTGACCGGTCCGATCTCGCGTCGCGCGTCAACGACGGCTAGGGCGCCGTGTTCACGCACCACACGAGGCGCATCCTCTCGGTGCGCGAAATACCGGGCCTCGAAGCAGAATTTCGCCACACCGTGAGAGGACTTTCCCCGCAGTTCGCCACCCAGATAGTGCTCGACGACGACCTCGATTTTGTCCTCGGGGACGGCGGCTGCTCGCGCGGCCATGGCCGCCAGCACCGGACGGGTGTTTCGGGCCAGCACAGCATCATCCAGATTGTCGAGAGCCAGGAAGCCGCCTGCGGCTTCGGCAGTGCCGAAGCCGTGCCACGCTGCGAGTAACGAGGCCCGCCGTGTCGGCCGGAGCGGTCGACCGCAATCGGGCGACTGCCTCAGCGACCAGTGCCAAGGCCGTGCGCGGGCGGTCCGCCGCAGGAGTCGTCATGCACAGGGACGGTAGCCACGCCCGCCCGGACATGAACGAACGATGCCAGTGCTGGCGGTCGACGACCTGATCAATGTGAGCGACGATCCCAGCCAGCTTGGCCCAGAATCGGAGGCCATGCCAATCGGCCAGTGGGGCTCTGCTGCTCGGACGCTCGGGATTGCCTTGGCTTGGTGTGCCTGGCGTACGTTCTCGTCTTCCAGTACCGACTCCGTACTCACGGGGTCTGCGCCGCTAACGCGTGTGCTAGGGATGCTTCGCTGGTTCTCACCGAGCCCATGAGATTGTCGAGTATGTCAGCGGGAATTGTTCCGCGTCCCAGGCCGGAGGCCCGGACGATGTCGGTCAGTGCCCGGGAGTTCCCAGGGGCTGTATGCGTATGGCACGTCTGGTGTGACAGTGCGGCGTGAGCGGCGTAGGCGTCGGTGGATTCCAGGGCATCGCGGACGATCACGTTGGCGATCTGCGGGGTTTCGTCGACGTCAGCGGCAAGATCGAGGACGCAGAGTCCGAGACGTACCCGGAAGACGGTGTGCTCAGGTGCCGGTTCGAGCCGCAGATATTGGTCCTCCATCTCGGTGATGTCGGGGTCGGC
>JBOHFW010000377.1:0-17232 GCA_050699835.1 Pseudonocardiaceae bacterium | reverse complement strand
CGGTGAGGTGTTTGTCACCGACGACGGCGCCGAGACCGACCTGGACATCGGCCACTACGAGCGGTTTCTGGACCGCAATCTCGGCCACAAGGCGAACGTCACCACCGGCCAGGTCTACTCAGCGGTGATCGCCAAAGAACGGCGGGGAGAGTATCTCGGCGATACCGTGCAGGTGATCCCGCACATCACCGACGAGATCAAGTCCCGGATCCTGGCCATGTCCGAGCCGGGCGACGACGGCCGCCCGCCGGATGTGGTGATCACCGAGATCGGCGGCACGGTCGGGGACATCGAGTCGCTGCCGTTTTTGGAGGCGGCCCGCCAGGTGCGCCATGACGTCGGCCGGGACAACTGCTTTTTCCTGCACGTCTCCCTGGTGCCCTACCTCGCGCCCTCCGGCGAGCTGAAGACCAAGCCGACCCAGCACTCGGTGGCCGCCTTGCGCAATATCGGTATCCAGCCTGACGCTTTGGTGTGCCGCGCCGACCGGGAAGTCCCGGACGTGCTCAAGCGCAAGATCGCGCTGATGTCGGACGTGGACATCGACGGGGTGGTCGCGGCACCGGACGCGCCCTCGATCTACGACATCCCCAAGGTGCTGCACTCCGAGGGTCTGGATGCCTACGTGGTGCGTCGACTCGGGCTGCCCTTCCGGGACGTCGACTGGACCGAATGGGGGGATCTGCTAGACCGAGTGCACAACCCGACCGGGCTAGCGCGGATCGCCCTGGTGGGCAAGTACGTCGACCTGCCGGATGCCTACCTGTCGGTGACCGAGGCGCTGCGTGCCGGTGGTTTCGCGCACCGGGCCAGGGTCGAGATCCGCTGGGTGCCCTCGGACACCTGCGAGACCCCTGCGGGTGCGGAGACCGCGCTGGCCGGGGTGGACGGGGTGCTAGTGCCCGGCGGGTTCGGGGTCCGCGGGATCGAGGGCAAGATCGGCGCCATCCACCATGCCCGCGTCCACGGGATCCCCGCGCTGGGTCTGTGCCTGGGCCTGCAGTGCATGGTGATCGAGACCGCCCGGAACCTGGTTGGTCTTGATGGTGCCGGCTCGACGGAGTTCGACGCGGCGACGCCGCACGCGGTGATCTCCACCATGGCCGACCAGACCGACGTCGTAGCTGGTCAGCGTGACATGGGTGGGACGATGAGGCTGGGTAGTTACCCCGCAGTGCTGGATCCAGGTTCGGTGGTGGCCCGAGCATACGGTGCCACCGAGGTCTGCGAGCGCCACCGGCACCGTTACGAGGTGAACAACGCCTACCGGGACAAGCTCGCCGCTGCGGGGCTGGTCATCAGCGGACTGTCACCGGACGGCCATCTCGTTGAATTCATCGAGCTACCTGCCAGTGCCCACCCGTTTTTCGTCGGCACTCAGGCTCACCCCGAGCTGGCCAGCCGGCCCACCCGCCCGCATCCGCTGTTCGTCGCCTTCATCGCAGCAGCGCTGAACTACCGGGCCGCGGACTGGCTGCCAGTCGAGATGCCGACGGGGTTGCGGTGAGCCGACCACACCAGTTCGCGGTGTCCGGCAGCGACACCCTGCACGTCGGGAAGGTTCTCGCGCTGCGGCTGGATCAGGTGGAGATGCCCGGTGGTAGGACCGCCGGAAGGGAGGTGGTCGAGCACCCCGGATCCGTGGTGGTCCTGCCGCTGCACGATGACGGGTCGGTGGTGATGATCGACCAGTACCGGCACCCGATTGGCCGCCGGATCCGCGAGCTGCCCGCCGGGCTGCTCGATGCGCCGGGGGAGGATCCCGTGATGACCGCCCAGCGCGAGCTTCTGGAGGAGGTCGGCTACACCGCGCAGGACTGGTCGGTGCTGGTTGATCTGGTGCCCTCGCCCGGGTTCAGTGATGAATCGCAGCGGGTGTTTCTGGCCCGCGGGCTCATTGAGGTCGGCCGGTCGCCTGGTACCGACGAGGAGGCCGATCTCAACGTGGTCCGGCTGCCTCTGGCCGAGGCGGTGCGTCAAGTGCTCGCAGGCGAGATCGTCAATTCCCCGGCCGTCGCCGGATTGCTCGCCGCGCACGCCGTGCTGGCGGGAATCGCCCACCCACGTCCAGCCGATGCCCCGTGGCCGGACCGTCCTACCCGCTTCGCCGATCGCCGAAAATGAGAGCAAGGTGGCTCACGGCCGCGTGCCGAGCGCCACACACGTCGTCCTGGCCACCGGACCTCACCTCATCGACAACGGTACGTGCCCACGCGTCCCGAGCCGACCCTGCTCAACTAGGTCGTAACCTAGTGACCACACCCAAGGTTTTCGATCATCGAGCCGGGGAGAGCAGGGGAGGCACACCGAGGTGAAGATCGGTGTCCCGCGGGAGCTGAAGGTCGGTGAGTACCGGGTTGCGATCACGCCAGCCGGGGTGCTCGAGCTGACTCGCCGTGGACATGAGCTGCTGGTGGAGCGCAATGCCGGGGTCGGTTGCGCATTTCCCGATCCGGCTTACCTGGCCGCGGGGGCCCGGATCGTGCCGCAGGCCGATGATGTATGGGCCGAGGCCGAGCTGGTGCTCAAGGTGAAGGAACCGGTGCCGCCGGAGTATCACCGGATGCGCAAGGGCCAGATCCTGTTCACCTACCTTCACCTGGCCGCTTCGGCGGAGTGCACCACGGCGCTGGTGGAGGCCGGGATCGACGCGATCGCCTACGAGACCGTGCAGCTGCCCGATGGCTCGCTGCCACTGCTGGCCCCGATGAGCGAAGTCGCCGGGCGGATGGCTCCCCAAGTGGGCGCGCATTGCTTGGAACGCATGCAGGGTGGGCGCGGCGTGTTGCTCGGCGGGGTTTCCGGGGTGCCAGCGGGAAAGGTCGCGGTGCTCGGGGCCGGGGTGGTGGGGATGAATGCGGCCACCATCGCGCTCGGCTTGCAGGCCGAGGTGGTGGTGCTGGACACCAACATCAACCGGCTGCGGGAGATCGACTTCAGCTACCGTGGCCATCTGCAGACCATCGCGTCCAACGCCTATGAGGTGGAGAAGGCCTGCGTGTGGGCTGATCTGGTGATCGGGGCTGTACTGGTGCGCGGTGCCAAAGCGCCCACCCTGGTCAGCCATGACGTGGTCGGCCGGATGCGTCCAGGATCGGTGCTGGTGGACATCGCCATCGATCAGGGCGGTTGCTTCGCTGACTCGCGGCCTACCACGCACGCCGACCCCACGTTTACCGTGCACAACTCGGTGTTCTACTGCGTGACGAACATGCCCGGCGCGGTGCCGCACACCTCCACCTATGCGCTGACGAACGTCACCCTGCCCTACGTCTGCGCGCTGGCTGACAGGGGGTTGCGGCAGGCGGTGCAGGATGACCCGGCGCTGGCCAGGGGGGTTAACGTGATTGGCGGTTCGGTGGTGCTCGCCGAGGTGGCCCAGGCGCACGGCCACGGTTATCTCCCATTGGCGGAGGCACTCGGGTGAGCGCGAGCCTGGCCCGATCGGTCGCCGACTCGGAGCTGCCGCCAGCGCTGGCCGCGGTGATCTCCCAGTACCTGGATCATCTCGCGGTGGAGCGGGGCACCTCGGCCAACACGCTGGACTCCTACACCCGTGACCTGAGCCGATACACCGCCTACCTGGCCTCCGCGGGCGTGACAGGGCTCGCCGAGGTGCGCGAGGAGCAGGTGACCGGCTTCCTCGCGGCGTTACGGGACGGGGACGGTGCGCATCGCCCATTGGCCCCGTCGTCCGCGGCCCGGGCGCTGGTCGCGGCACGCGGGCTGCATCGGTTCGCCTTCCGGGAGGGGCTGGTACCGGCCGACGTCGCCGCCGAGGTGCATCCCCCGAGCCCGCCCAAACGGCTGCCTAAGGCACTCGGGGTGGACGAGGTGCTACGGCTGTTGGAGGTATTCCCCGCCGACGGGGGGCCGCGCTGCTTGCGTGACCGGGCGCTGCTGGAGCTGCTCTACTCCACCGGCGCGCGGATCTCTGAGGCGGTCGGGCTGGACCGCGACGACGTCGACGCCCCGGCTCGCACCGCGCTGCTGCGCGGCAAGGGTGGCAAGCAGCGGCTGGTGCCGGTGGGTCGCCCCGCGCTGGCCGCGCTGGACGCCTACCTAGTCCGCGGCCGGCCAGCGTTTGCCGCGCGGGGGCGAGGTGTCCCGGCGGTGTTTCTCAACGCCCGCGGCGCCCGGCTGTCCCGGCAGAGCGCCTGGGCGGTCCTGCAGGAGGCCGCTGCGCGAAGCAAGATCACCACTGCGGTGTCGCCGCACACCCTGCGGCACTCCTTTGCCACCCACCTGCTGGAGGGCGGCGCGGATGTGCGGGTGGTCCAGGAACTGCTCGGGCACGCCTCGGTGACCACCACGCAGGTCTACACCCTGGTCACGGTGGACAACCTGCGCGAGGTCTACGCGACCGCCCACCCACGTGCGCGTGGCTGACGCCCCGTGAGTGGCGATGCGCGTTGAAGGCGTTTCCTGCGGCGGAATAGGCTGCCCCGGGGATCGCACCGTGCTGCCTAGCACCGTGTTGACCTAGCTTTGGGCTGGAGGGATCGGTTCCATGTCGTCCTGGGCGTCTGCGCAACAGCCACTGGTTGTGCCGACCCCGCCGATCTCCTGCGAGGACGGGGCGCTGGGCGACGGGGTCGACCCTGTCGGACGTCCGCGCCGCGCGGTGCCGCAACCACCCCCGTTGGACCGGCACGGACCGGCTCAGGTGGTGGCGATCTGCAACCAGAAAGGCGGCGTCGGCAAGACTACCTCGACGATCAACCTCGGGGCCGCGCTCGCCGAGTACGGCCGCCGGGTGCTGCTGGTGGATTTCGACCCCCAGGGGGCGCTCTCGGTTGGGCTCGGGGTGGCCGCCCAGCACCTGGACCGCACCATCTACAACGTGATCATGGAGCAGTGCGTCCCGGTGGACGAGGTCGTCCAGCCGACGTCGGTGTCCGGCATGGACCTGCTGCCCAGCAACATCGACCTGTCCGCAGCAGAAGTGCAGCTGGTCACCGAGGTGGGCCGGGAGCAGGCGCTGGGCCGAACCCTGCGGCCGCTGCTGCCGCGGTATGACTTCATCCTGGTGGACTGCCAACCGTCGCTGGGTCTGCTCACCATCAATGCGCTGGCCTGCGCCGATGGCGTGCTGATCCCGCTGGAATGCGAGTACTTCAGCCTACGCGGGATGGCGCTGCTGATGGACACCATCGACAAGGTGCGGGACCGGCTCAACCCCAAGTTAACGATCACCGGAATCCTCGCCACCATGTACGACCCGCGCACACTGCACGCGCGCGAGGTGATGGCTCGCGTGGTGGAAGTTTTCGGCGACACCGTGTTTGACGCCGTGATCGGCCGGACGGTCCGGTTCCCGGAAACCACGGTTGCTGGTGAGCCGATCACCCGGTGGGCACCGAAGTCCGCTGGCGCAAAGGCGTACCGTGCGCTGGCCCGGGAGGTAATTGCGCGATGACAGTGCTGGACGAAACGGTGTTAGACGCCACGGTGTTGGACAATCCAGTGGTGGCACCAGCCTCGTCGCCCCGCTTCACGGTGCGGCTGGAGAACTTCGAGGGTCCGTTCGACCTGCTGCTGCAGCTCATCTCGCAGCAGCAGATGGACGTGACCGAAGTGGCTTTGCACCGGGTGACCGATGAGTTCATCGCGCACCTGCGGGTGCTGGGGGAGTCCTTCGACCTGGATGAGACCACCGAGTTCCTCGTGGTCGCGGCCACCCTACTGGATCTCAAGGCGGCCCGGTTGCTGCCCAACGCCGACGTCGAGGACGAAGCGGACTTGGCGCTGTTGGAGGCCCGGGACCTGCTGTTCGCGCGGCTGCTGCAATACCGGGCATACAAGCAGGTCGCGGCCCTGTTCGCCGAGCTTGAGACCGCGGCGCTGCGCCGCTACCCGCGGTCGGTGGGACTCGAGGAGAGATTTGCCGGATTACTGCCCGAGGTGTTGCTCGGCGTCGACGCAGCTCGATTCGCCGAAACCGCGGCCGCGGTCTTCCGGCCCAAACCGCCGCCACCTACGGTGTCCTTGGAGCATCTGCACACCCCCCGGGTGTCGGTGCGCGAGCACGCCGCTGTGCTCCGCAGCCGGCTGGCCCGTGATGGCCAGGCGAGTTTCCGCAGTTTGGTCGCCGATTGTGCGCACACCAGAGAGGTAGTCGCCCGCTTCCTGGCGTTGCTGGATCTGTACCGTGCCGCGGTGGTGGTCTTCGACCAGGCCGATCCGCTGGGTGAGCTGCACGTTCGGTGGACAGGTGGCGTCGAGCAGGCCACTGTGGCGTCGGGTAATGATGGGGAAGAAAACGAGGATTACCGGTGAACGAAATCGCACTTATGGAAGCACCCCCGCTCTCGGAGACCCCCGCCGGAGCCGAGACACTGCCGCTGCTGCACGGTGACGAGGAACTGGACGCTGCCCTGGAAGCGCTGCTGCTGGTGGTGGATTCCCCGGCTGGTGAGGACGTGCTGGCCAGCGCACTAGGTCAGCCGGTGACACGAGTGGTCCAGGCGCTGCAACGACTACAAGAGGGCTACGCCGATACCGGACGTGGGATCGATCTGCGTCAGGTGGCGCAGGGATGGCGGTTGCACACCCGCGATGCGTATGCACCGTTCGTGGAACGGCTGTTGCTGGACGGGCAGCGGGCCAGGCTCACCAGGGCCGCTCTGGAGACCCTCGCCGTGGTGGCGTACCGCCAGCCGGTCACCCGCTCGCGGGTCGCCGCGGTGCGCGGGGTGAACGTCGACGGGGTGATGCGCACGCTGCTGGCCCGCGGTTTGATCGAGGAGGCGGGAACCGACCCGGACACCCACGGTGGGCTGTACTGCACCACCGAGCTGTTCCTGGAGCGGCTTGGGCTCTCCGCGTTGGACGAGCTCCCTCCGATCGCCCCGCTGTTGCCCGACATCGACTCCATCGATGACATCCCAGCCTGAGGCTATGCCCCACTCCGAGGTGGCTGCGGCATTCTCGGGGCTGCCGAGGCTGCACAAGGTGCTTGCCCAGGCCGGGGTGGCCTCCCGGCGTGCCGCCGAGGAGATGATCGCGCGGGGGCGGGTGCAGGTGGACGGGGTTGTGGTGCGCGAGATGGGGGTCCGGGTCGACCCCGAGAACACGGTCATCCACGTCGATGGCATGCGGTTGGAGCTGCGTTCCGATGTGCAGCATCTGGCGTTGAACAAGCCCCGCGGCGTGCATTCCACGATGTCCGATGACCGCGGCCGCCCGTGTGTCGGTGACTACGTGGCCGACCGGGTGCCGCGCTTGTTCCACGTCGGGCGCCTCGACGCGGACACCGAAGGGCTGTTATTGCTCACCAACGACGGGGAGCTCGCGCACCGGTTGATGCACCCCTCCTACCGGGTGCTCAAGACCTACCTGGCCGAGGTGCCGGGTCCGGTTCCTCGTTCGCTGGGCCGGATCCTGCGCGCCGGCGTGCCCTTCGACGATGGCCCGGTGTCCGTCGACGGGTTCCGGGTCGTGCAGGCGCTGCCCGGCAAGGCCCTTGTTGAGGTGGTTCTGCACGAGGGCCGCAAGCACATCGTGCGTCGGCTGCTCGCCGAGGTGGGGCACCCGGTGCAGCGCTTGGTCCGTACCGCGATCGCCGATGTCCGCCTCGGCGAACAGCGCCCCGGCACCGTCCGCGCCCTCTCCCACCCCGAGGTGGCCGCTCTCAACCACGCCGTCGGCCGGTAACTGTCTTACCCCGCTCAGCCCGCTGAACACAGCGTGTGGTGGGGAAGTCGCAGCGGGCAGAATGGGGCCGGTGTGGCGAGGTGAGAGGTTGCGGGGTGTGGTGGCGGTGGACGGGCCGGCTGGGTCCGGGAAGTCCACCGTGGCCCGGCGGCTGGCGACCTCGTTGGGTGCGCTGTACCTGGACACCGGTGCGATGTATCGAGCCGCCGCGCTCGGCGTCCTGCGGGCTGGTGTCGACCCCACCGAGCCTGCCGCGGTGCGCGAGGTGGTGGAGGCGCGGCACATCGAGGTGGGCACTGCGCCTGATACCTCGTGCGTCCTGCTGGATGGTGAGGACGTATCGACGGAGATCCGTGGCCCGGCGGTGACGACTGCGGTGAGCCCGGTGTCCGCAGTGAGCGCGGTACGGGTGCTGCTCGTCGCGCAGCAACGCCGGATCATCTGCGCAGCCATCGCGATCGGTAGCGGGATCGTGGTTGAGGGACGCGACATCGGCACCGTGGTGGCGCCGGACGCGCCGCTGAAGGTCTTCCTCACCGCAAGTGCCGCCCAGCGTGCGATCCGTCGAGCGGCCCAGGACGGCGTCGATGACGTTGCGGCGGTCCGGGCTGCCGTCGAGCGCCGGGACCGGTTCGACGCGAGCCGGGACGCCTCGCCGATGTGCGCCGCCGACGACGCCGTCGCGCTGGATACCAGCACGCTGGACGTCGATGCGGTGCTGGTCAGGTTGCGGGAGCTGGCCGTGGCGCGCGGTCTGGTCGTGGTGGCGGCTCGGGACCGGACGTGACGCTCAAGGCGCCTGAGGGCACGTGGCTGTGGTTACAGGCCTTCACCCGCTGGATCGGCACGTGGTGTTTCTACGTCGGCTACCGGCTGCGGATCTGGCATCGGGAGCGGATCCCGGCGAGTGGGCCCGTCGTGGTGGTGGCCAACCACAGCGCGATGGTCGACGGCCCGCTGCTCTACGGGCTGCTGGGCCGGCGCACCGCGTTCCTGATCAAGCAGGAGATGTTCCACGGGCCGCTGGGCTGGATCCTGCCCCGGATCGGGCAGCTTCCGGTGCGCCGCGGCGAGGGCGACCGGGCGCCGCTGCTCATCGCCGTCCGGTTGCTGCGTCACGGCGGGATGGTGGTGGTGTTCCCGGAAGGCACCCGCGGTGAGGGCAACGTGACAGACGCACACCACGGTGCCGCGTGGCTGGCCCGGACCGGAGGGGCGACAATGCTGCCAGTGGCGATCCGCGGCACGCGCCGGCCTGCGGGTCGCAACCGGCGGTTCCGGCCGCGCGTCGATGTCCTCGTCGGGAAGCCCTTCGCGGTGCCGCCCGGGAAAGGGCGGGCGGCCGTGGCGGCTACCACGGGCGAGATGCGCGACCGGCTGGCGGCACTGGTCACCGAGTTGGACGGGATCCGCGGCCTGGGCAGGTCCGGATCGCCGCGAGGAGAGGGAGCGTGATGAGCGGCCTAGCGCCTGGCGACGGGATCTGGTCCGACGAGGCCGAATGGACGGCACTGGAGGGCGACTCCGCGGCCGGTGACGAGCTGGACGTGGTGCTGGAGCAACCGGTGCTCGCTGTGGTGGGGCGGCCCAACGTGGGTAAGTCGACGCTGGTCAACCGGATCCTGGGGCGCCGCGAGGCGGTGGTGCAGGACGTGCCGGGGGTGACCCGGGATCGGGTGGCCTACGACGCGCTGTGGAACGGGCGCCGGTTCACCGTGGTGGACACCGGAGGGTGGCAGCCGGACGCCCGCGGTCTGCAGGCCGCGGTGGCGGCGCAGGCAGAGCTCGCGATGCGCACCGCGGACGCGGTCCTGCTGGTGGTCGACGCCACGGTGGGGGCGACCGCGGCGGAAGAGGCGGTGGCCCGGGTGCTGCGCCGCTCGCCCACTCCGGTGGTGCTGGCCGCGACCAAGGTCGACGACGAGCGTGGGGTCGCCGACACCGCTGCACTGTGGTCGTTGGGGTTGGGCGAGCCGCACCCGGTGAGCGGGTTGCACGGTCGCGGTTCCGGCGACCTGCTCGACGCTGTCTTGGCGGTGTTGCCGGCCGCGCCATCCGACCTCGCCGCTCGCGCTGGGGGACCGCGCCGGGTCGCCTTGGTCGGCAAGCCCAATGTCGGCAAGTCGAGCCTGCTCAACCGGTTGGCGGGGGAGCAGCGCTCGGTGGTGCACGAGGTCGCCGGCACCACGGTCGATCCGGTGGACTCCCTGCTGGAGCTCGACGGCGAGGTGTGGCGGTTCGTGGACACCGCCGGGCTGCGCAAGCGGGTGCGGACCGCGAGCGGCACCGAGTATTTCGCCTCGCTGCGCACCCAGGCGGCGATCGAGGCCGCTGAGGTGGTGGTGGCGCTCATCGATGCCAGCGAGCCGATCACCGAGCAGGATCAGCGAGTGATCACCTCGGTGATCGAGTCCGGCCGGGCGCTGGTGTTGGCGTTCAACAAGTGGGACCTGGTGGATGAGGACCGACGCCGGGAACTGGCCCGGGAACTGGACCGTGACCTGGCGCGGGTGGGCTGGGCGGAGCGGGTGAACATCTCAGCGGTGACCGGGCGATCGGTCCGCAAGCTCGCGCCGTTGCTGCGCACCGCGCTGGCCTCCTGGGACCGGCGGGTGCCCACCGGGCAGCTCAACGCGTGGTTATCCGAGGTGATCGCCGCGACCCCGCCACCGGTTCGCGGCGGTCGTGCGCCCAAGGTCCTCTTCGCCACTCAGGCCAGCACACGGCCTCCCACGTTTGTGCTGTTCACCACCGGTTTCCTGGAGGCGGGTTACCGCCGCTTCCTGGAACGGCGCCTGCGCGAGACGTTCGGTTTCACCGGTACTCCGGTGCGCATCTCCGTCCGAGTCCGGGACCGCCGATCCCGTTCCTGAGCGACAGCCCGCCATGATCACCGCATTCAGCGGGCTCAGCGTCGCTCGGTAGCGGTTGGCGGTCATCGGCTAAGCTGTGGGAGCGCCTGCGAAGGCGTGGCCGGGACGTGGCGCAGCTTGGTAGCGCACTTGACTGGGGGTCAAGGGGTCGCAGGTTCAAATCCTGTCGTCCCGACCAACACGGGGCCCGCTGACGCTGGACGAAACACCACGTCAGCGGGCTTTCTTTATGTTCGGAGCCGATCTTGACGGGTTGGGGACCGCGCGCAGTTGGGGACCATTTGGGGACCTGCGGGTATCCAGGAAGGCTGTCAGCGAGTCACCTGCAGCCGTGATCGAGGCGGTGTCGGGGTGCAGGTAGCGCTGGGTCGTGATGAGCGAGCCGTGGCCTGCGATCTTCCTCAGGACGTGCACCGGGACCCCGGCATCGGCCATCCAGGTGAGCCCGGTATGTCTCAGATCATGGCGCCTCAGGTGCTCGTAACCCAACGCTGTGACCACTTCATCCCAGTGGGTCGCATCGCGGAGCACGGCGGTCGTGATCCGGCCACCGCGAGGACCGGTGAACAGCCGCGCGCCGGGGTCACGACCGGCGGCCGCAATCCGATTGGTCACCAGCTCACGCACCTCGGCGATGAGCGGGACGGCCCGGGCGCGCTTGCCCTTGGTTCCCTTGTCGATCACGCCACCGGGTGCGGGCGTGGTCTGCCGGCGAACAGTCCAAGTCCACGAGGGCACATCGATGTCGCCGACCCGGACACCGGACACCTCACCGATGCGGGCCGCGGTGCATGCCGCAAAGATCACGACGTGGCCCCAACCCGGGAAATGGTCAGCGGACCGGCCAACGAGCGCATCGGCGAGCGTGGTGAGCGCAGGCCAGTCCGGTAGAGCGAGCGCACGCGGGTCATCAAGTTCGTCCTCAGCCCGCTGGTACTCGCGCTGCCAACCGGTGATCCGAGCCGGGTTGCGGTCAATGATCCCATCACGCAGGGCTTGCTCCATCACGCGCACCAGGACCGCCAGGCTGTTCTTCACCGTCGATCGGCTGCACTCATCGGCGATCCAGCCGTGCACCGCCCGATCGACGGCGCCGTTGGTGATCATGCGTACCGGGATGTGGCCGAGTGTCGGCACGACCCGCTTGCGCCAGCCCGCGAGGTACGGGTCGAGGGTTTTGGCTTCCAGGCCACGTAGCGCGAGTGTCATGTTCGCCTTGCCGTAGTCGGCGAGCTTCATTGTGGCCGCAGTCGGATCGACACCGCCGAGCGCAGCACGCCGAAGCCCGGCGATCCAGTCAACTGCCAACTCTTCGGTCTCGAAGGCCTCGGACTTGGACTGCCGCTGCTTGGTCGCGGGGTCGACCCATCGGACCCGGGCCCGGAATGGTGCCCGGCGGTCGGGCCGATGCTCAATGTCGGCGACAAGGACACACCGACCGGAGGAGTATCTGCCCCCATCAGGCTGCCCTGCCAGGGTCAACGCGCCGGGTGAGTAGCCACCGCTCAACGTCTCGCGCGTGGTAGACCGTGACCCGCGACGAGAGCTTGACGAACGGCGGACCTTGCACAGGCCGAGACGTCCGCCAGCGGCGGATTGACGAGGCGTCCACGCCTAACAGGTTGGCCAGTTCTTCGGTTGAGTACCACCGGCCGCCGAGCAATTCGGCCGCGTGGTCCTCGTCATGTGACGGATCCATCGTTCGCTCCCCCTCAAGCGGCTTGATCGTCGATTGCCGAACAGTCGCTGGGTGGTGCACCGTTCGCGGCGAGTTGGGCGGCGGTGTATTCGGCTTTCCATCGCTGTCGTTCGGCGACGGCGTGCAGCAGCAGGACGGGCCGGGGTGGTACGTCTGGGTCGGCGGGTGCGGTGCGTTCCCAGCGGTAGGGCCCGTCTTGGGGGCCGTGGGTGGGTTGGATGCCGGTAGCGTGGAGGAGTTGCCGAACGAATTCACCGCGTTCAGCGCGGTGGTCGTCGAGGCTCTTGTTGGACCACTTGCGCGAGACGAGCACGCGGCGTCCAGCGATACCCAGGTGCTCGAGCTGGTGGGCTTTGCCCTTGCACCGCCCGGGAGTCATCGAGTGACGGGCGCCCTTGGGTTGGATGCCATAGAGCAGCCACACGGCGCAGCGCGGCGAACACGGGGTGATCTGTAGTTCAGCGTGCAAGCGCCGGACGTGATCGCGCTGGGCGTCGGTGGTGTGCTCGGCGAGGCCGGCGGCTTGACTGACGCTTTTGGTGAGGTATTTCGTGAGGTAGCCGATGTGGCGTCCGGCTTCTTCGGTGCCGCCGAGGATGCCTTTGACGTGCACCTGTGCTCCGAACTGGACGACGTGCGCGGGTTCGGTCAGCTCCTCACATGCCTGCTCCCAGGTCGGCAGCGGTGCCCCGGTGTCCGGGTCGGTGAATGCTTTGGCGCGCACGTTCCAGACCGGCAGCCGCTCGCCGCTGTAGACGAGGTCATCGTGCGGAGGCCACCACACCTGGTGATAGGTCGCCGCCGTAATCGCCCGTAGCTCCGCGCGGGGAATCGCGCCCCTGATCGCGGCGTGAAAGTGCGGCGCGCCCCGTTTTTGGGGTTCGACGGTGCCGAAGTACTGCACATCCCAGCCGACACAGCGCCGGGTGTTCTGCCAGAACCGATCCACCAGAGCGGGAAAGTGGATCGCATCCCGGGCGGCCCGCCGATAGTCATACCGGTCCGGGTCCACCGCTGCGCCCTCGGTATCGACCCGGCCGTAGGAATCCAGCGTCAGGGTCAGGAATGTCGAGGGTCGGTAGCGACCGGCGAACACCTGGCCTACCGTGCGCCTCTCGATCGGTCGGCGGGGCAGATCCGGGGCGTCTTGCCGGCGCCGGGTTGAGCGCTTAAGCGGTTTGGGTGGTGGATCCAGCGGGGTGAGGCGTCCCCATACTCCCAGCGCGCGGAGTTCGGTGTCGATTTCGGCGACGGACTCGGCGATCTGCTCGCAGGTGATTTCGTCGCCGTGGGTTTTGCATTCGGTGTAGGCGGCGAGGAGATCGGCCCGGGTGGCCATGAGCGCCTTGTGGTCCTCGCCGGGTGTGGCCCGATCGGTGAGCGGCTCCGCATCAAGGTGCCATCCCTCGCGGCATTGCGCCATCCGCAACCGGCGAGCCTTCTCCGCGCAGGGCTGGCACTGATCCTCTCGGGTGGATCCACAGGGCACGGGTACCACCTCGACGCGGCCGGTCGTGATATCGATCCGGCGCATGGCCAGGGGCCGGATGCAGACGCCGTGTTGTTCGGCCAGGGCCTGAGCGACATCAGCGCTGAGCGGCAGCGCCGCCCGCTGGGCCCGGCTCATCCGGGCGGCATTAAGAGTTCTGGGGTCGGGGCTGTTCATCAGAGGGTGGCCTCTTCCGTGGCCTGGCCGGGGGTGGCGAGATGGCGCAGCGTCGCTAGCGGCAGAGTTCTGGTGGCATCGGGTGCGAGATCAGCGCCTAGGCCGCGGTCGGTGACTCGCATCCCGCCGTAGACCTGGACGGCGGCGCCGCCGGGCAACAGCCCGGTCACCGATAGATGCACCGAGTCCCCCTGGGGAACCCGCCAGACTTCGGTGGTGATCTCGGTGAGGGTGTCGGCCCAGGTCAGCAGCCCTTGGGTGAGGGCGGCTGGTCCGCGGTGGGGCAGCTGCACGGTCACCTGCGGTCCGGGCGGGCTGGCGTCCACGTGGACCGAGGCGATCGCGGAGAGCTCGAACTCGCCGAGGTGAGCGCCGAGCGCGGCGAGCAGGTCAATAGTGCTGGTCATGCCGCACCTCCGCGAGTCGACCCGGTCGGGTCGGTGGGTTTGGGTGGGAAGGGCAGCACCGCCGTGTCGTGCTCTATTGGGCCGGTGACGAACGTTTCGAGGTGCTTGATCGTCTCGTCGGGGACCCACCCGGCACGGATGCGCAGGGGTTGGCGGATGCCCTCGCCGACCACGTAGCCGGTGCCGGCCTCTGATTCGCCGATCCGGTTGGCCCACGCGCCCCGCTCATAGGCGCCGTCGCCCAGCACCATGCCCACGTGGGATTTCGCGGAGACCCGCAGGCAGATTCGGCGGGGGAATAGCTCCCGGACGGGGACGGTGTCTTTGGTGGGTTCCTGGACGTAGCCGCGCACCGTGAACCCGAGGGCCCGGCCCTGCGTGGTCAACAGGGCGACTCGTTCGGTGATCGCCTCCCGGGTCTTGCGATCGGTATATTTGGTCAACGCGCCGATCTCGTCAAACTCCAACAACTCCAAGGGGTATTCGGGGCTGATCGGCACCGAGCGCACCCGCCCGGCGAAGGCGGCTTTCCGGGCGTCCATCGCGGCGACCAGCTCATCGAGTACCGCAAGGGCGTCGGTGCCGGTGACGGCGTAGCGGTGAAAGATCCGCCGTCCGTAGGCCAGTTCCATGCCCTTGGGGTCGATCCCCGACACTCGCACCCATCCGTCGCGGAGGGCGGGGGCGATGGAGACGAGTGGGCACCACATGACGGAGTTCTTGCCGGCTCCGGTGGCGCCGGCGGTCAGGGTGTGGCCCCCGGCCAGTGGGATGTGCCAGTCCTGGCCGTACTCGGTGCGTCCGGCCCACACCCGCCGCACATCCAGCGACCCACCCTCGACGCCGGCCAGCGTGGCGAGATCCCGGCAGCTCACCGGCTCAGCGAGCAGGTTGCGGCGCTGGAAATCGATCGAGACCACGTTCGGGGTCAGTTCCCGGACCTGACAGCGCGCCACCCCGCGGGCCGAGGCCAGCGCACGGGTGGCCTCATCGATATCCTCGGGTTTCTGGCCGGGGACCAGCCGCACCCTGACCTCGTCCCACGACGCGCCCGAGCGCACCCCGAGCACTCTGGGCAGCCGCGCAGGAACGGGACGTCGGTTGCGGCCCAGGGCGCGCCCGAGGGGTGTGAGCGCGAGGACGACCGGTGCCGTGTCCTGCTTGATGCCCAGGCCGCAGGCGTGCAGCCAGTCGGGCAGCTTGGGGGCGTACACCGTCCAGCGCAGCCACCAGGCCCGCAGCCACCGACCCGCCCACACATCGAACGACCTCAGGTTGATCAGCCGCCACCCGATGAGCATCCCCGCGACCACACCCAGGGTGAGGGCCAGTGATGCCCATCCCCACCCGTGCCACCACGCCAGCAGCGCCACCACGCTCAGGCTGGTCCGCCAGTAGGTGAGCGTCTGGCGGAACGCCCAGAGCACGGCCTTGATCGCCAGCCATAGGGCGAGGAAGACCACGGCCGCGGCGGCGAGCGCTTCGGCGATTGTGACCAGGGCTTTACCGAGTTTGGCCAGTAGCCACACGAGGACGCCCAGCGCGCCACCACCGGCAATCACCATGGCGAGGGTGTGTGCGTCCATCACCGCTCACCGCAGAACGAGGCGACGGTAAGCGCGGAGCCGGGCAAGAGACTGGGGGATAGATAGGGGACAGGGAAACACTTTCGGGTATCCGGGGATAGCGCGAGGATGGCGCTGTGTTCTATCCTTCTCATTGTTCACTCCGGGATCGGGTGTGGACAGCGCAGGAGCGGAACAGGTTGGTAGCCGAGAAATCCGCTTCTGCGCGTACGACGGTCTTTTCTTATCTGAGGACGTGCGGCATTACCGCACCACCCCTGGCGCGTTGACATTCTTCCTATGGATTGCCTGTGTGGTCTCTGTTATTGCAGGCTGCGGCAGCCATCGCAGAGCCGGTCCGCCGACAGATACGCCCTACTCCCACACCGCCGACATGTTTGCCACGTCAGACGACTCCGCCGCGCCCGATGATCCCGGCGCCAGCCCGGCCACAGCCGGTGCGCCCACTCGACCAGCGCACCCCACCACCCACCGTCCCGCCTCACCATCCACCTCCCTTCTCGGTAAGAGCTCATCTCGCACCGACGGTCACTCGCCAGGGATCAGAACTTTGATCCGGGCCTCGATTCCCTTCGCGTGAACCTGTTCCCGCTCGGCCCAGTACAAGGCCTCGCCATCGTGTCCGGGATCGGTCTTGGCGACCTGCTTATACACCGCCACCGAGTGCTGGTAATACGACAGCCACACCGTCAAGGATGCCTTCCGGCACGGCCGAATCCGCACCAACTCCTCATGAGCCTGCATCAACGTCCGCGGCGGCCCAGGCTCCCCGGTCTTTTTCATGGTCATCGCTCACTCGCCTGACGCTTCACCGTTTGGCCGTTGCGAGGAAATTTGGGTTTTGATTTCCTTTGCGTGCTGGCGTTCCCGCTCGGCCATGAACAGCGCTTCGTGATGATGGCCCCGATCAATCTCGGCGACCTCGGCATACACCGCCGCCGAGCGCTGGTAGTAGGTAAGCCACTCCGACAGTGGTGCCTTTCGAGGCGGCCGAACACCGGCCAACACCTGATGAGCTTCCGCCAGCGTGCGCGGTGGATCCGGCTCAGCGGGCTGTGTCTCGTTCATGACTCCTGTTCATTCTGTTGCTGGATGGCCGTGGCGTCGGCGCGGTAGTCCTCCATCCGGGCCCGTCGCTGGAACTCCTCGGCCGCGATCGAGGCGGCATGTCGGGCCCACAACGGCGCGGCGAGGTCGGCGGACAGCACCCGCCACGCGTAGGCCACACCGAGGTAGGACTGAGCCAGCCGACGGAGTGTCGCCACGTCCCCGGCCGCTGTCCGCATCGCGGCGAACATGGCCGCCGTCTGCTCGGCATACGCGGTGTTCCACCGGGCGACCGCCT
>JBOHFW010000376.1:0-3872 GCA_050699835.1 Pseudonocardiaceae bacterium | reverse complement strand
CTCCCGCCTCGAGCCGGTAGCCGCCCCCGACACCCGGGATCGCGCGTACCGGATAGCCGAGCTCACGCAGGCGCTCGATGTCGCGGCGCAGGGTCCGGGGACTCACGTCGAGTCGTTCGGCGAGCCTCGGACCCGACCAATCCCGGCAGTTCTGCAAGAACGACAGCAGACGCAGCATGCGCGACGACGTATCCGCCATGGCTCGCAGAATGCCACAAATCGCGGTCAGAAATTGGCCTGATCTCCCGGTCTGCGCACGGAACGAGGCTGCCCCAAGTTGGGTTCAAGCCAAGCCCGTGATGCTCGCACTGCTGCTTCCGCACCGGAAACGCCGAGAGATGAACGATGACACTGATGATCACCGACGTCGATCAGGACCACCGCTCCCCCGTCCAGCGGCTGGCGCGATTGCTGGAAGCCGGCTCGGCAGTCGCGTTGCAGCCGCGTGATTCCAGTGGCGTGCATGCCGTGCGCGGCCGGATCGACGGAGCGAAGGTGGTTGCTTACTGCACCGATGCCACCATGATGGGCGGTGCGATGGGCGTGGACGGCTGCCGGCACATCGCGGCGGCGATCGACACCGCAGTGCGGGAACGGTGCCCGGTGATCGGCCTGTGGCACTGCGGTGGGGCACGATTGGGCGAAGGCGTGCGGTCACTGCACGCGGTGGGACAGGTTTTCGCCGCGATGATCCGCGCGTCGGGGCGGGTGCCACAGATCTCAGTGGTGCTCGGCCCGGCTGCGGGTGGCGCAGCCTACGGTCCAGCGTTGACCGACGTGGTGATCATGGGTCCGGACGGCAAGGTCTTCGTCACCGGGCCGGACGTGGTGCGGAGCGTGACCGGTGAACAGATCGGAATGGACGGCCTCGGCGGTGCCGATGCGCATAGCCGCAGGTCCGGCGTTGTGCATGTAGTCGCCGAGGACGAGCAGGACGCCTACGTGCGGGCACGGCGGATCACCGGTTTCTTCACCAAGCCCGGCTTCTTCGATCTGAGCTGGGTCCGGGATGAGGGGGACCCGCGCACGCTGCTACCCGAGCGGCCGCAGCGCGCCTACGACGTCAAGCCGTTGCTACGGCACATCCTTGACACTGATGTCGACGGCAACAGCATGTTCGAGGAGTTGCAGGCCCGGTGGGCGGCCAACATCGTCATCGGGTTGGGCAGGCTCGGTGGGCATGCGGTCGGCGTGATCGCCAACAATCCCCTCCGTAAGGGCGGCTGCCTCGATTCACTGTCCGCTGAAAAGGCGGCCCGGTTCGTCCGCTTGTGCGATGCGTTCGGCATACCGCTGGTCGTGGTCGTGGACGTGCCCGGCTATCTGCCCGGCGTCCAGCAGGAATGGGAGGGCGTGGTGCGGCGGGGCGCGAAGTTGCTCCATGCGTTCGCCGAAGCGGTGGTGCCTCGCGTGACCCTGGTGACCCGCAAATCCTATGGCGGTGCCTATATCGCGATGAACTCCCGCTCACTCGGCGCGACCGCGGTGTTCGCGTGGCCTACCGCCGAGGTCGCGGTGATGGGCGCCCGGGCCGCTGTGGGCATCCTGCACCGCAAGAAGCTGGCGGCCGCACCGGAAGAGGAGCGACAGGCATTGCACGAGCTACTGGTGGCCGAACACCAGCGTGCCGTCGGTGGGCTCGGACTTGCCTTGGCGATCGGGGTCGTGGACGAGGTCATCGACCCCCACCACACGCGGCGTAAGCTCGCCGAGGCGCTGGCCGCCGCCCCGGCCGCCAGAGGCAGTCACGGCAACATCCCCCTCTAGCGGAATCGCGGGAACCGGCTACCGGAGCCAGGCGGGCAGCTCGGTGAGGCGGGCGGTCTGCGCGCCTTTCCGTCCCCACCGGAGCTCCTCGAACGGGACGGCGAGCCGGGCCGCCGGGAACTCACTGCGCAGTACCTGAATCATGGTCGTCGATTCGAGCAGGGCAAGCTGTTCGCCGAGGCAGTAATGGGGACCGTTACCGAAGGTCAGCCGCGGGCTAAGACCACGGTCTAAGCGCAGCGTGTGCGGGTCCCGGTGGCAGCGGCTGTCGGTGTTGATGCCCTCGATGTCGATCAGGACGGGCGCACCTCGGGGCAGCCAAACACCCGCGATCTCCAAGTCGGTCGCGGCGAACCGCCACAACGTGTAGGGCACCGGAGGATGCAGGCGCAGGGTCTCGTCGATGAAGTCGGTCACGGCATCTGCGTCCGCGTCCGGGTCGAGGTGACCCGCCAGGACGTGCGCAAGCAGGAAGCCAAGAAAGGATCCGGTCGTGTCGTGCCCGGCGAAGATCAGCCCGATGATCATATAGATCAGGTACTCATCCGGGACATCGCCAAACTCAGCGCAGACGCGCTCGTAGAGCACTCGGGTCATGGAGTCTCGCCCACCCTCACGGGCAGCCTGCACAGTCTGGCCAAGCACCTTCTCTAGCGCCGCAGGGTCCGGCTCCTCGTCGCCCGCGGTACCCAGCGCGATCGCCTTCTGGGTACTGATCACGGTTCGAACCATGACGGGATCAGTGACGGGGACGCCGAGCAGGTCGCAGATGACGAGCAGCGGGAAGTGGTATGCAAATCCGCCGATCAGCTCGGTGGGTTCGCCGGCCTGTTCGGAGGACTGTGCGAGCTCGGTGAGCAGATCACGGGTGATCCCTGCGATCCGCTCCGAGGATGCGCTCAACCGTCGCGGATTGAAGGCAGGCCCATGAATCCGGCGCAGTTTCCGGTGGTCTTCGCCGTCGACGGTAATGAGCGTGAAAGGGCGTAATTCGGGCGCCGGGAAGTCCAGCCCGTCCTCGACACCGTGCCATGAGGCGGGCGCCAGTTCCGGATCCTTGATGAATCGAGGGTCGACGAGTACTTGCCTGGCCAGGGAGTCCTCGGTGATGACCCAGGCCGGCCCGCCGGCTGGGGCGTTGGCCTCGACGATGGGGCCGCCTTTCCGGAGTGCGTCGTGCACTTCCGGCTTGCGCTGAATGGACTGTACGGGGCACGTGAATGGATCGACCCCGACACGAGGTGCCGCGCTCATGACGACCGTCCACTCGAACCCGGGAAATCGGCAGCCTTGGCGAGCACCGAGAAACCAGCACCATGGGGATCGACCAGGTCGGCGCGACGCCCGAGCGGGGTGTCAGCGGGCGGGTTCTCGGTGGTGCCACCGAGTTCCACCGCGCGCCGTGCGGCCGCGTCACAATGCTCGACGCCGAAGGTGAGCGCCCAGTGCGGTCGTGCCGCCTGTGTCGTGCTCAGGTCCCTGGTTCCCGCGACGGACTGCCCGCCGATCTGCCAGATCGGGTCGGTCAACCCGGCGCGCGACAAGTCCTTGGCCGCCATGCCAAAAACCTGGCCGTAGAACGCCTTCGCGCCCTCAATGTCTCGAGTGACCAGCTCGACCCAATTCACCGAGCGTGGCTGACCGATCACCTCGGCGCCGTCCATCGAGATGCTCTGCCAGACTGCGAACGCGGCTCCCGCTGGGTCGGCGAAGACGGCCATCCGGCCGAGGCCGAGCACCTCCATCGGCGACATAATGATCTCGCCGCCCGCCGCCACGGCGCGTTGGGTCAACGCGTCCGCGTCGTCGGTCGCGAAGTAGACCGTCCAGATCGCGGGCATGCCCTGCTGCTGGTCCGGGCCGTACGGCCGGTGGTACGGCGTGTCAATCTGGTGATCGGCGACCGCGGCGGCCAGCTTGCCCTCGCGCATGAACGTGGTGTAACCCCCGGCTCCTGGGTCGCTGACCGCGATGGCAGTCCAGCCGAACAGGTCGCTGTAGAAGCGAGCGGAGGCCGCCACGTCCGGCGAACCGAGATCAAACCAGGTAGGGGTGCCGGGTGGGTAGCTGGTCACTGCCATGTCCTTTCGCTGTGTCCGGTGTCC
>JBOHFW010000375.1:0-17900 GCA_050699835.1 Pseudonocardiaceae bacterium | reverse complement strand
CTACCGGGCAAGTCGTGCTGCACTTCGATACTGGCGCCGAGGGCGGGGGACAGTCCCGGGCCGCGGCGGCGGAGTGCAGCAAGGCCTCCGGCGGCCGGTACCTGATCGAGCAGCGGACCGTGCCAGGCGGGGTCACCGACAGTCGGCGGCTGACCCTGGTCCGCCGACTGGCCGCGCACGATCCCAGCCTCGACGTCATGGAGCTCGATGTCATCTGGACCGCAGAGTTCGCCGAGGCAGGGTGGATCCTGCCGTACCCCAGCGAGCTGGCGCGCCGCATCGAACAAGGAACCCTCAAGGCCCCACTGGACACCGGGACCTATCACGGCAAGTTGTACGCCGCGCCGCTGGCCACCGAGACACAGCTGCTCTGGTACCGCAAGGACCTGGTGCCCGACCCACCCGAGACCTGGGACGAGATGATCAAGATGGCGGGAGACCTGGCGGCACGGGACCTGCCGCACTACATCGAGGTGCAGGGCGCGCGGTATGAGGGCCTGACGGTGTGGTTCAACACGCTGCTCACCAGTAGCGGCGGTTCGATCCTCGCGGAGAACGGGGATGTGCAGGTGGCCCACGGCGATGCCGCCCGGCAGGCCCTGGGCGTCATGGCGCGCCTGGCCACCTCCCCGGCTGCGGACCCGTCGCTGTCAGTGAGCCAGGAGGACGACGGCCGCTTGGCGATGGAAGCAGGTCACGCGGCGTTCGAGGTCAACTACCCGTTCGTCTTCGCCACGATGCACGCCCCTGGAGGGGGCGGCACCTTCATCGACGAGCAGGGACGGCCGACCCGCCAGGACACCGGCCGCCGGATCAAGGACGAGTTCCGCTGGGCTCCCTACCCCTCGATCGTGCCGGGCAAGCCCGCGAGCGTGACAATCGGGGGCAACAACCTCGGGGTGAGCGCCGCCTCGCGGCATCGGGCCGAGGCATTCGAGGCGGCGCAGTGCCTGCGCAACCGGGACAACCAGCTGCGCTACGCGGTAGCCGTGCAACGGCCGCCCACGCTCGCCGCGCTGTACGACGATCCGGCATTCCAGAAAGAGTATCCGGCATGGCAGGCGATCCGGGATTCGCTGAACCACGCCAGCGAGCGCCCGCAGACACCAGCCTACAAGAGCCTCTCCATCGTGATCTCCGACCTGCTCAACCCCGCAGCGGGAATCAATCCGGACACCATGGTGGGTCAGCTGGCCGACCAGGTCGCTCGGTCCGTCACCTCGCAGGTCCTGGTGCCATGACGCTGCCTGCGCCATCGGATGTTCGCGCCGCCGAGCCGGCCACCGGGCGCCGGCGGGTGGCCGGCTCCGAGAAAGCCCGGTCAGAACGTCGCCTAGCCGCACTGCTCTGCACGCCGGCGGTGCTGATGATCCTGGCCGTGACCGGCTACCCGATCGGCCATGCCCTCTACCAATCGCTGGAACGATTCGACCTGCGATTTCCCGGGCAACGCGGCTTCGCCGGGCTAACCAACTACGTCGCGGTGCTCAGCTCCGGATACTGGTGGCAGGCGCTGACCGTCACTGTGATCATCACAGTGCTCTCGGTGGCGATCGAGTTCGTCATCGGTCTGGCGCTGGCACTGGCGATGTATCGCACACCGATCGCCCGGGGCCTGGTGCGCACCGTGGTGCTGATCCCCTACGGCATCGTGACGGTGGTCGCTTCCTACAGCTGGCAGTTCGCCTGGACGCCGGGCAAGGGCTACCTGGCCGCACTCCTGCCCGAGGGGGTGGCACCACTGGCTGATCAGGTCAGCGCCATAGCGGTGATCATCCTGGCCGAGGTGTGGAAGACGACGCCGTTCATGGCGCTGCTGCTGCTCGCGGGTCTCGTGCTGGTGCCCGAGGATCTGCTCAAGGCCGCCGCGATGGACGGAGCCGGGCCATGGCAGCGGCTGACCCGGGTGATCCTGCCGATGATGAAGCCGACGATCCTGGTGGCGCTGTTGTTCCGCACCGTGGATGCGTTCCGGGTGTTCGACTCCATCTACATCCTGACGCAGGGCTCCAACGGAACGGGGTCGGTGTCGATGCTCGGCTACGACAACCTGTTCGTCGGGCTCAACCTCGGCATCGGCTCGGCGATCAGCGTCCTGATCTTCATGGTCGTGGCGCTGCTCGTGCTGGTGTTCGTCAAGCTTTTCGGGGTTACGGCGCCGAGCTTCGAGCCTTTCGGCAGGCAGCGATGACCGCCGGGTCGGGCCGCAAGGGCTGGTGGGCCCTCGCCGACATCGCCGTCTTGATCTACGCGCTGGTTCCGGTGCTGTGGATTGTCAGCCTGTCGTTCAAACCCCTCAACTCGGTCGCCGATGGCCGGTTCATCCCGTCGATGTTCACCTGGTCGAACTACCAGCAGATCCTCCAGCTGGCCCCGTTCGTGAGCGCGTTACGCAACTCGATCGGCATCGTGCTCATCGCGACGGGGCTGTCGGTGGTGATCGGCACGCTGGCGGCCTACGCCATCGTGCGGCTACCGTTCCCGGGCAAGCGGCTGCTGATCGGCATCACGCTGCTGATCGCGATATTCCCGCAGATATCACTCGTCTCGCCATTGTTCGACATCGAGCGCACGGTGGGCCTGTTCGACACCTGGCCAGGGCTGATCCTGCCCTACATCACCTTCTCGCTGCCCCTGGCGATCTACACTCTGTCGGCGTTCTTCCGGGAGATTCCCTGGGAGTTGGAGAAGGCAGCCCAGATGGACGGCGCGACACCGTTCGAGGCGTTCCGCAGCGTGATCGTCCCGCTGGCCGCGCCGGGAGTGTTCACCACCACGATCCTGGTGTTCATCTTCTGCTGGAACGACTTCCTGTTCGCGGTCTCGCTGACCGCCACGGACGCGTCACAGACCACCACGGTGGCGATCGCCAACTTCACCGGTGCCTCGGAGTTCACCGAGCCCACCGGATCCATCTCGGCGGCCGCCGTACTGCTCACCATTCCGATCGTCCTGCTCGTGCTGTTCTTCCAACGTCGAATCGTCGCCGGCCTGACCGCCGGCACGGTGAAGGGGTAATGGTGGCCACAATCGAGCTGGACAAGGTGACCAAGCGGTTCTCCGACGGCACACTCGCCGTGCAGGAGATGGATCTCCAGATCGACGATGGCGAGTTCGTCATTCTCGTCGGACCCTCCGGATGCGGGAAGTCGACGACTCTGAACATGATCGCTGGTTTGGAGGGCATCACCTCCGGCGAATTGCGCATCGACGGAGAGCGGGTCAACGAGCGGGCGCCCAGGGATCGCGACCTGGCCATGGTGTTTCAGTCCTACGCGCTCTACCCGCACATGACCGTCCGGGAGAACATCGCCTTCCCGCTCAAGCTCACCCGGGCAGGCAGAGCCACCATCGAGACCCGAGTGGCTGACACCGCTCGCGAGCTCGGCCTCAGCGACCTCCTGGACCGCAAGCCGGCCACCCTGTCCGGTGGGCAGCAGCAGCGGGTGGCGATGGGACGCGCGATCGTGCGCAACCCCAAAGCGTTCCTGATGGATGAGCCACTGTCCAATCTGGATGCCAAGCTGCGCGTGCAGATGCAGACCTTGGTGTCCCGGCTGCAGAAGAAACTGGAAACTACCACGGTCTATGTGACCCACGACCAGAATGAGGCGATGCGACTGGGGGATCGGGTGGTCGTGATGCGCGGCGGGGTGGTGCAGCAGATCGGCCCGCCACAGGTGCTCTATGAGCACCCGGTCAACCTGTTCGTGGCCGGCTTCATCGGCTCACCGGCGATGAATTTCCTGCCCGCGCGGCTGGAGGGCAGCGCGCTGTGGTGCGAGTTGGGCGAGCTGCCGCTATCCGACTCACTGCGCTGCACCCTGGAAGCGGCGCGCGCGCCTCGCGAGGTCATCGTCGGTGTGCGGCCAGAGCATTTCGAGGATGCCGCGCTGGTGGAATCCCGCGCCAAGCAGCGGGGCGTGACATTCACGGCACGGATCGAGGTGCTGGAGTCGCTGGGCTCGGATAAGTACGCCCATTTCTCGCGCAGCGGCGCGCAGGTCAGCACGGTCGAGCTACAGGAACTCGCCGCCGACGCAGGCACCACCGACGTTCCGGAGGCCGGCCAGCTGGTCACCCGGCTATCCGGCGCATCAGCCGCAACCGAGGGGCATCCAGTCCAGGTCTGGTTCGATCTGGACCGTGTCCAGATCTTCCGCCCCTCAGACGGCCGAAACCTCGTCACCCTCGACGCTGGGTCACCTCACGTCGAGCAGCTACAAGGTTCGGGAACCAGGGCGCTGAGTTGACGAGCCTATCGCCTCGCGCCCTATCGCCTCGCGCCCTGTCGCCACCGCCTCCACAGCGGCCTCGGAAGCCGCACCCAGGCGTCGAGGATGGTTCGGGGAGCTGTTGATATCAGATTGAGGGCGATCGGCCGTACCTGATGGGACGGAGCAGTCCGTATCTCAGCGCTCATGGCCTCGAGGTAGTTTTCGCCCGCGCTCCGTGGCAGTAGCACGGCGAGGGCGTGGACCAGTAGCTCGGCCCGATCTCGGTTGTCGCTCAGCGCATAGCTGAGCACACTGCACGCAACGAAAACCGTGAGCTGCAATGCCGTGGCGAGCGTGAACGGAGCCAGCAAGACAGCCACGCTGAGAGTCAGCGCAGTGGGAGCACCCAAGGTCAATATGATGACGTTGCTCACGCCCGCAGCGCAGATAATTACCTTGGCGATCTCGGCCCGATGGCTCTGCGACATCACGGCTCACCCCGGGGAATCCGAGGCAATCCGACACTCGCCGCAGCTGACCTTGTCCATTGGTTCCATCCCTTCGGCGGCCCCCGTCGGTGAGCTGACGTCCCCCAGCTTGCTAGGCAATCCCATGCTGGGCAGCAGGGCCGAACCCGGGGATTGGTGCAACACCCCTCTCGCTCAGGACTTTGCGGGCTGCCGACGCGCCTTCGTCGGTGAGCCGGTAGTAGCGACGCCGCGGCCGGGCGGCCTCGTGGGGATCCAGATCTTCCCACTCGTCGGTCAACCAGTGGTGGTCCAGGAGCCGTTGCAGGATCGGGTAGGTGGTCCCAGGCAGCAGGCTGGTACGTGCGGTGATCTCCAGACCGTACAGCGCCGCAGTGGGGTCGTCATCCCACACTTGCAGCAGCGCCTGCAGAACCAACCGGACGGTGGTCGTCATCCTAGGAGCCATACCCGAAGTCTAGTGAGGGCTTGGCCGTAGTCAATACAGGAACCAGGCATCAGGATCTTGATCGTGTTCGATATAGGGTGTACCGTCTCGCTATGACCACGATGGTCCTGCACCTGCTGGGAGCGGTGCTACTCGTCTGCCTCGGGCTGCTGCTCGGAGCGACCTGGACCATTCAGGCATTGCAGCCCAAGCTACGCCGGCAGGCTGAGGAACGCCGTCGGCTGAATGCGCAGTGGGCGATGATTCGCACTGCCCACCGGCAGCAGGGCGAGTGCCCACTCTGCGAGCGCTCACTGTCCGAACGGGAGTGGCACTGCGCACCGAGGATCGCGGATAAGCCGGCGAGGCGATCTCCGCCACCGCGGTGAGGTGGGCAACCCATGGGCAGCCGATCCGCATCCTCTCACTCGACCCACCCGAGAGCTGGACGTCTACGACCGGCCGTGGTGACCCTCGCCCTGTGCCTGACCGTCAACGCCTGCAACAACCACCTCACGCCGGAGGTAGGAGGAGCAACGCCCACATGGACACCACTCGCCCGTCTCCCTATGGCCGGCGACGTACTGCCACCTGGCGAACCACCGCTCGCTCCCCCGCCGACCGAACCCGATCGCATCGGGCCGACTACGACATCGCCACAACCGACCTCAATGAGTCAGCCCCGACCGACCAGGACACCGCAGGGAACGACGACCGGGATCGCGCCGGGCAAACCAAGCAAATCGGCACAGCCGACCGCGCCGCCAACGCCACCGCCACCACGACCGAAAAAGATCGGTCCGATCGGACCGAAAATCGCTCCACAGGCCGAGCCGGTCCCGCAGCCGTCACAGCCGATCCCGTCGCCGGCAACCACCGCGCCGCAAGAGAGCCCGGCGCCCCGCGTCACGCGGTGATCCAGTTCCGCGCGGCAAGGCGGCCACTCGAAGACGGTGATACCAGCGCGGCTGATGGCCCGGCCGCGCCGGGCGGCGAGGCCGGGCTCGGTGGAGATGCCGGCGGTGCATGGACAGTCATCGGCGTGATCACGTCGCAGATGGTGCTGATCACCGCGTTGCTGTACTACCTCGGGTGGGTACGCACTCACAGCTTCCTGGGCTATTTCGGGGTCGACCCGAGCATGGCCGGCTACGGCACCGCCGATTATGTCCTGCGCAGCATCACGGTGGCGTTCCCGCCGTTCATTCATGGTGCCTTCACCGCCCTGGCGCTGTTGGGGCTGCACCGACTGGTCGTGCACCGATGGTGCCGTGAGCGCCGCACGCTGCAGTGGTTGGTCCGCACAGTGCACGCTGCCGGGCTGGCTCTCGGCACGGTCGTGCTCACCGGGGTGCTGCTGCCCAACCAGATCGGAGCGCCACTCGGCGTCCTGCTGCCGCTGCTGCTCATCGCCGCTGTCAGCCTGCTGGGTTACGTCACGCACCTGCGCTCCAGGTACCCGAACTCGCTGCCCTCGAACGGTTCACGGCAAGCCGTCTGCTCATCGCGGACATACACCAGCCTCACCCTGCTCGCACTGGGCTTGGTCGCCGCCGTATGGGCGCTGAGTCTCTACGGCGACCAGGTCGGCACCGGTGCCGCGACCGATATGGCCGATCATCTCTCCGAGCAGCGTGATATCACGATCTACAGCATGGAACGGATCGCGATTGCGGGCCCCGGCGTGGTCTCCGCCGAGATCACCCAACCTGGCACCAAATACCACTACCAGTACACCGGGCTGCGACTGCTACTGCACTCACCCGAGGGTTACCTGCTGCTCCCGGCTGGCTGGCGACATGGAGAGGACCGGATCTTCCTGCTTCGCGACGATGACACCATCCGGGTAGACATCACTGCCCGATAGCGGCGCCAGAGCTGATGACGGCCGCACACCGGTCGGGGACGGGCAACGCCTAGGCTGCCGCGGTGCCGATCCGCGCTGCCCCCGACGTCGGGAATCGACGGCGAACGGGGTGAATAATCGCGGTGTTGGCGCTGGTCACCGGGGTGTTGGGGATCCTGGTGACGCTGGCGCCGGTCGACGCCGACGATCCGGTGGTGAGCTGGCCACGGGCCGGGCAAGTGCCCACCTCCACGGTGCTGCCGCTCTCGCCCTACCGCCCGCTGCAGCTCACCGCGACCGTGCCCGGCGCGACGCTGCGGGCCCTGGACGCCGGCCCGGCCGGCGCGGAAGCGCTGCGGACGCTGCCTGCCGACGTGGGCGCGAGTCCGGGCCAAGGGCTGGTGGTGGCCACAGCCCAGGGCGTGCTGACGGTCACCGCGTCCGGCACCGAGGTACTGCGCCAACCGCTGCCTGCCGGGGACTGCCTAGCCCAGCTAATTCCCAGCAGGAGGTTGCCATGGTCGTTGACGGTTGTGCGGCCGACAGCTTTGCCGTCCGGAAGTTGTCCAGTGTCTCTATCGCATTTCCGCCCGCATCGAAAAGCGGGCCGCCTTGTTTTTTCCGGACAGCTGATTAATTGCTATATCATGCTGCGGACTGCCGGTTCAGGTACTCGTCGTAGACCTCTTGCGGGGTCCGGTATCCGAGTGCCGAGTGGAGACGTTGACTATTATAACGGAATTCGATGTACCGGGCAACATCTTTTCGGGCGTGTTCGCGGGTAGGATAAACGGTGCGGTTGACCCGTTCGACCTTCACGGCAGCGTTGAAGGATTCAGCTAAGGCGTTGTCGAAGCACACTCCGGTGGCGCCCACCGATCGGCGGATCTTCAGGCGGTCCGTGGCGGCCGCGAAGACCGCGCTGGTATATTGAGTGCCACGATCGGAGTGAAATATCGCATCCTTGACGAGTGGATAGTTCCGGGCGGCCATAGTGAGCGCATCGATCACCAACTCAGCGCGGAGATGGTCGGCCATAGCGTATCCGATGCAGGCTTTAGTATAACAGTCGATGACGGTGGCGAGATACAACCAGCCCTGCCAAGTATGAATATAGGTGATGTCGCCGACCATTTTCTGACCGGGAGCGGTGGCGGTGAAGTCTCTATTCACCAGATCGGGGATCGGTCCATGGTCGCCGGGCACAGTGGTGGTCGGCCGCCACGGTCTGGGCTGGCAGGCGACCAGGTCGAGGTCGCGCATCAGCTCCCGCACGAGCTCGGGGCCGACCTGCTCGCCCTGACGAACGAGCTGGGCGTGCACGCGACGGTACCCATAGGTTTGATCGGAATGCTTGAAAATCGCCGTGATGAGTCGTTTGAGGTGTGCGCGGCGAATCGCGGTGGCCGAGACGGGCCGGTTTCGCCATTCATAATATCCCGAGGTGGACACCTCGGCCCACTCGCACATCTTGACGATGGGGAAGTCAGCCTTCTGCGCGTCGATGAACCCGAATTTCGCGGTCACCGAGACTCCTGGGCGAAGAAGGCCGCCGCTTTTCCCAGAAATTCGGCTTTCATCTTCAGCTCACGGTTTTCTCTTTCCAGCTCCCGGAGGCGCGCCCGATCCGTGATCGACAACGGTGGTTCCTCGCCGGCGTGGTCGATCCGGTATTTCGCGACCCAACTCCCCAGGGTGCCCTCGTTAACACCGATCTCCCGAGCGACCTCGGCGATCGGACGTGAGGTCTCGACCACCATCTTCGCCGCTTCGTCCTTGAATTCTTGTGTGTACTTTCTGCGCCGTTCTGGCATTTAGCCCCCTCCATTCCGGAACGGACCTTATAGGGTCCTGTGTCCGGAACCTGGGAGGCGCGCCAGGTCAAGCCCGGTGTCGCGCCCACCACTAGAGACCACCGAGGAAGACATCGTAGAAGTGGCCGCTATGTGGAACCGGTCGGTCGCTTGGTTACGCGGGAGAGGGCTAGATCAGTGGAATTATCCGGTCAAGTGGGAGAACATTCGTAGGACCGTCAGCGACGGCACCTGTTGGTTAGTCAGCGATAGCAGCAGGGCTATTGGTACGATAACGGTCGAATCAAGAGCCGATCCTTATTGGCTTCCCTCGGATGATCCTGATGACGCACTCTATGTCCACCGCATGGTCGTCGACGAGGGTGCCCGGGGGGGCGAGTTGGGCTCAGCGCTCCTTGACTGGGCTGCGCGGAGAGCAAGCCGCGCAGGAAAGCACTGGCTCAGGCTCGACGCGTGGAAATCGAACCCCCGGTTGCACCAGTACTACCTGGATCGGGGCTTCAGCCTCGTGCGAATCGATGATAATCCGGCAGATCTGTCCGGGGCATGCTTCCAACGCGCCGCCTCAGTAGAGCTACACATCGGACCTGATGTAGTCGAAGACAGTACAGTGGTCGCGGCCCGCGTATACGGAGCTGCCCGCAGCTGACCGTTTCGAGGGTTCGTAAAGGTAGCTGTCACAAGTGCCATGCGCAACGGAGACAAGTGATACATCTTTGACCACGAAACGGAGGTATGCTCAGTGCCAACAATGGCGCTAAGCCGACCCGCATCACCTGGAGGGAGACGGGGTCTTGGCGACGGCGAATGATAAGTTTCGGGCGGCGCGGAAGCGCACCGCATCACTCACCTACCCGGAGGATTGCCTGTCCAGGCAAGAACTCGCCGAGCTGGCCAATGCGTGGATCTGGGACCACCACCACAAGGTGGTGGAACTCAGCGCAAACTATATCGGCAAACTCGAACAAGGCGTCATCCGCTGGCCTGGTAAAATATATCGAGAAGCCCTCCGGGCGATCCTGGGTGTCTCCACCGATGCCGCGCTGGGGTTCGCTAACACCCGTCGCGCGGTAGTGAAGCTGGCAGGCGTGGACCGTAGACAGTTCCTCCACACCGCCCCAGGCATGGGCGCTCTCGCCGCCCTGGGTCCGGTGGCGGCGCTGTTGGAGGGCGGCGAACCCACTCCGATCCCTCATCGGATCGGCGCGACCGAGATCGAGCAGATCCGCACCGCCACGCAAGTGTTCGAGTCGTGGAGTGCCACTTACGGTGGCGGGTTGGTCCGGGAGGCCGTCATGGGCCAGTTGCGCTGGTCGGCCCGCCTGCTGCAGGCCACCTGCCCGGACCGGCTGCGCCCCGAGCTGTACTCCGCAGTCGGTTACCTCGCCAAGATCGCCGGGTATATGGCCGTCGACGCCAACGCCCAGGAGGAGGCTCGCCGGGTGTACTGCTTCGCGGTGTTCTGCGCCGAGCAGGCCAAGGACTGGCCCTTGCGCGCCGAGGCCCTGTCGAGCATGGCGGTACAGGCGATCTGGACCGGGCAGCCCGATGATGGTCTGACGCTGGCCGAACAGGCTCTGGTCCGCGCTGATCGGCTCACTCCGACCGTACGGGCGGTGCTGCACGTCGACCGAGGCCGCGCGCTGGCCAAGATGCGTCGGGTCGGCGAGGCACTGACCGCCATCGGCACCGCCGATGACCACTTCGCGCACTTCATCCCAGATAATGAGCCGCCGGTCATGGCCTTTTACAACACCGAGCGGCATGCCCTACTCACCGGGCAATCCCTGTTCGACCTGGCGATATTGGGCCGCGATCCTGGCGAGGCCCGCGACCGATTCGCGGCGGCAGTGACCGGGTTCACCGGCACCGGTGACACCCGCTCTCGGGCGATCTGTCTGACCAAGCTGGCCAGTCTCACGATGGTCACCGGCGACCCGCTGCAGGCCGCCGCTATCGGGCACGCGGCCTTGGATATCGCCGGCGCCATCCGCTCTCACCGCGCCGCCGAGGAACTGCGCGAACTGTCCCGCTACGCCGCCGCGCATCAACACCTTGACGAGGTCGCGCACCTGCGGCAACGGATCGGCGCCCTCCTGGCGGGCTACCGATAGCCGGTAGGGAGGGTGCGAATCCTCTCTCAATCCTCCCTTGACGTCCACGTGATCATGTGATCCCCGTGGGTGCCTGAGCCGGGAGGGTCATGTCCACGCCGTCACTCTTCACCAATATCTCAGGGTGGCGGTGAGTGGCGGCGGCCCCGCTTCTGGGTGACACACCGGGCGGAGCCGCCGCCTTCCACACGACAAGATCGGGGGAACTGTGGACTGTGACCACGCCCTGCGGCGAGCGGGTCTGCAGGTGCCTGAGCCTCAGTTCGTCACCAAGATCCCGGCTGGCCGCCGGTCGAGCTGCCCTGCACCGCTTCCGTCTGCCTGCCGGCCGGACTCCCGCTGCTCTGGCGGGGTGTCGGGTGTCGGGCCGCTGCGGTGGGCGCGCTGCCCCGACGATGGCCGCCTGCACCTGCTGCAACCAGCCCAGGTCCGCCTTGCCGCCGCCGGGCATCACGCTCAGGCGCTCTGCGGTCAGCGAATACCCGCTGAAAGGTCTCACCATCACCAACGGTCCGCCGGGGGCGCTGTGCACGGCCTGCATTAGCGGTATCCCCGCCGAGATACCTGACCCCGGCCCGTAGGCACCGCCCCACAGATCGCCGGCCGGCCGGTGGAAGCCCTGGCCCCCAACTCGGCTCCCGGCGACCGGCCGGCCACCAACCCGAGGTGACTCTCACTATGCCCACTTCACCGCCACGACCCGCCTCCGACCCCTGGCGCGACGCCACATCAGGCACGGGTTGCGGCGAGCAGATGAGCCTGCCCCCGGTGGTGGAAGGACTGCTGGTCGACGTGGTCGCCGACGGTTTCGTCGTGTACTGCTGTGGACCCAAGACAGCACCGAATGCGCTGGTCGCGTGCTATGAGTGGGAGGGTTACGTGGATCTGGTCACCATCCGCGACTTCGATCGGATCACTACGGCCAGGGTTCCGGTATGGGACAAGCTGGACATCTTCGCGCCCGAGACCGTGGTCTGGGTGTATCACGGCCCTGCGCGGCAGGCGCTGCGGGCCTTGTTCGGCTTGGTGCACCCGGCGCATCCCGCCGCACCCGCCGCACCCGCCACGCACTTCCCGGCTCCGGCGAGCCTGCACGTTGCTCGCGCTGAGCAACGCCCGATGACGATCCGGCTCCCGTCACCGGGCCGGGCTGGGGTCCGGGCTGTCCGGCTCGCCACCGCAATGACGACCCGCGGCCCAAGGAATCATGCCGTGAACGCCGACTTGCCTGGCGGGACAGCAGATCCCCGGCCCGCTGCCCGAGAAGACAACCCGTGGCGCGACATCGACGGCGCGCCGGCACCGGCTGGTTGCTGATGCCCCTGACACCCGCCACCGCGCGGGGCAGCGACCCGGCGTCGACCACGCCGATGCCCCCGGTGCGCGTGACACTGCAACTATCGGCCCACTACCTCTGATGACCGGTCCCGCTCCTGGGATGACCAGCGGAGATGCTCGGTGCACGATGACGTCCGTACCCAGTGGTCTCATCTGCAGCGCGGTTAGCATCTGGCCATCCGGTTGGGGAAAACGGACTTGGCGCTAGCGAGTCTGGAGCGAGCGCTGCTGGCGGCGGATTCGGCAGCGGACCCGTTATTGACGCCGATGGTGTCCAACTCGGTTGCCTGGGCCTACCAGCGACAGAACCGGTTAGGTGACGCACAGCAGCTCGCCGTTCATGCCGCTGATGATGTCGAGCGCAACAGGCTCCGAACCGCTGAGCAGGTCCGGGTGTGGGGCGGATTGTTGATCTCAGCGGCGACGAGCGTGGGACGGGCCGGGGACTACGAGCAGGCCAGTGACATGCTCACCGTCGCCGAAGGTGCAGCGGGTCGGCTGGCGACGCTGCCGCTGCCGACGAACCCCAAGTTGGTGTCGGTGTTCACCGTTCCGCCGTGCGGATCGAACGAGTGCGCCTGGCGGTGCAGCACGGCCGGCCCGAACAGGCACTCGCCCTGGCACGAGGCATCCGGTTGAGCGGGGATACCCCGCCGTCGTGGCGGACCTGGCTACTGCTGGATGTGGCGCGGGCCTACACCGATCTCGGTGACGCCCAACGGGCGGTACGGGCGCTGGAAGGCGTGCACCGCCGTAGCCCGCGGTGGATGCGGCATCACACCCTGGCGGTGGCGATCGTGCGCGACCTGTGGGCGGGCCCCGCCCGACCGCCAGGGTTGCGCAGGTTGGCGGAAGTCCTCGGTGTGATCGGCTAACCCTCGCGAAACTAGGACGTTCCGTCCCCGGGGTGCCCGACCTTGCCGCGGGAGGCTGTGCACATGACGAACGGATCAACTACCGACAGCAATTGCCCAGGTCACTGACGCTCACGCCGACTCTGCCAAGGGGGCGTCGATGAGCGGCGGTGGCCCCGCCTGTGGTCGCCGAACCCGGGCGTGGTCGCCGTCTTCCATTCCAGAGCCGGGGGAGCGCCGCTGTGGACTCACACCTCGCGGGACCGGCAGATCCCGGCCAAACCGTGATCAAGCGGTTACTCCTGATTTTCGCCAAGCAACCGCAGCCGGGGTGGTCGAAGACCCGACTCGCCGCTGATGTCGGACCGGGTGCCGCTGATGTCCTGTATCGAGCGTTCCTCGCGGACGTCGCGTCCCGCGCCTATCAGCTGCAGGAGCGCCTCAGCGTGCATATCCGATGGGTTCACACCCCGTCTACTCCCAGCTTCGCTGAGGTTCTGGACGCGGTAGCACCTGGAACCAGCACTGCTGCCTCGTTCGTCGGATACGACACCCAAGACCTCACCGGGCAGCAACATGACCAGCTGCTGGCCGCCGAGTCCGAGGGCTTCCTCCAGGTCATCATCATGGGCGCGGACACTCCGCACGTCGAGCTAGAGGTGCTGGTCGACTCATTCCGATCGCTGGATGACAACGACGTCGTGGTAGGGCCGGCCACCGATGGCGGCTACTACCTGCTCGGGCTGCGATCAGGCTGGGATCTGGTGGCGGGCCTGGACATGAGTTCGCGCGACGTCCGTGACGACCTGGTCGTGACCGCCACCCACCGTGGGTACTCCGTCGGCTTCGCCGCACCGACGATGGACATCGACACCGCCGCCGACCTGCGTGAACTTATCGCCCGCAGCTCGCTACGTGCTGCGTCGTGCCCGGCGACTTGTCGTGCCGTCCACAAGCTAGGGCTGTGGGCGTGAATGCTGACGACGGTTGTGGCGGCGCAGAATAAACGGCAACCTCATCGACTCCCATTTGTCGACCAGACCCATCTTGCTTGCCCCGGTCAAGCGCTCCTCGAAATGAATGGGTACCTCGACGGCTACGTATCCGAGGTTCGCGCATCGGTAGTTCATCTCGACCTGGAAACTGTATCCGTTGCTGCGCAAGCCAGCCAGGTCGATCTGAGCCAGCACATCCGCCCGCCATACCTTGAACCCCGCCGTGGCATCCCTGATGCCCAACTTGAGGATCGCGTCCACGTAAAAGTTCGCGAATGCCGACAAAAACCGCCGATCGCGCCCCCAATCCCGACTCAGGCTCCCCCCATTGACGTAACGACTACCGATGACGACTCCAGCATCGAGCGACAGCAAGGTCCCCAGCATGCCGGGGATCGCCTCGGGAGGATGCGACATGTCAGCATCCATTTGGGCGACGTAGTCAAAGCCCCGCTCCAACGCGGCGATCATGCCCGCCGCGTGCGCCCGGCCGATCCCGGCCTTACCCGGCCGGTGCAGGACGACCATGCGGTCCTGGCCCTGCCGGTTCTCGGCTGCCGCGAGGTCATCGGCGATGGCACCGGTGCCATCCGGGGAATTGTCGTCGGCCACGATGACCGTCAGGGCGGGCAAGGGCAGCGCGAACAGATGTTTCACCAGGACAGGGAGGGTGTCCGCCTCGTTATAGGTCGGGATCACCACGGCAAGCTTGCTGTGGCTCCACTCCGGCGGAAGCTCGGCACCGCGGGGACTCGGTCTCACGTCACCACCACCATCCTCGCCTGCGGTTGTCGGAGTAAGGGCCGCGGGGACCCACGACAGGGCCCGAAGCCTAGCAGTCAGCTAACCGGGAGGAGCGCTAATGCTTCTGGGTGAAACGCGCAACCAGTCAGTGGCCAACCATGAGTTCCATGCCGCGCAGGAAAAATACTGGAATGACAGTTCGGGAAGCACCGCCGCGAAACTTCAGAACTTCACCAAATACGTCCGACGGGAAGACCTGACCAAGTTCCTCGCCCGCAATGACGTCTTTGCCCGGCAACTCCATGTTCATGGCAGCGTGGTCGACATCGGCGTGGGGCGCGGGGCCAGCCTCATGACCTGGCTGCATCTCTCCTCGATCTACGAGCCGTCCAACTACACCCGCAAGGTCATCGGTTTCGACACCTTCACGGGCATACCTCGACTCAGCCCGCTGGAGGAGTCCGCCCCCGCCGCCAGCGAGCAGCTACACATCGGTGGCTTCGCCGTCGAAGAGCACATGGCCACCGACATCGACCGGGCCGCCAGAATGCACGACACCACTCGCTACCTCGGCCACATGACCAAAGTTGAGCTGGTCATCGGCGATGTCGAAGACACCTTGGCGCCCTATCTCGACGCCAACCCCCACCTCGTCGTGTCCCTGCTGCACCTCGATGCGGACACCTACGGCGCCACCCGATGCGCCCTGGAGCTGCTGCGCCCCAGGATGCCCCGCGGCACGGTCGTTGTCTTCGACGAGCTGGGCAGTGAGCTGTTCCCCGGTGAGACCGCCGCATGGCTCGAACATCGCCACCAGATGACCATCCGGCGCTTTCGCTACGCGCCCGCTATCTCCTACGCCATCCTGGACTAACCGCGAGGCCACCGTGAGCACAGACTCCGCCACCCGACCCTGCGCGGCCGGTGTCATCGGCCTGGAGACCACCGGCGTCGCTGATCGCTCCATCGCCATGGACATCCTGCACGCGCTCATCGAGTCACATGGGTTTCATTGCGCCTTCCACCACGATATGGCCTTTGACCCACCAGAAAGGATTTGGTGTGCCATCGAGACCGCACCCGATCTCGACCTGCTCCTGGTCGCGCTGCGGCCTGGTGCGGCAGTCCTGTTGGACCGGCTCGACCAGGCGCTCGCAACCCGGACATCCCTCGGGCGGGGATCACCCCTGGTGGTCTTCGGCGGTACCACCTCCTACACCGCCGAGGGCCGGGTGCATGCTGCGCCGGTCCTGACCTGGAGCGGCGACGCCGAAGCCGGCTGGCCGCGAATACTGGACCGCCTCGCGCAGCACGCCCCCCAGCTCCCTCCGGCCATACCTGACACCACACCGTCACCTTTCGCTATGCCAGCCCAGCATTCCACCGCGCGCAGCGTCCAAGCCGGCGGCACCGTCTGGGTCGAGGCAAGCAGAAGCTGCCCACCGCCCGGCGCCTGCGTCACAGACTGCCCGACCTGTACGCGGCCGGATTACGAGCCGTGTACGTGGGGATTGAAAGCCTGGTCGGGCGCCAACGCGCGATCTACGGGAAAGGATATCCCGGCAAAACTGTCATCGATCTGCTCCGCGCCCAGGGCATCTTCGTCGCCGCCGGGTTCATCACGCTCGATCCGATGTCCACTCCCGATGAGTTCCGGCAGCAGGTCCTCGGCATCACCGAGCACGACCTCCTCGACAGCATCGCCACCCCCTTCAAGACCATGCGCATCCAACGCCACACCTCCTACGAGCAACAAGCACGCAAGCTCGGCATCGTCGGCGGACTCAATCCCGACGGATACACCTACTCCTACCGCTGCGCAGACGACCGACTTGAGATCATCCGGAAAGTGATCGAGTTCTTCCACAGCACAACCAAGAACGTATACTACAATCCCTACATCGAGAACAATGTTCGCGAACGACGCGACGTGGAAGACTGGCAACGACAAACATTCCACCAGATCACCCGACGCTACAAAAACGCTCAGATCAGTTTCCTTGAAGAATTAGCGTCTATCGCCACGACCAACGACAGCATCCCCGTCGTTACCGACCTCGTCCACCGCGCCGCCGAGAGATTCAGCGCAACACGTGCTGTGATCTTCCGGCGCACCGCCCAAGACTACGAACAACTACTCAGCCGCGGCATTCGACACTACCGGTCAGACCTCATCAACTTCATCAACCAGTGGCGATCCGTGCCATCATTCAGTTCCGATGTGTCACCAACAAGCGACGAGTCCGGTACGTGAGCTCACCTCGCACGAGAGCCCATGCACGATCAGCACTCACCCAGTCCCCTGCGCGCTTGACCCCGAGCCTCAGATTCCGTTGGTCGGGCCGGGTCCTCGTGGCACCGTTGTCCGCATGACAGCCATCGGGGACCCTGGCGGGTCGGCGTGATCTCGGGAAAACTTGCTGGTGCCGTCCGGTCGACGTCGATGGTTCTTGGCATGAGCGAGGTCGTTTGACAGCCAGACGTGAGGGTCTTGGGTGCCGTGAACTGCTGCTTCGAGCGCGATCTTCAGACTCTGTGATGGGAGGCCCTCCCGGGCGGTTCTTATTGGGGAGGTATCTGGGAGGTGGGGCAGGTGGAACGGATCGTTGATCGGGCCGCTGGTCTGGACGTGCACAAGGATGTGATCGTTGCCGAGGCGCATCTGCCGGGTGGGGTCGTGGAGCAGGGCCGGTTCGCCACGACGACCCCGGGACTACTGGTGTTGCGGGACTGGCTGGTTGAGCTCGGGGTGACGCGGGTGGGGATGGAGTCGACCGGGGTGTACTGGAAGGCCCCCTATTACATGCTGGAAGAGGCGATGGAGGTCTGGTTGCTCACCGCCCGGCACATGCGCAACATCCCGGGTCGTAAGACGGAAACCAGCCCTACCATGACCTCGGCGGGGACTACTTCATCCGCCGCGAGGACCCACAACGGCGAGCACGCAAACTCATCCGCCAACTCGAGGCGATCGGCTACACCATCCAGGCTCAACCGCCGCCGTCGGCCGCCGCGTAGCAGCAGCACGAACCCGCGTGGTCCGGTTGTTTTCTCTTCAGACCC
>JBOHFW010000374.1:0-8113 GCA_050699835.1 Pseudonocardiaceae bacterium | reverse complement strand
TCGGCGAGGTAGGCGTACCGCGCGGCCTCGCTGTCGGTCATACCGGCCACGTTGCACCACCGTGGGTTTTGTCGGGTCGCACCACTGGGAGCGCGGCCAAGAAGGCGCCGACCTCGGGTAATCGCTTAGCGGGATCGGACGATCACGAGGTCGCCGTTGGTGTGGTGTTGGCGGAGGAGTTTCTTGTCGAACTTGCCTACGGAGGTCTTGGGGATCTCGGTGACGAAGGACCAGTGGTCGGGGAGCTGCCAGGCTGGCACCGAGGCGCTGAGGTGATCGCGGAGCTCGGTGGCGCTGACCTGTTCGCCGTCGGCGACGACCACGGTGGCTAGGGGTCGCTCCCCCCACTTGTCGTCCGGGACGGCGACCACCGCGGCCTCGATCACCTTCGGGTGGCTCATCAGCAGGTTCTCCAAGTGCACTGAAGAGATCCACTCACCGCCGGATTTAATGACGTCCTTGGCGCGGTCGCTGATGGCGATGAAGCCCAGCTCATCGATGGTGCCGACATCGCCGGTTCGTAGCCAGCCGTCGTGAAACTTAGCGGAGTTCGCATCGCCAGTATCGGGCCCGTAGTACCGCCCGGTGACCCAGGGCCCGCGGACCTCGATCTCGCCGATCGACGTGCCGTCATAGGGCAGCACCACATCGCCGTCGCCAACGACACGGCCCTCGATACCGGCGACGAGCCGACCTTGGCAAGCCCGGTATCGCCAGAGCTCATCTCCCTCCGCGCCGACCGGCGGGGTGGCTACTGAGCCGAGCGGCGAGATCTCGGTCATCCCCCAGGCCTGCCTGATCTCGATGCCGAATTCATCGGAGAACGCCTGCATCAGCGCGCGCGGCACGGCCGAGCCTCCGCACACCACCCGGCGGATCGAGGACACGTCCCCGCCGTGCTGACGCAGATGGCGCAGCAGCTCGCCCCAGATCGTCGGCACCGCCCCGGAGACCGTGGGTCGCTCCGCCTCGATCAACCTGACCAGGGGGCCGGCCGCGAGGAAGCGGTCGGGCATGATCAAGCTGGCGCCGGACATCAGCGCGGCGTATGGCAGGCCCCAGGCGTTGGCGTGAAACATCGGCACCACCGGCAGGATCCGGTCGGCCGGGGCCAAGGCCGCGGCCTCACCGGCGCACATCGCCATCGAATGCAGGTAGGTCGAGCGGTGGCTGTAGACAACGCCCTTGGGGTTGCCGGTGGTGCCGCTGGTGTAGCACATCGCGGCCGCGGTGCGCTCGTCGATGCCGGTTGGCCAGTCGAACTCCTCGGGCTGGGCGGCCAGTAGCCCGTCGTAGGCGTGCACCTCCGGGGCAGCGCCATCCAGCGGCGCGGTGTCCGCGGAACCGACCACCAGCACGTGCCGGACCGTTTTCATCTCCGGCAGGGCCCGGGCCAGCACTGGCACCAGCGAACCGTCCACAATGACCACGTCGTCTTCGGCATGGTTGGCGATCCAGGCCACCTGATCGGGCGCTAGCCGCAGGTTCAGGGTGTGCAGCACCGCGCCCATCGCGGGGATCGCCAGGTAGGCCTCCAGATGTTCCTGGTTGTTCCACTGGAATGTGGCCACCCGCTGGTCACCGGTGACGCCGAGCCCATGCAGTGTCCTGGCCAGCTGTGCCGCGCGGCGTCCCACCTGTGCGTAGCTCGCCCGGCGGGCCCCGTCACCGGTCCACGTGATCACCTCACCGTCACCGTGCACGGTGATGCCGTGGCGCATGATCATTCCCACGGTGAGTGGGACGTCCATCATTGTGCTGTCCACCGCGGTGGCCCTTCCTTTCCTCATTGGTGGTGCTGGTCAGGAGTCGGTGCCCAGTATTCTCCTCAGGAGAGGTGGAGGTGCCCTGATGCCCTATCCCAGCGATCACGAGCGGGACCGGCCGTGGGTGATGCGCACCTATGCCGGGCACTCTTCGGCGCGCACGTCGAACGCGTTGTACCGGCGTAACCTCTCTAAGGGACAGACCGGCCTGTCAGTCGCCTTCGATCTGCCCACCCAGACCGGCTACGACCCCGACCACGAGCTGGCCCGGGGCGAGGTCGGCAAGGTCGGTGTGCCGATCAGTCACATCGGCGATATGCGCACGTTGTTCGATGGCATCCCGATGGGGCAGGCCAACACGTCGATGACGATCAACGCCACCGCCATGTGGCTGCTGGCGTTGTATGCCTCAGTGGCTGTCGAGCACGGCGCGGACCTGGCGCAACTGTCGGGTACCACGCAAAACGACATCATCAAGGAGTACCTGTCCCGGGGAACGTACGTTTTCCCACCGCGGCCGAGCCTGCGGTTGATCACCGACATGGTGGTCTACGCGGTCCAGCACATCCCGAAGTGGAACCCGATCAACATCTGCAGCTACCACCTGCAGGAGGCCGGAGCGACACCGGTGCAGGAGGTCGCCTACGCCATGTGCACGGCGATCGCCGTACTGGACTCAGTGCGCGACTGCGGGCAGGTCGCGCCGGAGGATTTCGCCAACGTCGTCGGGCGGATGTCGTTTTTCGTCAATGCCGGGGTGCGCTTCATTGAGGAGATGTGCAAGCTGCGCGCCTTCGATCGGTTGTGGGACGAGACCTGCCGGGACCGGTACGGGGTTGAGGACCCCAAGCTGCGCCGGTTCCGGTACGGCGTGCAGGTCAATTCGCTGGGGCTGACCGAGCCGCAGCCGGAGAACAACGTCCAGCGCATCGTGCTGGAAATGCTCGCGGTGACCCTGTCCCGGGATGCCCGGGCCCGCGCGGTGCAGCTGCCCGCGTGGAACGAGGCGCTCGGCCTGCCCCGGCCCTGGGACCAGCAGTGGGCGCTGCGGATGCAGCAGGTGCTGGCGTATGAGACCGACCTGCTGGAGTACGAGGACCTCTTCGACGGCTCCCGGGTGGTGGAGACCCGGGTCGCGGAGATCGCCGGCGAGGCCCGGGCGGAGATCGACCGGGTGCAGGGCATGGGTGGGGCGATCGTCGCCGTCGAGTCCGGATACATGAAATCGCAGCTGGTGTCGTCGTTGGCGGCGCGGCGCCGGCGGATCGAGGCTGGCGAGGATGTGATCGTCGGGGTCAACCGGTTCACCGAGACCGACCCCAGCCCGCTGCAAGCCGAGGGAGCGGGGGCTATCGAGACCATCGATCCGGAGGCCGAGGCCCAGCTGATCGAGGCGATCCACACCTGGCGGGCCGACCGGGACGCCGCGCCGGTGGACGATGCACTGCGGCGGCTGGTGGAGGCGGCGAAGACGGATGCCAACCTGGTCGAGCCGTCAATGGCCTGCGCTCGCGCGGGGGTCACGACGGGGGAGTGGGCGGGGGCGCTGCGCGCGGTGTTCGGTGAGTACCGGGCGCCGACCGGGATCACCGGCGCGGCGGCGGTGGGTGCGGCGGGTGAGGCGATCGCGCGGGTCCGGGACCGGGTGCGTGTCCTCGGTGCGGAGCTGGGCGGGCGGCTGAGAATGCTGGTCGGTAAGCCCGGGCTGGACGGGCACTCCAACGGCGCCGAGCAGGTCGCGGTCCGGGCCCGCGACGTCGGCTTCGAGGTGATCTACCAGGGCATCCGGCTGACGCCTGCGGAGATCGTCGCGGCCGCGGTCGCCGAGGATGTGCACGTCGTCGGTCTGTCGGTGCTGTCCGGTTCGCACCTGGAGGTGGTGCCCCCGGTGGTCGACGGGTTGCGCGCCGCGGGCGCCGGGGACGTCCCGGTGGTGGTCGGCGGCATCATCCCCCCGCAGGACGCCGAGGTGCTGCGCGCTCAGGGCGTCGCGCAGGTCTTCACCCCGAAGGATTTCGAGCTCACCGAGATCATGGACCAGATCCTGGACGTCATCCGCGTCCACTGGGGCAAGGAGCATCCATGAGAGTGTTCTCGTAGCGTGGGGAGATGGGCTTTTCGTCGTTGAAGGTTGAGCGGGACGGGGACACGGTCCGGATCACAATGAGCCGACCGGAGCGGCGCAATGCGCTCTCCGCCGATCACCTCGTCGAACTGCGTGACGCATTCACTGCGGCGGGGTGCTCGGATGCCACCGGGATCGTGCTTGGCGCCGAGGGCCCGGTGTTCTCCGCGGGGCACGATTTCGCTGATGTGGCCGCGCGCGATCTCGCCGGGGTCCGCGAGCTGCTGACGCTGTGCACCGAGATGATGCAGACCATCCAGGCGCTTCCGCAGGTGGTGGTGGCCCGGGTGCACGGGCTGGCCACGGCGGCGGGTTGCCAGCTGGTGGCGTCGTGCGATCTGGCGGTGGCCGCTGAGTCGGCGGGTTTCGCGCTGCCCGGCGGCAAGGGCGGCTGGTTCTGCCACACACCGGCGGTGCCGGTGGCCCGCTCAATCGGGCGCAAGCGGCTGATGGAGATGGCACTGACCGGCGACGTGGTGGATGCCCGCACCGCCGCAGAGTGGGGGTTGGTCAACCTGACCGTCCCGGACGCGGAGCTGGACGCCGCGGTGAACGACCTGCTGGCCCGCGCCACCCGCGGCAGCCGGACCAGCAAGGCGCTGGGCAAGCAGACCCTCTACGCCCAGCTGGACCGACCCGAGGCGGACGCCTACGCCGTGACCCTCGAGGTGATGGCGGCGGCGTCCCAGACCGCGGCGGCCACGGAGGGCATGACCGCGTTCCTGGCGAAACGCCACCCAGCCTGGCCGGACTGAGGCTCGCATCACGGTCCCCTAGGCTGCTGATCCGTGCGGCTTGTGATTGCTCGGTGCCAGGTGGACTACGTGGGGCGCCTGACCGCGCACCTGCCGATGGCACCCCGGTTGTTGCTGGTCAAGGCGGATGGGTCAGTGAGTGTGCACTCCGACGGCGGCGCGTATAAGCCGTTGAACTGGATGAGCCCACCCTGCACGCTGGCCGAGCAACCGGGCCGCTGGACGGTCACCAACCGCGCCGGGGAACAGCTGATCATCGAGATCGACGAGGTGGTACATGACTCCCGCCACGAGCTCGGCGTGGATCCCGGGCTGGTCAAGGACGGTGTGGAAGCGCACCTGCAGGCCTTGCTGGCGGAACACACCACGACGCTGGGTCCCGGCTTCACGCTGATCCGCCGTGAGTACCCCACCGCCATCGGACCGGTCGATCTGCTGTGCCGGGATGGCAACGGTGCGACGGTCGCGGTGGAGATCAAGCGCCGGGGCGAGATCGACGGGGTGGAGCAGCTCACCCGGTACCTGGAGCTGCTCAACCGCGACCCGCAGCTCGCGCCGGTCCGCGGCGTGTTCGCGGCTCAGCAGATCAAGCCGCAGGCCCACACGCTGGCTACCGACCGGGGAATCCGCTGCGTCACCGTCGACTACGACGAGTTGCGTGGTGTAGAGAGCGTAGAGCTGCGGTTGTTCTGACCCGTAGGCTGCCACCGTAAGCCGATGCGGGGGTGCGATGACGATGGCTCAGACCATAAACGGCAGTCAGGCACACAGCCGCGAGACGGACCGCTTCGCCTCGATTGACCCGCGAACCGGCGAGGTCGTCGACTATCACCCGGTGTGCGACGAGGCGGTGGTGCGAGCCGCTGTCGATCGTGCCCGGGAGGCGGCCCAGTGGTGGGCTGCGCTCGGGTTCGACGGGCGCCGCCGCCGGCTCTCAGCGTGGCGCGCGGCGCTGACCCGGCGGATCGACGAGTTGGCCGAACTGATCACCACCGAGACCGGCAAGCCGCGGGATGACGCCCAGCTGGAATGCGTGCTGGTGATCATGCACCTGGACTGGGCCGCGCGCAACGCCGAGCGGGTGCTGCGCCGCCGCCGGGTCGGCTCGGGTCTGCTGATGTTCCAGGAGGCCTCGACGGTGGAGTACGAGCCCTACGGGGTGATCGGTGTGATCGGACCGTGGAACTATCCCGCGCACACCCCGATGGGTTCGATCGGCTACGCGCTGGCGGCCGGCAACGCCGTGGTGTTCAAGCCCAGCGAGCTGACCCCCGGAGTGGGCCGGGCACTGGCCGAGAGCCTCGCGCAGGTGGTGCCCGAGCACCCGGTGCTGCAGGTCGTCACCGGGTTCGGGGAGACCGGGACGGCGCTGTGCCGGGCCGGCGTGGACAAGCTGGCGTTCACCGGATCCACCGCCACCGCGAAGCAGGTGATGGCAACCTGCGCGCAGACGCTGACCCCGGTGGTGATCGAGTGCGGAGGTACCGACGCGCTGCTGGTGGATGCCGACGCCAACCTCGATGCGGCTGCCGACGCCGCGGTCTGGGGCGGGATGGCCAATGCCGGGCAGACCTGCGTCGGGGTGGAGCGGGTGTACGTCGTTGATGAGGTCGCCCAGGAGTTCACCAAGCGGGTCGTCGCCAAGACCCGCCGGCTGCGGGTCGGTGGCGATCCCCGCGCTGACGTGGGCCCGATCACCAGGCCCGATCAGGTCGACGTGATCCGCGATCACCTCACCGACGCGCTCTCCAGTGGCGGCAGCGCGGTGGTTGGTGGCACGGAGTCGGTTCGCCCGCCCTTTGTGGAGCCGGTCGTGCTGGTCGACGTCCCGGAGAGCTCCACCGCGGTGACCGAGGAGAGTTTCGGGCCGACGTTGACGGTGCATCGGGTCGCGACCCTGGACGAGGCGGTGCAGCGGGTCAACGCCGGCCGCTACGGGCTGGGCGCGGCGGTCTTCTCCCGGCGTCGCGGGGCGGAGATCTCTGGTCGGCTGCGGTGCGGGATGGTCGCGATCAACAGCGTGATCTCCTACGCCGTAGTGCCCTCCCTGCCCTTCGGTGGGGTCGGTGACTCGGGGTTCGGACGGGTCCATGGCGCCGACGGTCTCCGCGAATTCACTCGCGCCAAGGCGGTCACCCGCCGTCGATTCCGTCCCGTGGTGCGGGTGCTCACCTTCGCCCGCCCAACCTGGGCGATGCGGTTGCTGCTACGGATTGTCCGGATCCTTTACGGTCGCTGAGCGGGAGGCACGAGATGACTCCGATCAAGACGGTCGGCGTAGTGGGCATGGGCACGATGGGCGCCGGGATCGCTGAGGTGCTCGCCCGCACCGGGCTTGAGGTGATGGCAGCCGAGCTTGATGAGCACGGAGTGGCCCGAGGCCGGCGGCATCTCGAGCACTCCACCGGCCGCGCCCTGGAGCGCGGGAAGCTCGACGAGACAGCCCGCGGTGAGCTGCTCAACCGGATCACCTTCACCACGACGCTGGCCGACCTGGCCGACGTGGACCTCGTCATCGAAGCCGTCCCGGAGCGCCTAGACCTCAAGGCCCGGATCTTCACCGAGCTCGACGGGCTCGTGCGCAGCGAGGTCGTGCTGGCGTCCAACACCTCGAGCTTGTCGATCACCCAGCTCGCGGCGCGGACCAAGCGGCCGGACAAGGTCGTCGGGTTGCACTTCTTCAACCCGGCACCGGTGCTCAAGCTGGTCGAGGTGGTGCGCACCGTGGTCACCGATCCCCAGGTGATCGACGATGTCACCGCGCTCGCGGAGTCGCTGGGCAAGACCCCGGTGGTGGTCGGGGATCGGGCCGGGTTCATCGCCAACAGCCTGCTGTTCGGCTACCTCAACCACGCGGCGCGGATGTTCGAGGAGCGTTACGCCACCCGGGAGGATCTCGACACCGCGATGCGCTTGGGCTGCGGGTACCCGATGGGACCGCTGGCGCTGCTGGATCTGATCGGCCTGGACACCGCCTACGAGATCCTGGACGCGCTGTACCGCCAGTCCCGGGACCGGCTGCACGCGCCGGTGCCGGTGCTCAAGCAGATGATCACCGCTGGGCTGCTCGGCCGGAAATCGGGCCGTGGCTTCTACACCTACGCGGCGCAGGACTCCTCGACAGTGGTGCCCGATGTCGGCACCCCGTCCGGCGAGGAGTCCGGCGCGGCGACCCGCTCGATCGGCACCGTCGGCGTGGTGGGCACCGGGACGATGGCCACCGGCATCGTCGAGGTGCTAGCCAAGGGCGGGCACGACGTGATCGTCCGCGGCCGTAGTAGTAGCCGGACCGATGGCGCGGTGGCCGCGATCACCCGCTCGCTGGACAAGGCCGTCAACCGGGGCAAGCTCTCCGAGGCTGATCGCGACGCGGCTCTCGGGCGGATTACGACCACCACGTCGCTGGACGACTTCGCTGCTGTTGATCTCGTGGTGGAGGCGGTCGCTGAGGACTTGGAGGTCAAGCG
>JBOHFW010000373.1:0-6683 GCA_050699835.1 Pseudonocardiaceae bacterium | reverse complement strand
CACCAGGACCCCGTCGTTGACGAGCTCGTCTACCAGCGGCGCGAGGTCTCGACTCATCCACGCCCGCAGCGGTGCGCTGAACAGCCCCTTCGGCCGGTACACGATCTCCCGCGGCAGGATCGACAGCGCGGCCTGCTTGAGCGCGACCTTGCCCTGCCGCCCGACGATCTTCTGGTGCCCCGGGACGCTGAACGCGGCCTTGACGACTTCCACGTCGACGAACGGCACGCGGACCTCGACCGACGCGGCCATGCTGGCCCGGTCGGTGTAGGCGAGGTTCAGTCCCGGCAGGAACAGCCTGGTGTCCGCAAGGCACATGCGGTTGACGTGGTCACCGAGCGCGTTGTCGCTGAAGGTGACCGCGTGCTCGGTGAGCACGTCGTCGACGATCCCACCGAGGTGTGGGCTGAGCAGGTCGAGCAGCTCCAGCCGGTCGTACATGGTGTAGCTGCGGCGGAAAGCGGTCTCCTCCGGTAGGTCCGCGAAGGAGAGGAAGCGCTTGGCGAAGCGGACCGAACGGTACCCGCGCCGCGACGACGCCACCGGCAGCCGGTCGATAGCCGACCGCAGTGGTCTCCGCAACGACCCCGGAACGCCCTGGTAGCGCACGGCCAGCAGATTCGCCAGGTGCTTGCGATACCCCGCGAACAGCTCATCGGCGCCCATCCCGGACAGCATCACCTTGACGCCGGCCTCCCGGGCCGCCGAGCAGATCAGGAACGTGTTGATCGCCGCCGGATCGCCGATCGGCTCGTCGAGGTGGTAGCACAGGTGCGGGAGCAGCTCAAGGATCTTCGGGGCGATCTCGATCTCGTGCAGATCGATCCCGAACCGGGCGGCCACCTGCCGGGCGTAGCGCAGGTCGTCGGGCATCGCCTCGAACTTCGCGTCCTGCGCGCGGAACCCGATGGTGTAGGCGGTGGTGCCGGGCCGGTGCCGCGCGGCCAGCGCGGTGAGATAACTGGAGTCCAACCCGCCGGAGAGGAACGTCGCGACCGGGACATCGGAGAGTAGGTGCCGCTGGGTCGAGTCGGCAATGACGGCGTCCAGGTCCGGCGCCCCGGAAAGCTCCTGCGCCTGCTGAGCAACCTCCCGGATCGACCAGAACCGGCCCTGCTCCATTCGCCCATCGGGCCAGGCGCGCAGCCACGTTCCCGGCGGCAGCTTCTCGGCCTCCCGGAAGGCACACCGGCTGTCGGGGACCCAGTAATACAGCAGGGAGGCCACCAGCGCCGCCTCATCGATGTGCAGGGAGGCACCAAGCGCTCCGGCGAGTGCCTTGAGCTCGGAGGCGAAGGCCAGCCCGTGGCCGCGGCGGACCAGGAACAAGGGTTTGATACCCAGCTGGTCCCGCACCAGCACGAGTTCGCCGGTGCGCTCGTCGAATACCGCGAACGCGAACATGCCGCGCAGCCGCGGCAGGCAGCCCGTGCCCCAGCGGCGCCATGCCTCGAGCAGCACCTCCGTGTCGGAGCTGCCCCGGAAGCGCACCCCGGCGGCGATGAGCTCGGCGCGCAACTCGGGCGCGTTGTAGAGCTCGCCGTTGTAGGTGAGCGCGAGGCCGCCGGAGACCATCGGCTGCGCCCCGGTCGGTGATAGGTCGATGATCGAGAGCCGCTGGTGCCCGAGGTGGACCTCACCGCCACCGGCACCATGGGTGTACCGGCCGGTGCCATCCGGACCTCGATGGGCCAGCGCCGCGGTAAGGCGCTCGGTGAGTGGGCCGCCGTCGGGCCAGAGGAAACTACCTGCGATGCCGCACATGGTTTTCCGCCTGCCTCAGCTGCCGGTGAGGCGGTCGTAGACGCCGACATACGGCGGGATCTGATTGCGCCAGGCGAGCACATCCTCGACCCGGCGGCGACCGCACGCACCCATCTGCTTGCGCGTGACCTCGTCCGCCAGCAGGTCCAGGATCGCCTCCGCGTAGCCCTCGACCCGGTTCGGCTCGGCGTAGACGGCGGCCTGCTGCGCCGAGATCCGGGTCTCGACCAGGTCGAACGCCACAACCGGAAGCTCGAAGGCCATATATTCCATGGTCTTGTTCATCGTGGACACGTCGTTGAGCGGGTTCTTCGGGTCCGGTGACAGGCCGATGTCGGCGCTGGAGAGCAGCCTGGCCACCAGCTCGTCGGGTGCCCGCCCGGTGAACTCGACGTAGCCGCTGAGCCCGAGCTCGGTGGCGAGGCTGCGCAGTCCCCGCGCCGCGTCACCGTCCCCGATGAGGGTCAGTGCCACATCGGTCCGGCCACGGACGTGCACGATGTGGTGCATCGCGCGCAAGGCGAGGTCCACACCGTCCTGCGGCCCCATCACCCCGAGGTAGACCAGCAGGTACCGGTAACCCCGGCGCAGCGTCTCGTCCGGCTCCCCACGCCGCATCCGGTCCGGATCCGGACCGGTCCGCACGACTGTGACATCCGCCGGGCGCTTCCCCCCACGGTCCAGAGCGACCCGGCGATACGAGTCGTTGGTGGCGATGACGTGGGCCGCCAGGCGGTAGGTGAGCCGCTCGGCCAGCAGCAGTGCCCGGTAGGGCAGCGATGACGGCGCCGCGAAACGCGACCGGTACAGCTCCGGGCAGAGGTCGTGCTGGTCGAACACCAGGGTGACGCGGAAGAGCAACATGAACGGAAAGACCGCCGCGCATAGCACGTCCGGCGGGTTGCATACCTGCACGACACCGAACGGCCGGCGTTTCCAGGCCCGCGCCAGCTGCACCATCGTGGCGAGAATCGAATAGGCGTACTCGGCGATGAACATCGCCTGCCGGGTGATCGGCGGGAACGCCCGGTACTTGAACAGGTGGACACCCTCCAGCACCTGATAGCTAGGGTCCCCGTTGCCTTTGGGGCACACCACCGACACCTCGTACCCGTGATCGCGCAGCGCGCGGCATTCCAGCCAGACCCGCCGGTCGAAGGGCACCGGAAGGTTCTGGACCACGATGCAGACGTGCCGACTGTGCCGGTTCAAGGGCCGGTCTAAGGGCCGGTTCAAGGGCCGGTCTAAGGGCCGGCCTGAGGCGGGTCTCACCAGCCCACCCCCCGGTAGCCCGCCAGCGCCTCGACCTCGGCGCCGAGCCGGCCGTGCAGGTCGAACACGGTGCGCGGGCTGGACTGCACCACAGCCCGCACCACCTGCGGGTCAGCCGTCGAAACCACCGCCACCTGGGTGCCTTCCAGGGCGTCGGCGACGTTGTCGTGCAACACCTTCTGCAGGTGAGGCAGGCGGGACTGGACGTAACGGAGGTTCGCTCCGCGCAGCTGGGCTGGGTTGACCACGGCGTCGTGGATGCGCACCTCGATGCCCTTGCCGATCAGAATCTCGGCGAGCGTGACGCTCGGGCTCTCCCGCAGGTCGTCGGTCTGATGATTGATCGACTGATGCTTGAACGACAAGCCGAGCAGCGCGACCCGCCGGTTCGTGATGCCGTTCTCCTCCACCGAATGCACCACCCGGTCCGCGAGGTCACGGATGAGCATTTCGTTGGAGGCCAGCGCGCCCTGGAGTACCGGGAGGTCCACGGAGTTCATCCGGGCCAGGTAGAGCAGGCTCCGCAGGTCCTTCGGTAGGCACGAGCCGCCAAAGGCGAAACCGGGACGCAGGTAGGCCGGCGAGATGTTCAACTCGTGGTCCTGGACAAACACCTCCATGACCTCCCGGGCGTCCACGCCCAGCAACCGGTACAGGCGGGAGAGCTCGTTGGTGAAGGACACCTTGAGCGCGTGGAAGGCGTTGCACGCGTACTTGATGCTCTCGGCCGTACGGATCGGAACCACGTGCACGGAGCACCGCAGGAACCTGAAGAGCTCACGCACCGCCGCGCTCGCCTCGGGTGTGCCACCGATGACGAGAAAGGGCGGGGTGAAGAAATCCGCGACGCTGGAGCCCTCCCGGAGGAACTCGGGGCACACCGCCACCTGAAGGCCGCGGCCGATCCGGCGCCCCGAGGTCGACTCGAGCAGCGGTACGACGACGTCCTCGACCGTGCCTGGCGGCACGGTCGAGCGGATGACCACGGTGTGTGGCCGGCCCTGCTCCGCCAGCACCGCCCCGATCTCCGCGATAACCCGGCGCACCTGGACAAGGTCCGTGCTGCCGTTGCCGGCCGACGGGGTGCCCACACACACCAGGGAGACATCGGCGCACCGCAAGCCGTCGGGCACCGACTCGGTAGCGCGCAGCGAACCGGCGGCCACCGCCGCGGCCACCAGCGAGTCCAGACCGGCTTCGACGACCGGAGGTCGGCCCTCGGTCAGCGCCGAGACCTTGCCGGTGTCGATGTCGACGCCGGCCACCTGATGGCCGCAGGTGGCCAGACAGGCAGCGGTCACTGACCCGACATAGCCGAGTCCGAACAATGCGACATTCATGTGCATACCTACTTTTCATCCGGGGTGGAGGACGGTTCGAGAACGGATTGGCCGTTGTCGGACCGCGCGGGTGGCCGAGCAAGCATCTGGGCCGTGCCGTTTGCTGCTGTGCCGTTGATTGCCGTGCCGTTTGTTGCGGTTTCCCGCAGGACGGTGTGCAGCCCGTCCCACAACGTGCCGTCGGAGCGGTCTCTCGGATCGGGATGGACGAGCACCGCCCCGATCGCGGAGATCTCCGCATGGGCCAGCTGGCGCGCGATGGTGTGCAGCCCCAGCGTGGTCGCGTGGCCGGCTCGGACGATCAGCAACGTCTCGGCTCCGAGCCGGCGCAGGTCCACCCAGGACGTCCCAGGGCCGACCGTGCCGACCCCGAGGTCGAGCTCCGGGTGCTCGGGAGCCAGGCGTGCGGTGATGTCGAGTGCAAGCGCCGCAGCCACGCCCGGGCACCCGATCTCGAGCAGCGATACCGGGCAGCGCGCCCCCCGGACGACTCGGGCCAGCGTCTCGGCCGCCCGCTGCCGGTCTCTGACATGGCGTGAGCGGCGCCACAACCGCTGCGGTCCCCGGGGCGGGCTGGGCAGCTGGGCGATGATCGACACGCCCAGCTCGGCGGCAATGTCGCGGCGCAGGACCGGACGATCCTGCGTCACCGACCGCACCGCGGCCACCGCGAGCCCGGCACCAAGGCCCAGTATGAGACCCACGAAGGTGTTGGTGACGGCGGATCGGATGAGCCCGATCGGGAGTGCCCTGGCCGGGTCCACGAGCCGGGTTCCCGCGGTGACCGTGGGGATTCCTACCCGGGCATCCTCCACCTGCCGAGCCAGGTCCAGGATCTGCGACGTGATGCCCGCCCGGGCGGTGTACAGCGCCTCGAGCTGGGCCGGTGCAGTGGCTGCGGAGATCGAGTTGTTGAGCATCGCCAGGGTACGTTCCAGCCGCGCTCGCCGGTCGAGCAGTGCGTCGGCCTGAGCGTCAGCCGCGTCCTCGGTTCGTTTGAGATGGTTGGCAATAACAACGTCGGCGATTACCTGGGCGCGGCGCACCGCGTCGAGCTCGCTCGCGCCGTCCACGGTGATCGTCAGGATGTTCGGAGCCTCGCTCGTGCACTGATAGCTGGCGAGGAATCCACTGGGACGCTCGTTGATGTTGAGCTCTTTCAGTGCCCTCCCGGCGACCTCGCTGGTCTGGCAGAGGGCGACGTCGGTCTGCATCAGGCCTTCCGAGTCCGCCTTCTGATCCTCCGCGTGGGCGACCAGCACGCTCGTGACCGCCATCGGGCGGGGCGGCAACAAGACGGTCAGCAGCACCCCGAGAAACAGCCCGAGCACGGCGAGGGAGATCCAGGTACGCCGTCGCCAACGAATCCCCGCAACGAGTCGGGTGAGGTCCAGCAGCGGCAGCGGCAGCGGCGCCGACGCCGACGCGGCACCGTCCCCCGTCACGCCGGATCCCCACCGGCGCGGCCACGCAGCGGTCCTACCGCTGCGCTGGCCCTCACCTGGTCAAGACCGAAGTCCTGGGTCCCGTCCGCGCCGATCCCCGGTAGCACCATGAGCACCCCGGCGACCGGGTGGCCAGCGTCATGACATGCCTCCGCGACACCGAGGAGCTCCCACGCAGTCCTGGTCCCGGATGTCACCACCACAAGAACCTCCGAGCGCTCGGCCGACTCCGGAAGGATCGGCCGAGCAGCGGAGACAGACACGACGTCGAGCACCGCGGGGGGCCTCGTCTGGGCCTGATCCGTGCTGGCGCCCACGGCCGCTGCCGCCAGCCGGCCAACCGCTCTGGAAGCAGGCGCGTCACCATCGACGACGACGACGAGCAGCCGGACCGAGTCATCCTGCGCCCCGCGCAACCGGGCCAGCACTCGCCGGTAGCGCACGTGCGAACCGTTCATGGCCGAGACAGCCTCGCCCTCGGCGGGAGCCTCCACGGTGCCGAGCAGGGGGCCGCCGAGTGCGGCGGCGATGTCCGAGCCTCCCCGCAGCCGGCGGTCGGCCCGCCGGATCGCGACCAGGACGACGGCGCCGAGCGCAGCGGCGAACACCGCCCCACCGGCAACGAGCAGGGGCCGGGAACGCGCCACCGGAGCCCGCGACGCCACCGGCGGCTCGATGACGGTGAAGTTCTGCCGGCTGGCCGCAGCCTGCGCCTGAACCTGCGCGATACGTCCCTCGACGTCGTTCAGTTCGTTCACAGCCCGCGTCCGGTCACTGCTCATTTGTTGCAGTTCGGCGCGCGCCGCGGCGCCCCGCGGGTCGGCTGCGCTCAGCAAGGCCGATCCCTGCAGCGCGCTGATAC
>JBOHFW010000372.1:0-6542 GCA_050699835.1 Pseudonocardiaceae bacterium | reverse complement strand
CAGCTCAGCGCGGACCTGTGAGGCGGTGGACACCACGAGCATCAGCAGCGTGCCCAGCGGCACGCTGCTCAGGCCGGCTGCGGGGAAGGCGTAGCGCAGCATCAGATCGGCCCCGCGCTCGGTGCGGACCAGCCCGAGGGTGCCGAACAGTCCTTGCCCGGCCCGGGTGGCAATCCGCTCGGCCAGCTCACCGTCATCAGCAACGTCCCAGGCGACCACGCAGGTCAGGCTGAGCATCGCCAAGCCCTCGACGAGCTCCACCGCCTGTACTGCGCAGGGCACCTCGGAGTGCTGGAAGGTCAGCGAGCCGTCGTCGTCCACCGTGACCTCTTGGAAGCGCTCCAGCGCCGTGCGGGCGGCGTTGAGCAGCTCTTGTGCCGAGGTGAGACTCGCCGCGGCCTTATCGCGGCTCATCGGATCGTCCTCCCGGAGCTGTGACGGTTATCGGCTGGCACGGGTTCAGCTGGCACCGTCTGGAGGGTCCCGCCGAAGCGGCGGTCGCGGGCGGCGTAGGCCTCGCAAGCCCGCCACAGGTCCCGGCGGTCCAGGTCGGGGAACAGGATGTCCTGGAACACCAGTTCGGCATAGGCAGATTGCCAGATGAGGAAATTGGAGATGCGCTGCTCCCCCGATGGCCGCAGGAACAGGTCGACGTCAGGCATGTCCGGTTCATCCAGGTAACGGGCCAGCATCCGCTCGTCGATGCGCTCCGGGTCGATCTCGCCGCGGGCCGCCCGGCGGGCCAGCTCGCGCGCCGCGTCGGCGATCTCGGCGCGACCACCGTAGTTCACACACATGGTTAGCGTCATCACGTCGTTCTTCGCGGTCAGCTCCTCGGCGACCTCCAGCTCCCGGATCACGCTGCGCCACAACCGCGGGCGGCGCCCAGCCCAGCGCACCCGGACGCCCATCTCGTGCATCTGGTCACGGCGGCGGCGGATGACGTCGCGGTTGAAGCCCATCAGGAACCGCACCTCCTCGGGGCTGCGTCGCCAGTTCTCGGTGGAGAACGCATACGCCGACAACCACTGCACACCCAGCTCGATGCAGCCACACACCAGGTCCAGCAGCACCGCCTCACCACGGCGGTGCCCCTCGGTGCGAGCCAGCCCGCGCTGCTGCGCCCACCGCCCGTTGCCGTCCATCACCAGCGCCACATGCCGCGGCACCCGCTCTGCAGGAAGCGATGGTGCCCGAGCCCCCGACGGATGCGACTCAGGCGCTCGAACCACCGGCCTATCCTGCCGCGTAGCGCAGTCAGCAGGCTCAGCGGGGCTATCCGGCGCCGGGTTAACCCCGCTCAGCCTGCTGAATGCGGCAGGCGAGAGCGTTCGACGAGGGGCAGGGAGCGGAGTTGGCGTTCCAGGTGCCATTGGAGGTGCGCGGCGACGAGGCCGCTGGCTTCGCGGGCGGCCGCGGCGGGGGTGCGCTCGGCGTGGGGCCAATGTCCGTGCATGAGGGCATCGAGCAGCTCCAGGGCCTGGGGCGACGGGGTGGCGGCGCCGGGGGGACGGCACCCGGGGCAGACCACACCACCGGCGGGAACGCTGAACGCCTGGTGTGGACCCGGTAGCCCGCATCGGGCGCATTCGGTCAGCGCGGGCGCCCACCCGGCAGCGGCCATCGCGCGGAGCAGGAATGCGTCGAGTACCAGTGGGGCGTGCCGCTGCCCGTCAGCCAGCGCCCGCAGCGCACCCACCACCAGCAAGTACAGCCGAAGCGCCGGTTCGCCTTCGGCGCCGGCGAGCCGCTCGGCGGTCTCCAGCACCGCACAGCCGGTGGTGTACCGGCCATAATCGCCCACCAGCCGGGATCCGAAGCCGTCGACGGTCTCGACCTGGGTGATGATGTCCAGCGTCCGCCCGCGATAGAACTGAACGTCGACATGCCCGAACGGCTCGAGCCGGGCGCCGAACTTCGATGAGGTGCGCCGCACCCCCTTGGCCACCGCGCGTACCCGTCCGTGCCGGCGGGTCAGCAGGGTGATGATGCGGTCGGCCTCGCCCAGCTTCTGCACCCGCAGCACGATCCCGGTGTCACGGTACAGATTCACCCGCTCATCGTCGCACCTGCCCCGCCAAGATTCAGCTGGACGCGCGCAGTGGCGTAACCGCTATCTACTACTCACGGATGGTCGAGAGGGCGCATCTCCCGTATCTCGGGACGCCAGTTTTCTTCCTGGACGACACCCCTCAGCGCGCCGCCAGCAGTCGTCCCTACCTCCCGCAGGCCACTCAGGAAAGGCCATCCCGCTGCTCCATTTGGATGAATTTCGATCCTGTCTAGCCCAGGGCTACGGGCTCATGGTGCAATAAACGACCTCTAGCTGACGCCCTCCGGGAGAAGCGGATGCAGCCACACGACACCCTCCCAAAGAGGCGAATATGGACAGTGACACTAATAAGCTTGGGCACCCTCGCAATTCTTGCCCTGCTCTTCATTGGTCCACAGGGTAGTCACATTGCAGGCGTCCTATCACTCCTTCTAGCCTTTCTTTCAGTTGGGTTAACTATAGCTGGCGCTCCCGCTCGATCGACGAACTACAGCCCGATCAACCCTGACGGAAACATCTTTCCCCAGTCCGCGCTTGACAAGATGCCAAAAAGGGTCAAGTTGCTTATTTCTATCTTTTTCGCCTTCCTGGTGACTGGGATTTTAGCACTCGGACTTTTTCTCTTGCGAGGACCCGCCGTGCAACTCGCCGACCAAGCAAAAGTTAAAGGGGGCGACGAGATGTTCAACGGCAGTGAAGCGATCGTCCTCTTCGCCGAAAAAATACCCGACCTTAACAATCTCGACCTAACTCCGCATTTGGAGAATACTATCGGGACAGGAGATTGTTACCAGTCGGCCACAATGACACTGAAGCCAGCAGTCAACGGAGCACCCAAGCCTCCCATCAGCGTGAAAGGCCGAGAAGGTCGGGCGACAATCAGTATCGGCAGAGAAGTCCGCGACTTGGTGATCAGCGTCAAGCTTCGAGTAGACGAGGGGTGCAGGATGAGCCTCAGCGTGACAAATGCAAAGTTTTACGACTAGCGAATCGGGTTGGTAAATGAGACGAGCAAGAAGGTTTACCTGCTCCACTGCCGGGCTAATTCTTCTCCTGGCGGCCTGCTCGTCCGCAAATGCCCTTGATGCTCCCGTGTCCGTCGGCGTAATGACAGATGCGCCATCCGTGGCCTATCAAGATCCGCTTACAAATCAACGCAGCGGTTTCGACGTCGACCTTTATCGGTGGATCGGAGACAATTCATCGCCCAAATTCCTGCCAACCGAGATAGACGTAAATATCGAGAATCGAGAGACCGTTCTTCGGGAGCGAAGAGTTAGTTTTATTGTATCCAGCTATTCAATAGCAGATTTTCGGGAGCCTCTTATTGATTTTGCGGGACCTTATCTTACAACACAACAAGGCGTGATGATGAGGAAGGGGGACAATCTCACGATCCGGGGACCTCAAGACTTGGTGGGGAAAAATGTATGCGCACAACTAGGCAGCACATCGGCCCGGCAGCTCAAAGCCATAAGAGGCGTGATTGTCACAGAACTTGTCGGTTTGGGTGAATGCGTCAAGCGGCTGAGCGAAGGATATGTGCAAGTAGTCTCGACCGATCAGCTTCTCCTTCAAGGTTATGCACGCCGAGATCCCCTACTTGAGGTGCCCATAGCCGTACGTTTCGGCGCGCTCGAACGATGGGGCATCGGACTTCAACCCGAAGATGGCGACAAAAACTGCAAACTCCTCAATGAGAAAATCAGAAGCTTTATCATCAGCAAGGTGTGGGACACGGCTTTTCTGGCCAATTTTGGGGATATTGATCCCGCGCCTTACAGACCCGACCCCAACAATCTTCGAGAATGCGTGATCGACAAAGAGGACCCGTAAACTGAACTTGCGAGCCGAGTTCAGAAACCAAGCCGGCGCAGCTGCTTGGGGTCACGCTGCCAGTCTTTGGCGATTTTCACGTGCAGATCGAGATATACCGAGGTGCCCAGCAGGGCCTCGATGTGCGCCCGCGCGCGACTGCCGACCTCTTTGAGCCGCTGGCCACCGCGTCCAATCACGATGGCCTTCTGGCTGTTCCGCTCGACGTAGAGGTTCGCGTAGACGTCCAGCAGATCAGGGCGGCCCTCACGCGGGATCATCTCCTCCACGATCACGGCCAGCGAGTGCGGCAGCTCATCGCGCACGCCTTCCAGCGCCGCCTCCCGCACCAGCTCAGCGACCAGGATCTGCTCCGGTTCGTCGGTGAGCTCCCCATCCGGGTACAGCGGCGGGGACTCCGGCATCCGGGCCAGCAGCAGGTCGGCGAGCAACCGTACCTGGAAGCCGTCGACCGCGGACACCGGCACCAGTTCAGCGAACTCACCAAGACCGGCTGAACGCGCCAGCTCAGCGAGCGCGGCGAGCTGCTCGGCTACCCGCTGCGGAGCCACCAGGTCGGTCTTGGTCAGGATGCCGAACACCGGGGTGCGCCGAGCCAGGTCGGCGAGCTCGCCGGCGATAAAGCGGTCTCCGGGCCCGATCGCGGCGTCGGCGGGTACGCACAAGCCGATCGCATCCACCTCGGACCAGGTCGCGCGCACCAGGCCATTGAGCCGTTCGCCGAGCAACGTGCGCGGGCGGTGCAGGCCGGGTGTGTCCACCAGCACGAGTTGCCCGTTCGGTTGGTGCACGATGCCCCGGATGGTGTGCCGAGTGGTCTGCGGCCGGCTGGAGGTGATCGCGACCTTCTGGCCCACCAGCGCGTTGGTCAGCGTCGACTTGCCGACGTTGGGCCGGCCCACCAGGCAGGCGAACCCAGCCCGGAACGGCCCCTCGGCGCCTGCGGCCATCGCTAGACCCCCGCGACCAGCACGTCATGGACCTTGCCGCGCTGGTCGATCAGCAACACCCGGGCAGTGGGCCCGAGCTCGCGAACTGCGGACAACGACACCGCGTCCACCGAGCCAGCCACCACGGCGGCCGCTTCCAGGCTCCTCGCCCCGCTGGCCACGGCCGCAGCCACCGCCGCCTGCAGCGCGGTCAGCGTCAGTGAGGGCAGCGAGACGGTGACGCCGATGTAGGTGCGCCCATCGGTGTCTCGCACGGCGGCACCCTCCAGGGCACCCGTTCGGGCCAGCGCGGAACGCGCCAGCGTCACGATCTTGGTGTCCTCCGGGTCAAGCTCAGGCACGGGTGTCGCTCGCTTCCTGCGGCGGGTCAGCCGCGGCGGGGTCCGGCTTCGTGACGGGATCGGATCGGACGGGTGCCCGGGACGCGATCACGGTGGTGATCCGCAGCCGCCCGCGGCGATCGTTGCCGCCCTCAGCCCGCAGCCGTAGACCGGCCACGTCGGCCTCGGCACCGGGCACCGGCACCCGGCCCAGTCGCTGCGCCAGCAGGCCGCCGACGGTTTCCACATCGGTGTCTTGCAGGTCCACCGCGAACAGCTCACCCAGGTCGATCACCGGCAGCCGGCTGATTACCCGCACCCTACCGTCCCCAAGGTGCTCGATCGGCGGGCGCTCGTCGGCGTCGGACTCGTCGGTGATCTCGCCGACGATCTCCTCGAGGATGTCCTCGATTGTCAGCAGGCCGGCAGTGCCGCCGTACTCGTCGACGACGACGGCCAGGTGGTTGCGGGAGACCTGCATCTCCTTGAGCAGCCCGGTGAGCAGCTTGGAGTCCGGCACGAAGGTCGCAGGCCGCATTACCTCACCGACCGTGCCACCGGTCCGGTCCTGGGGCACGGTCCACGCGACCAGATCCTTGAGGTGCACGACTCCGACGATGTCATCGACGCTCTCCGCGATCACCGGGATCCGGGAGAACCCGGAGCGCAGGCACAGCTCCACTGCCTGACGCACCGACTTGTGCTGCTCTATCCAGACGATCTCGGTTCGGGGCACCATCACTTCGCGGGCCACGGTGTCCCCGAGCTCGAACACGGAGTGGATCATCTCGGCCTCGCCGGCCTCGACCACACCGCGCTGACCTGCCATATCGACCAGCTCGCGGAGTTCGACCTCGGAGGTGAACGGTCCTTCCGGGAAGCCGCGACCGGGGGTGATCGCGTTCCCCACAATGATGAGCAGCCGCGACAGCGGACCGAGGATCCGGCCCAGCACCCGGACCGGTCCCGCCACCAGGAGGCCGACGGCATAGGGGTGCTGGCGCCCGATGGTGCGCGGCCCCACCCCGACGACGACATAGGTGACCACCACCATCACCAATCCGGCGATCAGGACTGCCAGCCAGGTGGGCGACCAGGCCCGCACCGCCGCAACGGTGACCAGCACCGTGGCGATCAGCTCGCAGCTCAACTGCAGCAACAGCAGCAGGTTGATGTGGCGGGGACGGTCGGCAACAACGAGCGCGAGCGCCCTGGCACCGAATCGGCCGGAACGCACCAGCGCATCGACCCGGGCCCGCGACACCGAGCCCAGCGCGGCGTCCGCGGCAGCGAACCCCCCGGCGGCCACCACCAGCGTGGCGGCCGACACGAGCAGCGCACCCGAAGACGTCTGCACCGCAAGACCGCGGGACTATCGTTGAG
>JBOHFW010000371.1:0-10945 GCA_050699835.1 Pseudonocardiaceae bacterium | reverse complement strand
GTAAGAAAGCCCCCGCTGCCAGGCCTCTCCGATTGTGGTTCCGGTGACTGTGACCCCAACGTCCATGTGTCCCGCCTCCTCGGTCGGAGTCGATTCTACCCCGAACACCTCACCGGGTCGGTCGCAGGTTTAAGAAGACTCGGACTCCCGTAGGAATTCGTGCTAGCTATGCTTGTCTGGACGTGGTTGACGTGGCGCCTTGAGGAAGATGCGGTGGAACTCGCAGTTGCAGGACCCACTCGACTTACAACTTGGGAACGAAGTTTCCCGGCGCCTAATGCTGTGAGAATCGGCTCGATCGCAAGGTCAAGATCTATGTCAGCGCGACACGTAAACACGTCGACGTGAGCAAGCTGGGTCTGTTGCGTCGACGGATGACTGATTCGGGCAGGCTATGCCGATGCGTCGTCGCCATGCTCGGGCGCCAACTGGCACACTGACCACCCTCGCCGCATACTGCCGCGGTCGCTCTTACCTGGTCAGCGCCCCCAACCACGGCGGGAATTCAGCTCTGGTGCGCCGGGACTGGCGCACGAGCTGTTCCAGTCTCGTCCGCGGCAGCAGACCAGGACCGGCCATCGTCATCACCCGGCTTCCGGCGTGGGGACGCACGATGGGTTCGCGGGTGGGAAGGTCGCCGAAGATTCACCTCGTGGACTCCGGTCTTGCGGGGGCGCTGTGTGGCCTCACCGCGGACCGGCTGGCGTCCCGAGACCCGGCGCTGCTCACCGAGTTCGGACACCTGCTGGAGACCTTCGTCGTCGGCGAGATCCTCAAACAGGCCAGCTGGCAGGACGAACCGCTGCAGGTCAGCCACCTCCGCACGCACGACGGCGTCGCGCTCGACGCGCTCATGGAGACCTTCGACGGGCGCGTTGCCGCGGTCGAGGTCAAGGCGGGTAGCCAGGTTCGGCCCGCTGACCTGCGGGGATTGCGCCTGCTGCGGGACCGCTTGGGTCACAGATTCGTTGCTGGTGTGGCACTGCACCTTGGACCACTGGGTTATACCGCCGAGGACCGGATCCAGATATGCCCGGTCGACCGGCTATGGTCCTGACACGCTGCTCCAGCTTGGAGTCATTGCGGCGGTAGGTGCAACCGCTGTATGACGCTGTCCGGGTCAGTCGGCTGGTCGGTGGTGGTGTCGGCCCAGTGCTGCAGGACGTCGGCGGTAGCCAGTGCGAGGCCGGTGGGTAGGTGCTGAGCGTCGAGAGTGTTGGCGACCTCGTGCATTTCTGGCGCCCAGCGCCAGGCCCGGGCGGCGACGCTCGGCAGGAAGTCCCGGTTGGTGAGGATGTCGCGGGGCATCCGCTGTGCCTCGATCAGCAGGGTCTCGGTGATGCCGTAATCGTCAGCCAGAGCGTGTGCGAGCGCGGCGGCGACGCGGCTGGTTCGCTGGAAGCAGGCGAAGGTCATCTTCAGTGCGCTGGCTTGCCCCGGGTGCTCCCCGAGAATGACTGTTTCCACTAGTGAGCTGGCGAACAACTGCACAACCCGGCGGCTCGCGGTCGGGGCTCCGGCAAGGTACAGCCGGGCGGGGGGTTGCCCGCCTGGTGGCGACCCGAAGAAGCACCCGTCGAGGACGGTCGCCCCCCCTTCAGTGAGCCGGGCGGAGATCCGGTGCAGACATGCAGGGCTGATCGCGTTCGCTTCGACATAGATACCGCGATACCCGATTCCAGCGACCGTGGTGGCGATCTCCTCAGCCACCGCGGGCGGGCAGAGCGACACAACGATCTCGCTGTCCGCCAGCAGGTGCCCCAACGGAACCGGACGCAGTCCGGCGTCCTCAGCCCGGCGGTGGGTGTCCGGGCTGCGCCCATCGGGGCACCACAGCACGGTGTGGCCGTTGGTCATGATCTGTGCGGCGACGGCCGACCCCATCCGGCCGGGGTGCAGCAGCCCGACCGTGTCCGGGGGGTTCACCGATCCGCTCCGGGTAGTGCGGGGAGCGCCGAGGCATGGGCGAAGCTGCGGATCTGGTCGTGCAGATTCAGCGCCAGTGCGCAGGTTTGATATTTCGGTCGCCGCAGTGCGCGTCCCACCTGGTTCAGGCGGCGTGACACGCTTTCGATACGGCGCTGGCCGGCGATAGCCAGCACGTCCTGAAGCTGCTCAGCGGTGCCGTCGAGATCGTCGCGGCCGAGCCTGGCCGCAGCGAGGTCCAGCCGAGCCAGGCACAGCTCGCCAAGACGCCGCTGCTCCGGGGGGTCGGATTCGTAGAGTTCGACGGCGTGCGCTGCGTCCCGCTCGGCCTCGATGTGACTGTCCTTACCACCCAGCCATAGCCGCGCGGTCGCGGCGTAGTAGCTCTGCTTGGCCAGCGGAAAGGCGAGCATCCCGCCGGGATCGTCCGCACCTCGCATCTCGTCACGAGCCTGCTCAGCACGGGCCAGCGCACTCTCGGTACCGTGCCGGTCGCCTAGCCGGGCGTACGCCCTAGCCTCGATCGAGGCCAGTCGGACCCGGGCCGTCCCGGCTTCCGGGACATAGCGCCAGCCGTCCGCAGCGAGCTCGACGGCCGCGCGAGGCCGCTCATCCCAGTAGGCGACCAGGCTCTGCGTGCCCCGTATCCAGGCGCGCAGCGCGTTGTTCCCGGCCAGCTCGGCACACAGAAACGCGGTGCGGGCCTGCGTCTCGGCCGCAGGCAACCATCCAAGGTCGAATGAGGCGTTGGCGAGCACCCCGCACAAAACGCCGGCCATCAGATACAACTCCCGGCTTTGCTCCGGATGTTGGCGTCCTTCCAGCAACTCGAACGCCCGGTTCCGCAATGTCCGTAACTCGACAAACAGCGGGTAGACAGGCCGGTTCGGGTAGATCGTCACGATCCGCACGAGGTCCGCGCGGAACTGCTCCAGAGTGTGCGGGCCGACGTTGGACTGCTCAGCGAACTGCCCGAAGCGGGCCGACTCGGAAGCGGCCATCGCCACCTCCCTCTGCACTGCCAGATCCTCCACCAGCGCGCCGCTGAACGGCACCGGTTCAGTCATTCCGACAGTAGTCACCGCTGCCCGCGACGCGGGATCGGGTGGCCCGAACAGCCGCTCGGCGCTCTCCCCGAACATCTGCTCCAGCACCCGGCAGGACGCTGGATGCGGAAGGCCATCAAGGTCGCCCACCATCCAGCGCGCCACCTGCCTCGTCGACACCTCGAGGCGCTCATTGAGCTGTTCCGATGCACGGATGAAGTCTTTCTGGAACTCGGCTCTGGTCCGCCGGGACTGGCGCACAAGCTGCTCCAATCTTGTCCGCGGCAGCAGACCAGAACCGGCCATCGTCATCACCCTTCCAGCGCAGCCGAGTACCCAACGCAAAGCACAGTATGGGATCCGGCGTGCTGACGGACGGGCTGACAGAGCAGATGTCCAGCAAAAGTCCGGTCACCGTCCACGATTGTCAGGTCAGCGTCCACCGAGATTGAGCCACCCTGTGTTCAGGCCTGGCCTACAGACGCCGGCCTGAGTGAATCCAAGATCACGAGATCGTCGGACCAAGGTGGTTCGCGCTGAGAATAGGCAGGGTCGATACACTAATATGAATATGCCTCGCATAGTTTCGGTCAAGGGTATGGAGGGAGTCAATGCCACCGTGATCGTGACGGTGGTGCAAGGTGGGGTGTGGATGTCGATTAGGCCACCATTTACCTGGGAAGCCATCATGGAACCAGAAAAAGTTGATGAGCTCATGCATGTACTTGAGCAGGCCCGGGACGATGCCAACAAGATATCGGCGGCATGTAGCAGACGCATATCTCCTGGAAACAGGGCAATCACAAACGGCGCTTCCGCGACTTAGCATCCATGAACTCGACGTCAGCTACATTTTCGGGCGACGAAACGTCGCTGGCGTCGAGTTCACGGCACCGTGGCAACGCGAAGCGCGCTTAGGCCAGGCTCGCCTGGGTGGGGGCGGTGGGGCTGCGGTCCTCGGATTGCAGGGCGGCTCGGACGTGCAGGGCGCCGCCTTGCAGACGGCCGCGGGGGCGTAGCCCGGCCCGGCGCAGCACCCGGGTCAACGCACCGTTGCCTACCTGTGAGACCGCGACGATCTCGGTGAGCTGATCGCTGCGGGCCAGCTCCACCAGTTTGCGGGCCAGCGCGGTGCCCACGCCGCGGCTCTGCCAGGCGTCCTCGACCAGCAGCGCGACCTCCGCCGTGCCGGGCGCACTGCGGATCAGATTTGCCAGCCCGACCGCGGCAGCGCCGTCGGGAGTCACCGCAAGCATGCTGGTGGAGCCGTCGGCGCTGATCAGCTGTTGCAGCACAGCTGCCGCCAGCACCGGCCGGGTGGGCAATGAACGCAGCGATCGGGTCTGTGGCGAGCAGCGTGCATGCAGCGCGGCGACCAGCGGGGCGTCGGCGGCGGTCGCGTCCCGCAGCACCACCTCGGCCCCATCAGTCAGTTGCACGCTGAACAGCGGTGGCGGCAGCCGCCGCCCGTCAGAGCTCCCGGCTAGCTCGAGCAGAGCGGTCGCCTGGGAGATCTCGGTGGCGGTGAACGGCCAGCCGCGGCGCAGCCGGATTCGGGTCGGGCCGGTGCCGACCTCGGCGTGATGCGCGGCCGGTGGGGTACCGGTCCCGGCCAGCTCAGCGCGCAGCAAGGCGGCCACCGCCCGGGCGGCACTGCCGGGATCGACCGCGACGCAGTGCGCGAGCGCCAACGCGGTGCTCACCGGATCGGCCAACGCCTGCGCGTCAGCCTGCACGACCACCGTGACGCGGAACCCGGTGGCCTCGACGGCTTCCACCAATGCCGGCACGGCGAGCTGTGGCGGCACCTGGACCAGCAGCTCGTCGGTCACCGCACCGTCGTGGGCAGGTTCACCGACGACGTGCAGGGAGACGATGTTGGCTCCGCAGCCGCCGATCGTGGCAGCGAGCGCGCCAAGCCGGCCGGGTTGATCGGCCACGTCGACGTGCAGCCGCCATAGGGTCACAGTGACCACCTCCTGAGCTATCTTCCTCCCTAGGCATTACCGCCACATTGACCAAGAGTAAAGACGACTTGACTGTCATCAGACCGCTGAATGTGTGTCGCCGGCTGGGTCGGCAGTCAGACCCAGCACTTCCCGGACGAATGCGACCTCGACGGCGGCATGCCGGAGGTTCTCCGCCACCACCAGCGACCCATGCCCGGCGTCGTACCGGTAGCACTGGTGGGGCTTGCCCAACTCGGTGAGCCGGGCGAGATAGTTGTCGATCTGGCGGATCGGGCAGCGCGGATCGTTCTCCCCCGCCAGCACCAGCACCGGGGCCCGCACGTCGGCCGCGTAGCTGATCGGCGAGGACATCCGGTACAGCTCGGGCAGCTCCTCGGGTGAGCCGCCGAACAGCGCGCGGTCGAAGGCACGCAGCGGCTCCATCTCATCGGCGTAAGCGGCGACGTAATCGCCTACCGGGATCCCGGCCACCCCGGCAGCCCAGCGCTGCAGCTGGGTTCCGAGGGCAAGCAGGGTCAGATACCCACCCCAGGACCAGCCCACCACCACGCACCGCAAGGGGTCGGCGAACCCGCTGGAGACCGCCCAGTCGTGCACGGCCGCGACGTCGTCCAGCTCGCTCAGGCCCGGCCGGCCCTCGATCGCATCTCGCCAGGCCGAGCCGTAGCCGGTCGATCCCCGGTAGTTGACGTGCACCACGGCGAAGCCCGCGTCGAGCCAGAGCGCTCGGTCCGCGGAGAAGCGGTCCTCGTCGGCGGCATGGGGCCCGCCGTGCAGCAGGAAAACGGTGGGCAGCGCAGCGTCGAGCGCACCCGGGGGCCTGGCCACCAGGGCATGCACTGCACCGTGCGGGGTTGGCACGAACTGATCGGTCAGCGGTTGCGAGCCGGGCGCCGGCTCGCCCTGGGGGATCAGCAGCGCACGGTCGGTGCTGTCGGTGTAGAGCGCCCTGATGGTGGGCGGCTCGGCGGCGCAGGACCAGGCGTACTCGACAGTGCCATCCGGGCGCACCGCCGCACCGCCGACCGTGCCGCGGGGAATGTCCAGCGCGGTCAGCTCCCCGGTGGCCAACTCGTAGCGGTGCAGCGTCGAGCGAGCTGCGTGCTGATGATCGACGAGCAGCGCGGCGCCGTCGGGATACCAGTCGGCGGCCAGCTCGCCGGGCAGGTCCACAGCGATCTCGGTTTCGGTGTCCGTCGCGACGTCCCAGATCAGGAGTTCCTGGCGGCCGCGCCGCTCGTGGGCGAGCAGCAGCCTGGAGTCACCGTCGAGGGGCGCGAAACCGAAGACTTCCAGGCCCTTGCCCGGACCGTCCCATTTCTCGGCGACGGTCTCGCTGGTGGCGTCCGGAGCGATGCCGAGCACGCGGATAGCGGGATGCCGGGAGTCGCCGTGCTCAGAGTGCATGATCGCGAGTAGCCGCTCATCCCGGGACAGCGCCCCCACCCCGGCGTCGTGCTCGCTTCGGTACACGACCTGAGCAGTGCCGCCCCGAGAGATCCACACCGTGGTGCCCTCGTCGGTGGAGGAACCGACCGCCGCGATGCGCCGCCCCAGGTCCAGCCCGGCAGGGTAACCGGGCGGGGTGCCCGGCACGGCCGGCTGCGGCTGCCCGCCCGCGGGCAGACCGGCGAAGGGCTCCGTCACCCAGCTACCGAACTCGTCTCCGTCGTTGTCGGCGAACCACCACACCTGCTCACCGTCGGGCGTCATGGTGGCGCTGTAGGTGCCGTGCGGCCGGTCGGTGACTCGCCGATGCGTCCCGGTGACCCGATCCCAGGCGTAGACCTCCCGGGTGCCCGACGCGTTGGAGGTGTACAGGCAGCGGTCTGGGGCATCTCGGGCCCACTGCGGCAGGCTGACCCGGGGAGCGGTGAACCGGGCCCGCCAGCGGGCCTCCGCGTCAGGGTCGTCGAACAAGGTGTCAGGGACGGTCGCGGAATGCGGCGCTGCGTTCACTCCCCGATAGTGCCGTATCGGCACCCGTTTCGGGGGTTGACTAGCCGAATGCGTGGTTAGCGAGCCAGGCGCCGCGCGGTGTCTTTGAGGACCTCAATCAGCACCCGCTGCGCCGCCGAGCCCATGCTGGTCAGCACCGACTGCAGCTTCCGGGCGGTGTCCGGGTCGATCTTGCCGATCAGCTGCGCTGACGTGCTAGTCACGGCCAGCAGGACGCGTCGCAGGTCGTCCGGGTCCGGGGTACGGCGGACCAGTCCAGCCCGGGCGAGCCGGTCCACCATCGCGCAGGTCGCCGGTGGCCGGGTGCCCAAGGCCTCGGACAGCGACAGCAGCGTGATTGGAGCTCTCGCGCTGATGATGTGCAGTGCGATCAGCTGGGACAAGGTCAGCTCGCTGCCGGCCCAGGCCGCCGGGCGGGCAGAGACCATCTTCCGCAGGTAGCCGGCAAGCCAGCAGGCATCCTCAGTCGTCACCATCGGTGTAGCGACCGCCTGTGGCCAGCCCGCAATTGCATGCGTGACCTCCGTTGCTCACGTTCCTTCATAGAACCAACGAACGCAGTGGAATGCAAGAACCCGCTGGTGGGACGTGGTCTGCCAGAAGGTGACTGGCTGGCATCAGCGGGGCGGGAGGACCTGGGAAGTGGGTGAACCGGCACGCCGGCGTAGGGCTTCGAGGTCTTTGACGAGGAGGCGGTGCCCCTCGATCCGGCCCTCGCGGCCACCGAGCGGGTTGGCGCGCGGCCCTACCTTGCCCTGACCCAGGGTGCCTACGGCACCATGCTCGCCCGCCGGGGCGCGACCTTGGACCGTCAGCGAGCGACGCAGCTGCTCGCGGATGCCCTGAAGGCGGCTCAGGAGCTGGGGATGAACCAGCTCTATGACGAGGTGATCGCAACCCAGGCCAGCTTGTCCCCCGAGCTGGTCTGGACGGAGTCGCAGCTCGATTCGTTCTCTGCTGACCCCGCCGCCGTGTTCCGGCACGAGGGGGAGTACTGGACCATCGGCTTCCAGCGGGTCGTCGTTCATCTGAGGGACACGAAGGGCCTGCGTTATCTCCGGAAGCTGCTGGCCGCTCCGGGACGGGAGTTGCACGTTCTCGACCTCATCGCGGAAACCACGCCTGTGGCCGCCTCCCCGCAACGGGCGCGCTCGAACGTCAGCAAGTCACTGCGCGCCTGCCTGAAGCGGATCGAAACGGCGCATCCCGCGCTGGGGGCACACCTGGCAGCGACGATCCGAACCGGCTACTTCTGCTGCTACCAGCCCGATCCGCGCGTCCCCGTCGCGTGGCGGACCTGACCCCGACCCAGCCGAGAGTGTCAGTGAGCTGACACTTCTCCTGTCACATAGCTGACAGCGGTCGACCAGATAGGCGCAGACCATTCCCATCGTCAGCCTATGAAAGGAGCCACAGATGGGACAGGCAGCGGACGTGATGCGCAGGAAGATCGCGGCGTTCAACGCGCAGGATGCCAACGAGGTCCGGTCATTGTTGAGCCCGGACGTGGAGTGGGCGATTCCAGGCGGCCTGCTTCGAGGACCCGATCAGGTGGACGCGTTCCACTCCTTTCTGTGGGAGGCATTTCCTGACATCGAGCTGACCGCCACCCGCATTGTCGATAATGGTTCGACAGTCGTCATGCAGGGCACCGCACAGGGAACGCATCAGGGAATGTTCCACACTCCTGGCGGCGACATCCCTCCCACGGGCCACCCCGTGACCCTCCCGTACTCAGAACACTATGAGGTCGAGGGAGGCCTGATTGTCTCAGCTCGGCTTGTCTTCGATCGGCTGGACCTCCTCGAACAGCTGGGCGTGGCGCCTGCTCCGGCTCCCGCGTAGCGAGCCGCGCGACATCACCAGCGTCGGCGTTTTAGGGTTGCCCCCATGGACGCCGGCCGGGCCAACGAAGCGGAGACCCGGCGCCCGGATGTCCACGAGCGCGAGAGAATCCTCGAGCTGGGCGAGTCGGTGTGGGCGCTCCGCGCTCGCGGGCGCCCTCGAGGGCGGCATCCTCGACGAGCTCGCTACGCCGCACACTCTGGCCCAGATCAGCGAACGGACCGAAGCCTCCACGGCCCTGATCGAGGCACTGCTCGACGTGCTCGTTGCCCTCGACCTAGTCGAAGTCTCCGGGGAGGCCTTCGTCTGCGCGCCCGGCATGTCCGCCTACACCAGCGGCTGGCGAAAAGAGATCGTCTGCGCGGACCTGCGTGCCACCCAGTTGATGACGGCCGAGCTCGTGGCGCGGCTGCGCGCCGGTGGCGCCTCAACGCAGGGCTGGTGCTACTCGGATCCAGCGCTGCTGCAGGCGTGGGGGGTGCGTTCCACCGAGCCGGTCCCCATCTGGGCCGAGCGGCTCTTCCCTGCGCTGGAGGGCCTTGCGGACGCACTGGCAGCTCCTACGGCCAGTTTCCTCGACGTGGGGACGGGAGTCGGGAGCCTCGCCATCGCGATGTGCCGTCAATTCCCGGCTCTGCGAGTCGTCGGCATCGATCCCTTCGAGACGCCGCTCGAGCTTGCCCGGCGCAACGTCGCCGAGGCAGGCCTGGAGAGCCGGATCGAGCTGCGCCCGGAGCTGGTACAGGACCTGAGGGACGAGAACTGCTACGACCTGGCGTGGGTTCCGGTCATGTTCCTGCCTGCCGAGGTGGCGGCCCGCGGGCTGCACCGGGTACACGCCGCGCTCCGTCCCGGCGGCTGGGCGGTGCTGGGATCACTCGCGGCCGAAGGGGAAGGGCTACAGCCCGCGATCCGCCGGCTGATGAGCCTGCTGTTTGGCAGCGGGCGCCTGCTGCCGCAGCATGCCGTCGAGATGCTGCGCGCAGCGGAGTACGACGGCATCCAGATCCTCCCTGCGACGTCGGGTGTGCCGATCCGGGTGATCGTCGGGCGTCGTCCGCTGGCCCGAGGGTGCGGTGGACTTAGCTAAGCTCTTAGTCCACACTTCTGAGCATGGCTTCGGTAGGTGTCCACGAGGCGAAGACGACGCTGTCTCAGCTGCTACGCAGAGTTGCAGCCGGTGAGGAGATCACCATCACCCGTGGTGGTGATCCAGTGGCTCGGTTGGTACCTGTACAGCGGCAGCCACCCCGGGTGCTGGGCCAGGATCGGGGCCTGTTCGAGGTTCCCGACGACTTCAACAGTCCATTGCCGGACGATCTGTTGGCCGAGTTCTCCGAATGAGGTTACTGCTTGACACCCAGTGTTGGCTGTGGATGGAGACAACTCCCGAGCGCCTCAGCGATCGGGCTCTCGAACTGGTCGGCAGTGGTGATCAGGAACTACTCCTGTCCGCGGTGAGCTCGTGGGAAATAGCGATCAAATACGCAATAGGGAAGCTACCTCTTCCGCTTCCGCCTGCTCAGTATGTGCCCGACCGCATGCGCAGAAGTGGTATCGCGCCGCTACCAGTCCTGCACACCCACGCGTTACGGGTAGCCGAGCTCCCACCTCACCACCGCGACCCGTTCGATCGAATGCTCGTTGCCCAAGTTCAGTGCGACGATCTCATCTTGCTCACCGCGGACTCCCTGTTGCGCCAGTACGATGTGCCGATCGAATGGGCGGGGTCACCGTACCCTTCGTCTGCTCGGTGACGCGCGACGCCAGCTGCGGTCACCTCGCGATCGCGCGGCGGCGCACGCTGCGCAGACCTCCATGTGACCGGTGACGGAGCGGTTGGCGTCCGGGGGCGGTTGCTCCCGCGCCCCGGACCGTGGATACGCTGATGCGGTGCTTGTTAGGTGATCTAACGCTCATTATCGGATATTTTAAGATCATTTGACCGCAAGAGCGGATTCGTGCTTGACTGATCGGAGGAGGTAGTGCGACAGTCGGCGTATGTCCTCGTTCGACTGTCTCGGCGATCCGGTCCGGCGCCGGGTTCTTGGGTTGCGAGCGAACGGGGGGCGGGCAACCGGAGAGGTCGGCGTCCTCGTGCAGCACGAGTCTGGGGTATCTCAGTGGGGGGTTTCCCAGTCCGGGGACTTGCGGTCTGGGGCCTCACGGTCGGGGGAGTCACGCAGCACCTGCAGGTGC
>JBOHFW010000370.1:0-19915 GCA_050699835.1 Pseudonocardiaceae bacterium | reverse complement strand
GTCCTTGCTCGAGCGTTAGCCGCCTCGAGGCCCATCCCCAGCGCGGTCGCCACCTGAGCGACGCAGATTAGGGTTCCAGTCCGCGGGCTGTGGGCGAAACCACGGCGGAGCAGGCCGATGTTGAAGCGCGGCGCCTCCAGGCGCAGCAACGTTCCGCGGCCGGAGCGGAACCGGTAGCCACCCCGGCCGTAGCGCAGCTGCTGGCGCCAGAATCCGGCCGGTGAGAGCTCCTGGTTGTGGCGGACCAGCGCGGAGGGCTCGAACACCAGTGTGTATCCCGCGTCGGCCAGGCGCGCACACCAGTCGCGGTCCTCACCGGCCGCCAGCGGGTAGCGCTCGTCAAAGGGAACCGAGCGGCACACCTCGGCCCGGCAGGCGAGGTTGCTGGTCGGGGCGAACCGCATCCGGCCACTTGCCGGGTCGATCGTCGCCTCGGCCAGATGCGAAGCGATCGCCTGGGAGGCAGCGGCCAGGACGCTGCCCGGCCGGCCGTTGCGGGTCGGTCCGGCGGCCGCGGCGGCACCCAGGGGGCCCGCAGTGATCCGGCGGGCCAGTGCTAGCGCCCAGCCGGGGACGGGCTCGCAGTCATCATCGGTGAAACAGATCAGGGGCGCCCGGGCGGCACGCACCCCGGCATTACGGGCCGCTGCCGGGCCGCGACCCGCGCCGTGCACCAACCGGGCACGGGGCGCGGCGGCTACCACATCGGCGACGGCCCCGGAGTCGCGCGAGGCGTCGTCAACGACCACGATCTCCAGGTGCGGAGCCGCCTGGCGCTCGAGCGCGGCCAGGCAGACGGCGAGCCGGGCGGGCCGGTCCCGGGTGGGCACGACCACCGACAACTCCGGGTCCAGCGCGGTCACGTGATCACTCCTAGCAGGATGACGGCGCTCGCGCCGCCCAGCGAGGCGGCGGTGAGCCGGACGTCAGCGGCACCGGGCAACAACCTGATCGCAAGCAGCGCATACCCGGCCGCACCGGCGAAAGCAGCCCCCGTCGCCCCCGCCGCACCCCACACCGGAACCGCCAGCACCGCGGCACCGGCGAAGCTGAGCACACCGGCCACCGCGGCGTACAGGGTCGCCTCGGGCTGGAGCCGCAGCGCCGCCGACTGGACAACCAGCGCGTTCACCGGGGCCAGCACGACCATCGCCAGTGCCGGGGCGAACGCTGCGGCGGCACCGGCGTAGCCCTCGCCGAACACGATGGGGACTGCTGTGTCGATTACCAGGACAGTGACGGCGGCCACCGGCACCACCACGGCCAGCAGGCCGCTGGCCAGCCGCCGCAACGAGGACTCAGCGGACTCACCGTGGCGCTGGGCCAGCCTGGGCAGCGAGACCGTGAAGACCTGCCCGATCGCGTAGGTGGCAGCCAGGGCAACCCCGATCGCCAGGGCGGCGAAACCGGTCTGCACGCTGGACCCGGCGAGCAGCGCCACTGCGATGATCCCGCCGCGCTGCGCGACCTGAACCAGGGCACCGCTGGCCGCCTGGAACAGGCCGAAGCGCAGCGCACCGTCGGGCACCAGCACCGGCTGGTCCCGCCGGCGCAGCAACGGTGTCACGGCGAGGACCCCGAGTCCGAAGCCCGCCGCCGCGGACACGACGATCGCGGCTACCGCGCCGGTCACTCCTGCCGCGCCGTACAGCTCGATCGCCGCCACCACGAGCACCGCGTTCTGCACCGGGTAGCGGGCGCACCAGGCTCCCGCCCGCCCCAGCCCGAGATCGGCCTGCAGTGCGAGCGTGGCGCCGACATTGAGGGCCAACGCAATCAGAACGAACGCAGTCAGCAGCGGCGGAAAGCGGGCCGGGTCCCACATCACGAGCGCCGTGGCGATCACGGTGAGCACCGCGAAGAGCACCGCCCGGTTGCGGGCCAGCCGCACGCTCAGCGCCCGGGCCAGTGCGCCGCGCTCGCCCGGGACCGCGGCCGGAACGTAGCGGGTCAGCAGGGTGGCGCCGCCCAGCGTCATCGTCACTGAGCCGATGGCGACCACCGTGAGCGCCACCGCGAAGGCGCCGTAGTCGGCCGGGCCGAGGACCCGGGGTATCACCGTGGCGAGCAGCAGCAGCGTGAGGGCTTCGGCCGCTTTGCCGGCGAGACTGGCGACGACCGGCCCGCGCAGCCGTCCCGCGTCCGCGCTCGCGGTCACCATGCTCGGCGACGCGCTCACCCGCGGGATCCGAGGTAAGGGTTTCCTAACAGCATGCCCGAGAGGCTACCTCGATCCCACCAAAGACCCCGAAAAGGCATAACCGGCCAGCGGATGACCCTGGCTGGCCCCCATGGGGTCATCCAGCCAGCCGTACCGGCTGTCGGGCTCGTCCATGGCGAGCGAACATTCTGGCGACTTAGCTGGCTTGTCAGATGTTGCCGATCAGCCCTCGGATGACGCCGGTGACGGGGGCGTGGCGGTCGGGGTGGAGCTCGGCGACGAGCTCGACGAGCTGGCGGCGGGTGACCCAGGTGAGCCGGTCGAGGTGGGCGGTGCCGGCGTCGACGATGGGTTCGCGGTAGGCGCCCTGGTAGACCGCGCGGGAGTCGACCTCGACGGTGATGACGCGGCGGTCGCCGAAGGCGGCGTTGTAGGCGTCGGAGGAGACGACGAGGTAGCGCATCGAGCCGATGGTCTCGTCGGGGGATTCCCAAACCTGCCCGAACCGGATCCCGGGCGGGCCTGGTGGAAGTGGTGACCGCGGTGCGGGTGCGCTCACTGCTGGTCGAAAGCCGTGTCGGTGAACGCTGCGGCGGCGCGGCGTCGGCGCGCGGTGGCGAGAGCGTCCTCCTGCTCGTCGGTGTACAGCCGTGGGCCGGCGTCCTCCTCGGCCCGGGCCCGTAGCGCGGTCGCCAGCGCCGCCTGCTGCCGGATTGCCGACCGGATCCACTCGGACAGGTTCGTCCCTGCGGCTGCGGCTGCGGCCCGCGCGTTCTCGGCGAGCACGTCGTCGAGCCGGACGGCGATCTGTATTGTCATACGCCCAGCATCCCAAATCGTCGTGCAACTTGTCCACCGACAATCACTGCAGACCGCGCCGCCAGGCCCGGATCCATCTCGATCGTGGTGGCGTTCCGGGTGCCGAGCCGCTCAGTGAAAGCGTCACTTCCTCGCCCCGACCTGCGGCAGGTGACAGCTTACTCCACGACAGGCCAGGCTCGGATGATCGCCCGAACGCGACAGAGGGCTGCCCGCAGGAGGAGTTGTCACACCGTGAGGGGAGCGAACTGTCGACCTTCTCCGCGGATCACGAAGTTGCCATCGTCGGTCTCGACGGACTCCGCCCGGATCTGCTCCTCCCATTCCGGTGGCCAAAGCGTCGTCGCCGAAGACCACCGGATCCCCTCGAGGGGCACCCCTACCAGGGATACCGCCCGCAAGTCCGCGTTCGTGAAGTCAACAACAACATTCTCTAGCACCGCTAGCAGACGACTGAGATCTTCGGATTCGGGATTCACGGCGTTCGTCAGGTCGAGATCCAGATTGAACTTTTGAACAAAGGCATGGATCTGGTTGAGAACGAAGCCATGGGCCCGGTCGAGGCCCCTGTCAAGGGCGCGGGCGAGGGCGAGGTCGCTGGCGCTGGCGCGGGCGAGGTGGAGGTCGAGGTCGGGGTGGCGGGCGAGGTCGCGGACGGTGTCGAAGGCGTGGGCGCGGGTGACAGCAAGGGCGAGGTGGATCGTGTCGGCTAGTCCGGCGTAGCGAGGGTCCGCGCGGAGACGTAGCCGAGTCGGCGGTTCGAGCGAGAAAAGCAGTGCGCTCAAACGGGTGGCATAGGAGTCGCTCGCCACGACGTCGTGCTCCACCGACGGAGCTGGCAGCGGGGGCGACGTGTTTGTTTCCGCAGGGGCGAGGATGGCCGCGAGTCCGGTATCCAGATCCAGCAGGCGGGACAGGTCGTTTGCCATTGCGGAGTAGCGGCCGGGCCGGGTCGCGTCGGCGAGGCCAGCCTCGAGGTCAAGGGTCTGGGTGAAGTCGTCCACGAGGGCGTCGTACTGCTCGTCGGGCACTTGACGGTGTCGTTCTTCGTCGGGGATGTGGTTCATGATTGCCTTCCCCCTTCTGCCTCAAGGAACATCTTCAGGTGCGCGCGGGCTTTCTTCAGGCTGCTGCGCACGGCCTCAGGAGTCACTTTGAGCGCCTCGGCGATCTCCGCGGGGGTGCAGCCGTCGTAGGTCCAGGCCATGACCTGCCGTTGACGGAGCGGGAGCGGCTCGAGCAAACGCAGGATCTCATGGCGCTGCTCGAAGGCATCCCAGTCAGTGTTCGCTGCCAATAAGGGTGAGCCGGCGGTGTCGATGTCCGCGGCGGGTTCTTCCAGACTGGCGAGCCGGTCCGCATAGAGCCGGGAGGCCACCAGCCGGCACCACGCATGAGGGTTGAGAATGGTCGACCACCGCACGTAGGCCCGGGTCATCGCCTCCTGGACGCAGTCGGCGGCATCGGGTACACCGATGCTCCTTGCCACTGCAGGAACGCCATCAGACGCGGCACGCTTCGCTTGTAGAACACGGAGAACTCAGCAGTGGCAACAGGGTCTGGCGCCAGCGCGGGGGCATCGGCTACTTCGCGGGTGCGCGGCACCGGCGAGGTTGTCGCTTGCACCTGCGGATGAGCGGTTTCCGGGGGTTCGAGAACGTCACTCATGCCCGGACTCCGGCCACCGAGTCGGGGAGTACCGGAGCGCCGGGCATATGCCATCCTCTAACTGCTCTAGGTCACGGCCGATTGCTGGGTGGCGGTTCGTCAGCATTAGTGTCTCGCGGCGGAGTCGCTCCGCACGCAGTTGCATGCTCAGGCGCAGCCACAGCGCTGCCAGGGCCGCCACATGGCCTACAACGATCATGACGGCACCGATCACCACCTCGGTCACTTCCATCACCTCGCTCGCGTCAGAGTCCTGATCTCTTAGAGTGCGGCGGAGCCTTGAGCGTGAACCCAACCCCAAAGGAAGGCTGTTCGGTCTTCGCGCGGTGACCGGCCGCAGACGACTCGCAATGAACTGGGCGGTGGTCGAGCAGCGCAGGTAGAGAACCGCTCCTGCCTGCGACGTCGCCGTTCGGACCAGATCAGGGCCGGTTGGTGGTGGAGGCCCCCAGAACGGTACGCCGGTCGGTGGTGAGGGTGTAGCCGTCGCGGCCGAAGCGGGTGCCGAACGCGTAAACCTGGATGGAGGGGTCGACCGGGCTGACCGTGGCCAGCTGCAGCACCGACTGCGTGCGTGCCACCTGCCCGAACACGCCGCCCTGATGGGCCTGCCACCCTATGTCGGATAGCCCGGACAGCGCCTCCTCACCCCACAACACCGCGTATGAGGGGGCTTCGGTGATGCCGTTGACGACTCCAGGTTGTCGCTGGCAGGGGTAAACAAATGCCAGCTGCCAGGCCAGCGCGACCGGCGCCTGATCCGGCAGGAACTCTTGCAGCACGACCGGCCGCGCCGCGGCGGGCGCGGTGAACGCCAGCCAGCCGTGGATTGCCCCGGTCGCGTCGATGGCTTCCAGTCGAACCACATTCGTGCCTTCCGGGGGCGTCAACGCGAAGGTGCGCCATGACGGGTCGCGCGCGGTGTCAGTGAGGGGCTCGGTACCCGCCGTGATCACCGAGTTGCCGGCGCGGAGCCCGTAGACGGCGGTGAGCGAGTTGCCGTCGGTGAGCGTCCCGGCCGCGAGCACCGTGACGGCCGTGCCGCCGTCGAGGTCCGCCGGCAGCGTGTACCAGCCGGTGGCCATCTCCCCGAAAGTCCGCTCGGCCGGCTGGCCGTCGCGGGCGACGAGGCTGCCCCAGACGCGGTCGGTCGCGCTGCCCTGCGGTTGGTTGCCGGCGTAGTAGCCGCCGTCCTCGATGAAGCCGACAGGTGCCGGCGGCGCGGGCAGGCCAGCGGCGGGCAGCGGACGGGCGGTGAACGGATCGAGTACCCGGACGGCGCCGGCGGCGCCGCAGTTCGCTCCGGTGGGGTCGGCGAACGTCCGGGCCCACACGGATTCGGGGGGTACGCCCCGCGCGGCCGCGAGCCCGAACGTCCCGAGGGCGTACCCGGTGGTGGCCGCGAGTGAGGCCACCACGACGATCGGTACCGCCCACAGCGCGGTGACCTGCGGATCCCGCGGGCCGGTGAACCGGCCCGAGTTGGCCAACACGAGCGCCACGAGCATCACCGCGAGTCCCCAGAGCAGCGGGCTGTCGAGGGTCACGTTGCGCACCGAGGGCGGCTGGTAGGGCGTGCGTACCCCGTCGAGCCAGGCGTAGGGCCAGTCGTTCGGACCGCGCCAGGCCAACGCGATCGCCACCACGAACGACCCGGCCACCGCGACCAGCACCCCGATCGGCAGCCTCGCTTCGCGCAGCACCTGCCGCGTCAGCGGCACCGCCATGACCAGCACGAGCCCGAGGAACGCCGGGCCGACCCCGGCAAGCGCGCCGAAGTGGTGGGTCCACTTCGACGGGGTGAACGACAGCGCCGCGAACGCCAGCGCGGTGCTCGACCCGGCCAGCCACAGCGGCGCCGGCAGCGCGACGCGGCGCGCTCGGGCGGCCACTGCGAGCACCGCGAACCACCCGAGTGCGACCAGGCACGTGAGCACCGCCGCTCGCTTGGCGAAGTTGCCCATCGGGACCTGGTCGAGCAGGAAGACATAGCGCTGGATCTCGCTGGTCCAGCCCTCCTGGCCGATGATCGACAGAAAAATCGCCTGCCCGCGCAGGAAATCGCGCAGCGCGCCGTCGGCGAACGCGAGCAGCGCAGCGACCATCCCGCCCGACCCCACGGCGAGGACCCGCAGCGCGGTGGACATGCGCTGCCCTGGCACGTGCACCAGCGGCAGGAGCAGCGGGAGTCCCGCGACCAGCGGGGCGAGCACAGTGCAGCCGGTCGGGTGCGCGGTGAACCCGAGCCCGGCCAGCGCGCACGCCAGCCACGCGAGGGCCAGCCGCCGCCGGCGACCGGCGACCAGTACGGCGAGCATCGTCGCGGCCCCACACAGCGCTACCGCGGCCTCCGGGCGTACGCCCATGTTCTGCGGCAGCCACCAGGCGAGGAACACCACGCCGAGCACGGCATGCGACGCCACGCGCACACTGCGCGGGGTGGACGCGGCCACCGTGATGGATGCGGCCACCGCGAACCGGCGCAGCACCAGCCAGGTGAGCAACCCGAAGACCAGCGCCGGGATCCGCTGGGCCACCGGCGCGGTCCCGACGAGCTGTTGCCACCAGCTCAGTCCCTGGTAGAGCCAGGTGAAGGGGGTATAATTCTGGTCATAGAGCCGGTAGTAGTTGCCGACCTCGCCAGAGATCGTCGCGTTGCGCGCCTGCGCCGCGAAGTAGCCGTCGTCGTCGGTCGCCGGGGCGACGAACATCCAGAAGACCAGCACCGCCGGCACCGCGACGTCCACAATCCCCGGCCACCCGGCCCGCCACGGCCGGCGCACCCGGGATGCGGTCCGGTCGATCCGCGCCAGCAGCAGCGCGGTGGCCAGCAGGGCAAGCACGAGCACCCCGGTGAGCGCGCTTTTCAGCGCGGTCGGGCTGCTGGTGAACTCGTCATCGACGCGCAACTCGACGGCCAGGTCCCCGGCGAGATCCGCGGGCAGGCCAGTGAGCGAGGTGGCCAGCACGTCGACGTCGGGAAGCTGCTCGGCGGGCGTGCGCACGAGGTCGCGGCCGTCGCGGCTGATCACGAGCTCGGCGTTGTCGGGCCCAGCGAATGCGTCGCGGTCCGGCGCTGCCGGGTCGGCGGGGTCCAGCGGGCGTACGTAGCTGGGCAAGCCTGCGCTATGCCCGGTGATCCGGTACTCGCACGGCCCGGCGGGCAACGGCTCGTCGAGCAGCAACCGGTCCAGCGCGCGCACCTGCACGCGCTCGCCGGACGCGATGACGATCATTCCAGCGGCGCGGGTGTGCGGTGATTCCGGCAGCGCAGTCGAGACGACGACGCCGGGGCCGCTGCCCCGCGCGAGTCGGGCGACGTCGCAGCTGAACCGCATGTCGAGGGCGAGTGGGCGGTACGCGGTGAGGGGGAGCAGTGTCGAGGAGGGACGAGCGGGGTCGCGCGGCCAGCTCACCGTCGGCTCGTTCACCGACACCGGGGCGAACGGCATGAGCAACGCGGCCACCACGGCCACCAGCCCGGCCAGCCCGGCAAGTACGACCGTCCGGCGCACGGGTCTCCGCCGTGCCATCGCAGGCGTCAGGTGGCGAAGCCCGGTTGCCAGCGCTGGGTGATACTGCGCAGCGGCACGGTCGCGTCGAGCTGGCACAACACCCCGAACGTCCCGGTGCTCACCCGGTGGATCAACAGATAGCTGGGGGGCAGGTTCAGCGCTCGCCCGGTCCGGAAGTCCGGGCCGGAGAAGTCGCCGACCCGCTCGGCTTGGGCCTGCATCCAGGCCCGGGTGAAGTGGAACTTCTCGCTGCGAACCGGATCAGCGAAGGGACTGAGATAGGCCAGCACGTCCTCCGCCCGTAGCTGCATACCCGGCCGAACGAACCCCTCCGAGCGCAGCAGCTCGAGCAGCTCCTCGGAACGTTCCTCGACCGCCAACCGGGTCGCGATCCCGAGGGTACGCGGGGACCCGCCGGGTAGCCTCGCCGCGGCGCCGAAGTCGAGCACACCCAGCCGCCCGTCGTCCAGCCGCAGGAAGTTCCCGGGGTGGGGATCTGCGTGGAGCAGCCCGGTGAGGGCGGGCGAGGAGGAATGGAACAGCGATAGCTTGGTCCCGACGTCGTCCCGCACGGACCGCGAACCAGTGCGGATGATCTGCGCCATCGGGGTGCCGGTGATCCACTGCGACACCATCACCTTCGGCGCGCTGGCGACGATGGCGGGCACGGCGATCTCGGGGTGACCACGAAACGCCGCGGCGAACACCCGCTGGTTGTCCGCCTCGTCGCGGTAATCCAGCTCCTCCACCATCCGGTCCTGCAACTCGGCGAGCAGCGGTTTGACCTCCATGCCGGGCACGATCACCTGGAATAGCCGGCTGAACCGCATCAGTTGGCGCAGGTCCGAGCGCAGTGCCTCGTCCGCGCCCGGATACTGCACCTTGACCGCGACCTCGCGGCCGTCATGCCACACCGCCCGGTGTACCTGGCCGATGCTGGCGGCTGCGGAGGGCTCGTCGGAGAAGTCGGCGAAGCGGCGCCGCCATCCCGTGCCGAGCTGCTCATCGAGCACCCGCCGCACCGACTGCGGGGACATCGGCGGTGCCGCGGACTGCAGTTTGGTCAACGCCTCCCGATACGGCGCGGCCAGTTGCTCAGGGATCGCGGCCTCGAACACGCTCAGCGCCTGCCCGAACTTCATCGCGCCGCCCTTGAGCTCACCGAGCACGGCGAACAGTTGCTCCGCGGTACGTGCGCTGAGCTCGGCGCTGACGTCGTGCGCGTCGCGTCCGGCCAGGCGCTTGCCCCAACCCGCCGCGACCCGTCCGGCCACCCCCAGCGGGAGGCTCGCGAGCCGGGCGGTTCGCTGCGTAGCTCGGCGTGGGATATCGGTCACAAAGATGATTGTCTCTCCGCCCCACCTGTTCTGCGTAGTGGTCGGCCCTGCGGCATCAGCCAGCGCCGCATTCGCAGCGGGGATGCGGCGGTCGGGGCAGGCGAAGCAAGGTGCCGCGCACCGGATCAAGTTTTAGCGCCGCGCCCCACGTCGGCGGGACCGGAAGGCCGGCTCCTGGCCCAGCGAGCGCGGCGAGTACCTGCTCGGCGATCAGTGCCGCAGCGAGCTGGGTGCAAGCCAGTCCGGCGGTCGTCGTCTGCCCGATGAGCTGAGCGGCCAATTTCGGCCAGGCCACATCCACGTCCGCATAGTGCAGCTCGGCGCAGTGCAGGCAGCTGCTCCGCCCTGGCCACACCAGCGGGCCCACCACCGCGGTGCCCTCGTGGGCGTACCCGATCAGGTGCGGAATCTGGCTTCCGAGCAGCTCGGTCACCACCGCCGGCTCCGGAACCACCACGTCGGTGAGGACGATCAGGTCCGGGCGGCGCTGAGCGGCAACGATGACCTCCGGCGCGCAGCGGCGCACGGCATCGGCGGCCGCCGCCGCGCGGGGTCTGCCCAGGTCGCCAGGTTGGTATCCGGTGCCCAGGTCCGCAGCGGCGACTGTGCCGGTGGCCGCCACCGCCACGTGTCCCACTCCCGCGGCGGCCAGCGCGGTGGCCACCGCCACCGCCACCCGGCCGGATCCGACCACCCGGACGACCGCGTTCCGCCGCTGGTGCAGGACGTGTCGCGTCGGGTGGGAGCTGTGCACCGACCAACTGGCTGCCTCGGCGGCCAACGCGACCCGGTGCCAGCCCGGTCGTGCGCCCTCGGCTGCCGAAGCCTCCTGCACCAGGCCGCGGCGGTACAGGTCAGCGAGCATCGTGAGAGCCTCACCACGGGAACACCCGGCCGCCTGCGCCGTGGTGAGGAGCTCGGTCGTGCTGCAGACGCCGTCCATCTGCTTGAGCAGCGCGGCCAGCGGCCCGGGCAGGTCGTCAAGAACCATGGCGCGCTGAGGATCCACCCCGAGCTGGAGGCTGGTGGGGGAGCGCCAGAGCGCGGCGCGACCCGGCGCCAGCCGCAGCCGCTCGGGAACCTCATATGACGCGGTACTGGACGACGCGGCCTCGGCAGGGTCGGGTATGACGGTGGTGGATGGCGCGGTGGTTGCGCTCGGCGGGATCATGCCCGCCATGGTGGCGGGGCTACTCCCACGTCTCAACTAACCGTCCACAGTCCTGTTCACAGCTGTGGACAGGACTGTGGGTACGGGCTGGGGATCTCCGCCAGGGCGCGGCGCTAGTCCGTGGGGTTTTGGGCTGAGCCTCCGCCCGCGGCATCAGGACCGTCTGGGAGCTGCTCCTCGCTGGGGGCGTCCGCTGCGGTGCGCTCCAGCGCCGCGATCGGATCGTCCAGATCGGTGGCGTGCCTCGCGGCTCGATCGACGAACCCCGCGGGATCGTCCAGGTCCTCAGCGGTGGGCAGCAGTTCCGGGTGGTTCCACAGGTCGTCGCGGCGCTCAACGTCGTGTTGGTCGGTGAGCCTGCGCCACAACTGCGCGGCGGCACGCAGCTTGCGTGGCCGTAGTTCCAAACCGACCAGCGTGGCGAACGTGTGCTCGGCCGGGCCTCCAGAGGCGCGCCGGCGGCGCAGCGTCTCCCGCAACGCCTCGGCACCGGGCAGGCGTTCACCCAACGCGTCCGCGACGACGACATCAACCCAGCCCTCGACTAGCGCAAGCAGTGTCTCCAGCCGGTTCAGCGCGGCTTTCTGTTCCGGACTGTGCCGCTGCTCGAGCAGACCAGAGGAGAGCAGCTGGTCCATGCTCGCCGGGTCGGCCGGGTCGATCTGATGGGCGAGTTCCTGCAGCGCGTCGGTGTCCACCCGGATGCCGTGCGCGAACTGCTCGACGGTGCCCAGCAGCCGCTGGCGCAGCCACGGTACATGCCCGAACAGGCGGTGGTGCGCGGCCTCGCGGGCAGCCAGAAAAACGATCACCTCGGAGCTCTTGCGCTCCAACCCGGCGGCGAACTGCTCGATCGAGGCCGGTAGCAAGGCCGCCACGCCCAGCGGACCCAGCGGGAGCCCAATCTCGGTGGAGGTAAGGACCTCACCACCCAGCTGGGCCAGTGCGGAGCCGAGTTGCGAGCCGAATGCCATCCCGCCCATCTGCTCCACCATCGCCACCAAGGGACCGGCCGCTTGGCGGACCTCGCTGGGCAGCGCGTCGATCCACGAGCCGGCCAACCGGCGAGCCACCGGGTCGCACAACCGCTGCCAGGTGGGCAGAGTCGCTTCTACCCAGTCCCGCGGCGCCCAGGCGGCGGTACTGTGCGCCCCAGCAGGTAGTGCGGTTGCCGGGTCCAACCACATCTCAGCCAGGTGCACCGCGTCGGTGACCGCGGTGGCCTGCTGCGCTGAGGGCAGCCCGCTGGTGGACAGTTTCTGCAGCGCTATCTGCTTGGCCAGGTCGTAGTTCACCGGGCCACCACCACTGGCCGCGCCTTGACTGATCATCTGGCCAAGCTGGGTGAGCATCTGACCGAGGGCTCCGACGTCGAAACCGCCGGCGCCGAAGGCCGCGAAGGGGTTGGCGGGGTCGGGACCGCCGCTGCCTCCGCCGCCTTCCGGGGAGTTTCTCCGGTCGGGGTCGCGAGGATCACCGGAGCCGAAACCGAAGGGCACATCGCTCATAGCTCTACGGTACGCGGACCCATGGCCCGTACGCTGTTCGGCCGTGAGCCGCCGCACCTCGACCCTGCTGCTCAGCCTTGGCCTCGCTACGGCGCTCGGGTTGCTCGGCGCGTTGGCGCCGGTGCCCTATGTCGCGCTTCGCCCGGGACCGACGTTCGACACTCTCGGAGTGGTAGCGGGTAAGACGGTGGTGGACATCAAAGGCACCGAGGTCTACCCCACCAGCGGGCATCTCAACATGACGACGGTGTCCGTGGTCGACAACGTGACCCTCTATACGGCGCTCGTGCTGTGGATATCCGGGCGCAGTGCGCTGGTTCCCCGCGAGGAGATCTTCCCGCCAGAGCTGTCTGATCAGCAGGTGGAGAAGCAGAACCAGCAACTGTTCCAGGACTCCGAGGCCAACGCCAAAGCAGCGGCGCTGCGCTACCTGGGTTACCCGACCACGGTCGTGGCCGGGCAGGTGACCCCAAGCGGCGCCGCGAGCGGCAAGCTGTCCGTCGGAGACCGATTGCTGGCACTCGACGGGCAGCAGATCCCCACCGCGCAACGGGCGGTCGAGCTGCTGTCCGCACGCCAGCCCGGGCAGCTCGTCCAGGTCCGTTTCCAGCACGGCGATACCCCGCCGCAGGAAGCGGCGATCACCCTCGGTAAGGGACCCCAACCGGGTCGCGGCTACCTGGGCGTCGGCTTGACCGAGCGGGCCGAGGTGCCCTTCACCATCACCATCACCCTGGCCGATGTGGGCGGCCCCTCAGCGGGACTGATGTTCGCGCTGGCCATCGTGGACAAGTTGCAACCGGGAGAGCTGACCGGCAACACGTTTGTCGCGGGCAGTGGTGAGATTGCCACCGACGGTGAGATAGGTGCGATCGGTGGCATCCCACTCAAGATGATCCGCGCGCGGGAGGCCGGGGCCACGGTGTTCCTGGTGCCCGCAGAGAACTGCCCTGATGCGGTACAGCGCGCCCCCGAGGGCCTGCGGCTGGTGCGGGTGGGCACCCTGGCGGACGCGGTGCGCGCGCTGGACCAACTCCGGGCCGGCCAGCAGCCACCCCACTGCTGACCGTCAGACACGCGCTTTACGTCAACGCAACGTGGCCAACAGCGCACGGAGCAGATTTGGGGCCAGCTGTGGGTCCTCTAACAGCTCGTCACATCGCTGATCGGGACCTGAGTCAGCTCGTAACCGCAGCACGCAGGCTCCGACGCCGTCCCGGAGCACCGCCGCTACCAGCCTGCCTTCCCGCCGCTGCGGGTGCCCAGCGGCGGCGCGGCGGGCCTGTGTTGGGTCATCAGGTAGCTCGCTGAGATCAGCTTCGGCCGCTGGTGGGAGCACCACGATCTCCTGAGCCAGCGCGCAGCCGGCCACCGAGTCAGGCCATTCGATGCTGGCCAGCGCCGCGTCGAGCTCTCCCTCGGGCAGCGCGTCCTGGGCTATCGGCGTGAGCGCGGCCTGCATGTCCAGCTGACCGGCCAGCTCAGGTTGGCTGGCCAGCAGGGTGGTCGTGGCGACCAGAGCGAACAGCTGCGGCTGCTGATCCCAGCCCGCGGCCGCAACGAACTCCTCCACCTCGCGCGCAGTAGCCGGCAAGGCCTGGGACAGCGCCGACGGGTCCTGCTGCGGCTTGCTCACCCGGTCATCGTCGCATCGCCGTGGTGATCTCGTGTGGCGGCGTGCTGGTTGGCGGGCGCACGGGCGGTAGCGGCGTGGCAATCTGGAGCGGAACCCCGAGGCCCCCTCTAGAGTTGGATAGGCAGGCTCAACTCGGCGTGGCACCGGCTGCGCGAGCGGCCCGCCCGCATCACCGTCGTCACCAGGAGCGTGTGCTGTGGCCAACCGGCCCCCTGTTGCGGTTCCCGGGTTATCCCCTCGCGCCCGAATCCTGATCGCCGTCGGGGCTGCCGCTTTGGTGGTCCTCATCATCGGGCGCCAGCTGATCGACGCCTACGTGGACTGGTTGTGGTTCGGCGAGGTGGGCTTCCGGTCGGTGTTCTCGACCGTCCTGGTCACCCGTCTGGTGCAGTTCGTGGTGGTCGGCCTGGTGATCGGTGGTTTGCTCGCGCTCAATATCGTGATCGCGTACCGCACCCGGCCGGTGTTCGTGCCGGTGGTGGGACCGGATGATCCGGTGGCGCGCTACCGCACCGTGATCCTGGCGCGGCTGCGGCTGTTTGGCGTGGGTGTGCCGGTACTGGTCGGCTTGATCGCCGGGCTCTCCGCATTGGGCGACTGGCAGACGGTGCAGACATTCCTGTACGGAGCCAGTTTTGGCGTGTCCGACCCTCAGTTCAACAAGGACGTGAGCTTCTACGCCTTCGAGCTGCCGCTTTACCACAGGTTGCTGAGCTGGGCCTTCTGGGCAGTGGGGCTCTCCTTCGTCGGAGCGTTGCTCACTCATTACCTATTCGGTGGGTTGCGGCTGGCTGGCCGTGGCGGTCAACTCTCCGGTCCGGCCCGGGTGCAGCTCGCGGTGTTGGCTGGCGTTTTTGTGCTCTTCAAGGCTGTGGGTTACTTCCTGGATCGCTATGGGTTGCTGTTCTCGCGGCGGAATCCGCTGTTCACCGGAGCCAGTTACACGGACCTCAACGCGGTGCTCTCAGCCAAGGTCATCCTCATGTGCATCGCGGTGATCTGTGCGATCGCCTTTTTTGTCGGCGCGGTGCTGCGTAATCTGCAACTGCCGGCGATTGCCATCGCGCTGCTGCTGCTGTCCAGCATCCTGGTGGGAGCGGCGTGGCCGGCGGTTCTGGAGCAGTTCGTGGTTCGTCCCAATGCCAACGAGCGCGAAGCGCCGTCTATCCAGCGCAATATCGAGGCCACGCGAGAAGCCTATGGCATCACGGACAAGCAGGTCACGTACTCGCAATATTCTGGGCGTAGCGACGCGTCGTTGGCAGACGTACGTGCCGACACCGCCACCATCCCGAACGTGCGATTGTTGGACCCGAGCGTGCTGTCTCAGACCTTCACCCAGCTCCAGCAGCGGGAGAACTTCTACGGGTTCCCCGACAAGCTCGATGTCGACCGCTACACCATCAATGGCCAGACGCAGGACTACATTGTCGCGGTACGGGAGTTGGAATCTGTGTCGCTGGCCGAGAATCAGCGCACGTGGATCAACCAGCATCTCACCTTCACCCACGGCAACGGCTTCGTCGCCGCCCCGGCCAACACGGTGAACTCGGCGCTGACCGATACCGGCTCCGGAGAGGGCGGCTACCCAGTTTTCACTGTGTCGGACACCTCACGGCAAGGCGATATCCCGGTGCAGCAGCCGCGGATCTACTTCGGCGAGTTGATCGACGATTATGCCATCGTCGGAGGAAACCCCGGTGCGGCTCCCCGGGAGTTCGACGGGCGTCCGGAGAACTACACCTATCAAGGCAAGGGCGGGGTACCGCTGGGCAGCTGGGCGAGCCGGCTGATATTCGCCTCGTACTACGGTGAGCGCAACATCCTGTTCAACCAGGCGATAGGACCCGAGTCGAAGATTATTTACAATCAGCACCCGAGGGATCGGGTGGAGAAGGTCGCGCCCTGGCTTACCGTCGACGGTGACCCCTATCCTGCTGTGATCAACGGCCGGATCCAGTGGATCCTGGACGGCTACACGACGCTGGACAACTACCCCTACGCGCAGCGGACTGCGCTGGGTCGAGCGACCATCGACTCACTGACCGGCGTGGTTCGCCTGCCGGACCACGAGATCAGCTACATCCGCAACTCGGTCAAGGCCACAGTGGACGCCTACGACGGCACTGTGACGCTGTACGCGGTAGACGAGGCCGACCCGGTACTGCGGACCTGGATGAACGTCTTTCCCGGGACCGTCCAGCCCAGCACAGCGCTCAGCAATGAGTTGCGGCAGCACTTCCGCTATCCGGCAGACTTGTTCAAGGTGCAGCGGGAGATGCTCGCCCGCTATCACGTGAACAACCCGTCGGTGTTCTTCACCAACGACGACTTCTGGAATGTGCCCGCTGACCCGACGCTGAACCAACCGGGTGTCGACCAGCCGCCCTACTACGTCCTGGCCGGGCCGCCGAATGGCCAGGGTCCGGCGCAGTTCCAGCTCACCAGTGCGCTGGTCAGCCTGCGTCGACCCTTCCTGGCGTCCTACCTTTCGGTGGGATGCGAGCCGCAGAATTACGGCAAGATCACCGTTCTTGAGCTGCCCGGTGAATCGCAGACGCTGGGTCCAGAACAGGTCCAGAACAGGTTCGTCTCCTCCGCTGAGGTCAGCAAGGAGCTCAACCTGCTGCGCCAGTCCGAGACCGACGTTCGCTTCGGCAACCTGCTCACCCTGCCGGTCGGCGGCGGGCTGCTGTACGTGGAACCGGTCTATATCGAGCGAGCGAACCGGCAAGCGACCTTCCCGCAGCTCAACCGGGTACTGGTTGCCTATGGTGACCGGATCGCGTACGAACCGACCCTGCGTGGGGCGCTCGATAAGGTCTTTGGCGCGGGAGCCGGTGACGCGACTATCACGCCCGGTGCGCAGTCCAGGGTGCCTAGCCCGGGTGGAGTTCAGCCGCCGGGACAGACCGGCGTCGGTGGTACCGCCACTCCGAACATGCGCCAGGCCGTCACTGATGTCGGCAACGCGCTCCAGCGCCTGCGCGATGCCCAGGCAAAGGGTGACTTCGTCGCGCAGGGCAACGCGCTGGCTGAACTCGACGCGGCCTCCAAACGGTTCGACGCGGCCGTCAGGGCAGCAGGTGATGGCGCTCCGCCAGCCCCAGGCGGTGGTGGTGGCTGAGCGATGACCCCCGATTTGTCCCGCCCGTCCCGGTGCGCGTAAAGTGGTGTTCACCAACGCGGGGTGGAGCAGCTCGGTAGCTCGCTGGGCTCATAACCCAGAGGTCGCAGGTTCGAATCCTGCCCCCGCTACTACGTTAGCGCAGGTCAGAGGCCTGGTTCTCAGCTTGAGAACCAGGCCTCTTGATCGTTTGTCAGCCGCGGTAGAACTCCCGGTCGCCCGGCTCCGACTCCATCCTCGGGTCAATGGAGCCCTCGATGTGGTGGTGGGGGTGCGAGTGTCAGAGGTACGTGTCCGGCAGGTCGCAGGGTGATGCCGGTGGTCAGCGGCACTGGGCCGGGAGGGGCGTGCAGGCCGAAGGCGCGGATGATGCTGGCGGTGGCCAGGGTCGCCTCGAGCAGGGAGAAGTATTGGCCGATGCAGGCTCGTGGGCCGCCGCCGAAGGGCAGATACGCGTAGCGGTGGCGCTGTTTTTCCTGCTCGGGGGTGAAGCGGTCGGGGTTGAAGCGCTCCGGCTGTTCCCATACTCGTGGGTCACGGTGGATGACCCATGGGCTTACGAGCACGTCGGCGCCTGGGGGGAGGTGGTAGCCGTCGATCAGGTCTCCCTCGGGAATCTGCCGCCCGATGCCGTAGGCCGACGGGTACAGCCGCATCGCTTCTTTGATCACCTGGGTGGTATAGGTCAACGCGGCGATCTGCTCGGCGGTCGGTCCCTGATCATCAGCGCCGAGTACCTGCTCAACCTCGACGCGCACCCGCTGTTGAACCTCGGGATGGCGGCCGAGCAGGTGCAGCGTAAACGTCAGTGCGGTAGCAGTGGTTTCGTGGCCGGCGAGCAGGAAAATCAGCACCTGATCACGGATCTCGGCGTCGTCCAACGCCTCAGCGCCAAGGGCATCAGGGTCGTGGGCGCGCAGCAGCAACGACAGCAAGTCCTCGCCAGCGGCGCTAGCGGCGCGGCGACGGTCGATGATGCCCTCTACTACCTCATACAGTTGCCGTTGGGCCCGGGCAGCGCGGTGGTTGGCTGGGGTCGGCCAGGTCGCCGGCAGGCGCAGCGGCGATTGGGCGCGGCGCCAGACATGCGCGTTGATCACCGGAAACGCCTCCCGCAACGCTGGCATGGCTGTGGTGAGATCCTCGCCGAACAGCACCCGCCCGATCACCGCGAGCGTGAGGTGCCTCATGTCCTCGGCTGCATCCACCGTGCCGCCGCGCCGGGCAGCGGCGTGCCAGCGATCGATCAGGACCGCGGTCTGCTCGGCCATCACATCGACGTAGCCAGCAACCCGACGGCGGGTGAACAACGGCTGGATGAACCGCTTCTGACGCTGCCAGCGGTCGCCCTCGCTGGTGAGAATCCCGTCACCGAGCATCGCGGCGGTCTCCCGATAGAACAGGTTTCCCTTGGTGTAGCCCTGGCCCGTACCGGTCAGCACGCACCGCGCGCCCTCAGGGGAAAACACTCCGTACATCACGATCCGCAGCCCAGGTGGACCAGCGGAGAAACGAACGACGTCGCCATAGCGGCGGTGGGCCTCCTCTAAGGTCACCAGCGGATCGCGGCGCAGCTCCAGAGCCGAGCCGAGCAGCGGAATACCGGGGGGACCCGACACCTCCCGTCCCGGGGTGGTAGCGGTCAGACGGGTCATCATGGCTTTCCTCCAGCTGGGTAAGCACCAGGTGTTCAGCTGATAGTGCCAGATAGACGGTCCAGACATCGGGGAAGTCACGACTTCGCCGATGTGGTGCTCGGCTATGTGATCAGTCGGTCTGGCGATGGTCACCCAAGTCGGTCCACCTGGGTGGGATGTCCCGCATCGGACAACGGCCCTCGGCGTCGGGGCGTGCAGCTCCGGTGGGTGGCCCCGCTCGCTGGCTCGGGTCTGTGGCCGTCGGTTTGGCAGTCACCGTGCCCGTGGCACTCGACCTGCCTAACGATCTCTGGTCGCTCGTGGACCACCGTGCTGGGCTGGCAGGGTCTGACACAGTCAACGAGCCAACCTGGTCCACCGCACCGTCACGGCCAGGCTGGTCCGCCAGTGGGTGATCGTCTGACGGAACGCCCACACTGCTGCCTTGATCACCAGCCACACGGCAAGGAATACGGCTGCCGCAGCGGCCAGCACCTCAGCGACCTTGATCATCGCTCTGCCGAGAGTGGCCAGCACCCACACCACCACGCCCAGCACGCCGGCACCCACCAGGACCGCCGCGATCGTGTGCAGGTCCATCACCGGCCCCCTTGATCAGGACGACGGTGGTCGCCCCCCTGTTCCCAGCTCCGGCAGTGCGCTCAGGTTCCGGTTTGCGCGAGGGCTCCTCTCTCACTGATCGGTTTCCTATCCGGTGGTGCGAGCACGATCACGTCGCTGGCATGACAGATCTGTGAGATACCGTTATCCAGCCGCACAACAGTTTCCGGCGGCACTGGCTGGTAGGCACACGCGAACTCCACCGTCACCGACTTCTCCCGGTCTTTCTCCGCCGAGGGGTCGGCGAACGTGCCCGGAACAGCGGCAGGTCGCTCACCTCATCGATCCGAGGCCGCACCGGACGGTTGCGTGCCTTGTCCTCCGTCGACTGGTACTCGGTGACCGCCGTGATCTCGCCTACCAGGTACAAACCCTGTGGAAACCACTGGTCGAAATCCGCCTTCAACCGGATATTTTTCGGAGCTCCCACGGTTATCAGCACCTTCTACCAGGTTCTTCTGATGGTCTGTCATTTCATTTACTGCCTTGATCAGCATCTCCCTCATCGTCGAGATCGCGCGGGATGGTGGGGAGTATGAGCACCGTTCGATTTCGCTGTCTGGCCCTGGTCTGTGGTGGTGACGGTGGGTGTCGCAGCGGTTATTGATGAGTCGTTGGCGGCTTGTGCGCACATCTGCGCGTAAGCAAGGACTGCGGCGCCGGTCACGCGTAGCGTGCCCGTGCCGGTGCCTAGCTTCAACGCGTCGAGCTGACC
>JBOHFW010000369.1:0-17084 GCA_050699835.1 Pseudonocardiaceae bacterium | reverse complement strand
GTGGGGGGTGGGTGAGGGTGTGGGCGAGCGCGGCGTGGTCGGGCAGGTCGGCAGCGTCGAGGTTGAGCACGACGTCCTCGGCAAGGCGCACGTGGTGGTCGGGGCGTTCGGCGGCGCCGCGCAGGGGGACGAAGCCGCAGACCGCCGCTGAGGTGCTGAGCATCTGGTCGGGCTGGTGCCGGTCGAAGGCCAGTGCCCGGGTCAGGCCACTGCCATGCAGGCGCAGCGGCACCACGAGCCGCCCGCCTATGGTGAGCTGGTCCCACCAGGCGGGGACCAGGTCCCACGTCCCGGCGGTGACGATGATCCGCTCGTATGGGGCGTCGGGCGGGTACCCGGCGGCGCCGTCGCCGCAGATGACCTTCACCTGGGGGTAGCCGGCCGCGTCCAGGTTCTTGGCCGCTGCGGCGGCGAGGTCGTCGTCGAGTTCGAGGGTGACGACCGTGCCGGTCGGGCCGACGAGCTCAGCCAGCAGGGCCGCGTTGATGCCGGTGGCCGCGCCGATCTCCAGCACCCGCTGGTCGGGCTGGGTGGCGAGCTGTTCGAGCATGGTGGCGACCAGTTTGGGGCTCGACGCCGAGGACACGGAGCTACCCTCGGCGGTGCGTCGGGTAACCACCGGATTGCGTCCATAGGCAACGTCGAGGTCGACGCCGGGCAGGAACAGGTGCCGGGGCACGGTACGAAACGCAGCTTCGACCTGCGGGGTGCGAAACGTTCCCCAACTCTTGACGTAATCGGCCAGGTCAGCGCGCAGCTTCTCGGCGCGGGCGGTGGTGTCGTGGTTCGGGCTGATCACCGGGCTGAGGGTAGCCGGGTCGGTGCCGCTGGTCGGGTTTGCGGGTGTCGTGTCCGGGGTGGTCGATGCTGCGCCGAAGATGATCCGGCTCGCTGCGGCGGCGAGCACGTACTGGTCGCGGGAGGCAATGCCGTGCCGGTTGAACAGGAACAGCAGGTGCTGAGTGAGCACGCCGCGCAGTCCACGCGTGAGGGTGCCGCATGCGGCCAGGTCGGCGAGACGCCGACCAGCGTGTTCGACCGCCTCGACCCAGGTGGACGCGGTGTGCAGCGGGCTGGCGGCGGTGTCCGTCGTGGCCGTGATGAGCCGGTGCACTGCGGCGGTAGTCGACGTTGACGGGTCGGCCACTCCCGACGCTGGGGTGCGGTGCGTGGCGAGTTGGGTCCAGCAGTCGCCCTGCTCGTAGGAGTCCTGTCCGGCGGCGCGTAGCAGGCGGGTGGCCAGGATGATGGCCAGTTCGCGGCGGTGGTCCTGATCGGCGTGGGCGAGGTGCTCCAGCAGGTGGCGGCTGTCAGCGTGAAAGAGATCGTGAGCGATGTCCAGGGCGGTGGGGCCGCCGAACGCGTGGGTCTCGGGCTCGTAGATGGTCTGCGAGCAGCTGCGGATCGCCTCCTGTCCCCTCAGCGCGGTGGTGGTCTGATCGAGGAACGCCGGAGTTGCCGGTCGCAGCCGCACGCGCCAGGTGTCGCCTTTGCGGACGAACCACCAGGCGGTGATGATCCCGGCGTCCTCGGCGTCGGTGAGCAGCGGCCGCAGAAAGGTGAGGGCCATCTGTTCGGCTGCCTGCCAATGCTCGCAGGTGAGGTTGAGCTGGCCCCATCCGGTGGTCGTGGTCGGTTCGGTCATGTCAGGTCCTGTCGGTTCCGGGCTGCCGGGTGAGGGTGGTCAGTTGATGAGCAGGCAGGCTGGCCAGCTGCTGGGCGTTGCGGCGGTGATGGCGTGCAGGGTGAGGGCGACCCCGGCGTGGCCTTGGATGAGACCGGGCAGCGGGCTGGTGATGTCCTCCTCGGCGTGCTCGATCAGGGCGCCCAGCAGGTGGGGTAGGTAGGCGTCGAGGTCGGTGGTGGCGTCGGCTGCGGCGTACCAGACGGTGGCTGCTAGGCCCGCCCGGCCGTGGCAGAGGTGGGGGTCGACGACTCGGGCGAGCTGGGCGGGGTCGGCCAGGCAGGCGGTGAGGGCTTGTTCGGCTGCGGCTTGGCGGGCATGGTCGCCTCGGGCGAGGGCGGCGAGTTGCTGGGCGCGGGCCAGTCCGGGAGTGCCGTAGCACCAGGACGGTCGGGCCGGCCCAGGTTGGGACGGAAGTCCGGTGCGCAGGTCGGCGAGGGTGATGCGTTCGGGCCACCATTCTCCTGCGGGGGTCTGCTGTCGCCAGGTGTCCAACCAGTGGCAGATCCGGTCGATGGCCTCAGCGTGCCCGGCGACGGTGACGCCGTGTCGCATCGCCAGTGCGAGCAGGGCCAGTGGGCCGCTGATGCCGTGGGCCATGCCGAGGTCGGCGTGCCCGCCGTGTAATTCTGGTTGGCTGGCGGGGGCGTGGTTGGTCCACCAGCCTGGTGCGCCGGGACCGGCGCTGTCGTGGGCGGGTACTGGTTCGGTGAGCCGGACCAGGTAGTCCAGCACTCGGCGGACGAGGTCGCCTTCCGGGTCGTGGTGCAGCAGGTGCGCGCCGAGTCCGGTCAGGCCGCGAACCAGGTCGAACTCCGACAGCGACGGGCGGGCTGCTGCCGCCATGCGGGCCCGGGCGGCGCGCAGGCGTGCCTGCACCAGGTCGGCGACGGCGGTGTCCAGCCGGGTCATGGCCTGCTGGTAGCGCTGCGGTGCGCTGGTGGCGACGGCGAACGCGACGGCCGGGGCGCCGAACCACAGCCCGGCGCCGGGTCCGACGCTGAGGTCTTCGACCACGGCGCGGGCCAGCCAGGCGTGGACCCGCTCGTGGCCGCCGTGTCCGGCCTGGGCGCGTACGGCGTGCAGGATCGCGACACCGGCTGCTCCCTTGGACAGCGATTGGTGGTGCCAGCGTGGGTTGTTGCCATCGCCGCCGTCGAGCCGGGGCGGGACGGCCAAGGCGGTGCTCAGGTCGTTGGCTACCGCCTCGGCGGCGCGCAACGGGAGACCACGGGTGGTTACCGTCATGAGGTGCCTTCCGGGGCGGGGGTGTGGCGTGCGGTGTACGTCAGGGCGATCGAGCGGGCAAGTCGATGCGTGCGTGCTTCGGCGTCCGGGTCGATGCCGTGGGCACGAACGTGGTGCAGGTGCAGCAGCGACACCGCCACCGCAGCGGGAGTCGCACGACCGGCGTGCTCGGCGAGGCAACGGGCGTAGGCGCTGGCCGTCTGACGGCGCGCCCGCCACGCAGCCACGACGCCAGAGCCGCCCGGGACGGCTGGCAGTGTCGGGCTGGGCGAATCGAGGTCGGCGAGGGTGACCGCCTGCCGCAGCACGTCTCGGTCGCGGATCCCCACCCTGGCGGCAAGGTCGGCGTGGTCGATGAGCCAGCGCATCCCGGCGGGCCGGCTACCCAACAGGGCACAGGTCAAATCGGCCAGGCTCACCGCAGTCAGCGCGTAGGGATGCACACCGCGTGTTCCAGCCAGCGCGGTGAGCTGAGCCACGGCCGCGGTCGAGTCGGCGGCGAACAGTGCCTCGGCGGCGGTCATCGCGGCACCGTCCCCATACCGAGCGATCTCCGGACGGTAGGTGTTCAGGGTGAGGTCCCCGACGAGGCCGCACCGGCGCAGGTCGGCCGCCCACGCCCCGACTCGGGCGGCGCTCGTGCCGTAGTTCGGCGTGCGCAGGCGGATCCGCAGGTGCGGTGCCGGGCCCCGGTAACGCACGAACCACCACAGCGGCGCCTCGTCCCAGCTGGCCAGGAGGGCGGGCAGGTGGTCGGTGAGGATCGTGTCGAAGGTGTCCGGATTGCCGTACAGCTTGGCGTAGAGCACCGGTGAGCCTGGCATGAGGCCGTGCTCGGGACCGATCAGCGGCAGCGGCCCCGGACGGCTCACTACGGTCGGGGCAGCCGCCGGTGCTGCGGTGCTGGCCATCGGGATGACGACCTCGTGGGCGCGGCCGTGGCACCATCGGTGATCGGCGGCGGTGGACGCCTCGGTAACTGTCACCGGCTCCGTGGCGGTGTCCAGGTGCGCGCGCAGCAGCGCCAGGTCCATCGGCTCGTCGAGGTGCAGCCGCAACCGCCGGTCTGCTGTGCCGACGAACACGCTGGCGGGCAGGCGTAGCTGCCGCCGCAGCACTGCCATAGCGGCCTCCCACTCCCGCCGAGGTGCGACGGGGCCGGGCAGCGCACCAACCGGGATCCGCCACCGGGCCGGGGTCAGGATGCTGCGCCGGAAAAGTAGCCGGGGCCGAAACGGCAGACAGGCGGCGGCGCCCCAGTCGAACAGCGCCACCGGAGCACAGGTGGCCTGGGGAATCTCGACCAGCAGCCGCACCAACGGTGGCATGGTGTGGCGGGCAGCCGCACAGGTCAGCGTGGGCTCCACGACGCACCGCCGCGACAACGACAGCACGTACATCCGGTGGTGGTCAGCGGTGACCGCGAGGTCTGACACCCTGATCTGGTCGGCGTGCCCGTCGCGGTGCTCGGCCACACAGATCACGGCTGGCAACACCTGCGGTACCCGGATGACGTTCTCCACCCGGGGATGATGCGGCGGAAACGACACCTGGGCAGCCAGCGCACCGTCCACCCCGACCGGCAGCGCCACGTACTGGGCAACGATCCGCTGCCGATCCTGGCCGGGCAACAGCTGCAGGAACCGGCCACTCGTGGCTATCGCGCTGTGGCCGATTCCGGTCACTACCACCGTGAAGTCGCCGGCATCCAGCGCCGCCGTCGTGGCCGCTCGGATCTCGACGCATAGGTCCAGATGCGGTGCGGGCCGCAGCCCGCCGACCTCGCCGCCAGCGAGGGCACTGATGATGTCGTCGTCGAGCATGACCTGCGCCGCGCCGTCCAGCGCCGCCTGCTGCGCCAACGCCAGCAGTCGTTCATCTCGCCCCGACCACCCCGCAGCCATGCCAGTGCGGTCCGGATCGGCGTAGTGACAGGGAAACCCGAGACCGGCCGTAAGATCCACCAGCTGCGTCACCGGGACCACGGCGCCGGGACCGTACCGGTCAAAGGAACCTTCCGTGATACTCCCGCCACCCCGCAACACCCCTCGGGACGGCGCTCAGCCGCAGCAACGCCCCCGCCGCCGACGCCGCTTCGACCGCGACCTGCTCAGGCAGGATCACCGTGTCGCCCAGCCGCAGATCCACCCTCAGTGGCTGGCTGGCGGTATCGGACAGCGCTCGCATTCGCTCGACCGTCACCGCCTGGGAACGGTGCTCCTCCAGAGGCCTCGACAGGTGATCGGTCGCCTGCAGCTCAGCATGGATGGCGCGCAGCTCCCCCATCAGCGCCGCGACCTGCGGCACCGTGGATAGGTCCACGTCCTGCAGCGCAGCCACGACGTGACCGAGCCCGTCGACGGCGGTCAGCGGCGGCCGGAGACTGGTGATCAGAACGCCCCGGGCGATCAACTCAGTCACCAGAGCATCCACCGCCTGCCGCTCGGCGTAGGGGAACTCGACAGCGAGTTTGTCGACCAGGTCGCCGGCCCGGATCGGTGAACTGGCCGAGGACTGGACCATCCGGACCGGTGGGGTATGCCGTACCGACACCTCGACTGGCCCGTGGTGGCCGAGTTCGCTGGCGTGCGGCTGCCAGGTCACGACCAGCCGGTCACCGCGCACCACCGCCAGATTGTTCACCACGACCCGCAGACGACACCGCAGCGCGGGACACGACTCCAGCCGGGCGATCACCGAGGCCAGCCACCCGGCGTCGGGTCGTACCAACCGGTGGTGAACTTGGGTCCATCGGCACGCCGTGACCGCACCGAACCGGACCGGCGCCACACCGGCGAACAGCCCGAACGGCGTCGCCCGCCCCCGCATCCGCACCAGGTACCGAGCCAGCGACACCGCCATGCGCCGCACCTGAGCAGCATTCGACCGCGACCCGGCGCGGAGCGCTTCCACGCGGCTCGCCAGCACCGGGCTGGCCACGGCAATCGCCTCCGCGACTCCACGCTGTGCCCAGACCCGCTCGATCCAGGTGCTCCACAGCTCGACGCCGGAGTCGATGTCGAGCTCCGGCCAGGGCCGGGGAACCACCTCGCCAGTGCTCACGCTCGCACGCCACAGCACCGCGTCAATGGGGCAATACCACTCACGCGCCGTCACCAAGGATCACCACCCTGCCGCGGCCGGTCGGCGCCCCGCGGCCTGTCTCCGGCGCACCACAGCCGGAGACGGGCCGCGATGGCTGCTAGCACTCGCTGCCCTGCACGGTGTCGCAACCATTGTCGGTATCGACCAGCAGCGTTGCGGCCGCTGGACCGGCCTCGACGATGCGCACATCGAGCTGGAAACCATCGCTGTCAGCGTCCACGGGCGTTGGACTCTGGTCGGCTGCGGACAGCGCGGATCCGGTGGAGGTGGTCATGGTGCAACTCCCTTCGACAGATGCGGGCCGACGCCACCGCCGTGCTCCGCACGAACCCGGACACAACTCGGCAGTGCCGGGGAGACTGATCCGAGCCACGGCTGGTGACCTCAGGTTGGTCATTGGGGTGGTAACCATGACGGTCAGGCTCTACCCGCTGAGAGGTCCGAAAGCGGTTGGCTCGGCGGTGACCACCGTCGCGCCGCCTGGCAGGTTTGAGGAAGAGGAGTGTTCCCTGAAAACCCTGAACTTCCTCCGCTGTTGGTGATCTGAGACCTACTCTCCGTGGTGACACGTTGTCCACTACGGCAAGGACGCGACGATGGCGGTCGACACACCGAACGAGACGCTAGGCGAGCTCTTGGCCTGCTTGTCCTGGAGCGGCGAGCGCTTGGCCCGGGAGATATGCCGAGTGCTCGGCACTGGTGCTGTCCACCCGACAGCGCCGTACAAGTGGCTCAAGGGCCATCAACCACGCCGAGACGAGGTGCGTCAAGCGACCGCCTTCGTGCTCTCCCACGCGAGCACCCGACCGATTACGGTAGGCGAGCTATGGCCTGGGTGCTCTCCGTGTGATTCGCACTTGATTCCGGCGGTCTCGGGGATGGAGGTGCCCTGGACCCTCCAGGGCACCTTGGTCGTAGCCCACGATTGGCTGCTTGGGGGCCTGATGGATCGTCGCCTGTTCGTCGCAGTGAGCGGCTCGGCGCTGACCAAACTCGCCTGGATGGCAGTGAACACCGAGCCAGCTCGGTTGGCCGCGGCCCTGGCCGGGGGGCAGGTGTGTGTCACTCTGATCGAGCAAATCGAAGGGACGATCCCCCGTCTGCGTCAACTCGATGACCGGCAAGGCGGGGCGGCCAACCTGGTCTACGTCAACGCCCAGTTCCAGGCTGTCACCCAGCTCCTCATGACCGCCAACCATGGTGGGGCGATCAGCCGGCGCCTGCTGGTCGCGTTGGCCGAACTCGGGCAGCTGGCTGGTTGGATGGCGGCAGATGCTGAGCGTCACGGGCTGGCTCAGCGCTACTACCTGACCGCGCTGCGGGCCGCCCACAATGCCACCGACAAGGCACTCGCCGCGAATGTGCTGAGCATGATGGCCTACCACGCCGCCAGTCGCGAAGAACCGGCCGACGCGATCAGCCTGGGCACTGCTGGGGTGGAGATGGCCCGCCGTTGTCCCGTCACCGTCCAAGCCCTGGTCACCAGCCGACTCGCTTACGGTTACGCGCTCACCGGTGACACCGAACGCTTCCACGCGGCATACGGCCGGGCCCGTGAGCTGGCCGAGCATCCCACCGGGCACCGGCCAAGCTGGGCTTACTACGTCAGTCCGCAACTCGTCGACGCCGCTTGCGGCAGCTATCAGGTCAGCTTGGCGCTGGGCTACCCCCACCACAGGCGCCGTCACCTGGGCACTGCGATCACTTTGCTGACCCCTAGTGCGACCGCTCCCCCCGATCAGCTCTACCAGCGCGACGCGCTGCTGCACGGCACCTGGCTGGCAGCAGCCCACATCGGCCGCGGAGAGCTGGAACAGGCATGCGAGGTCGGACGAACCGCCCTGGCGCGCCTGCCCCACGTCAACTCACCGCGCTGCGTGGTACGACTGGGTCATCTCGCGGACGAGCTACGCGGCCGAAAGGTCAACACGCATGTCCGCGAGTTCTCCACCGAACTGGACCGCAGGCTAAAACTGGTGGCATGACCAGTGCCACTGCCCCCTCACTGACTCTCGTGATCTCCTCCCTCGACCATCCCGACGCCCGCACACTGGCTGACCAGCTCGACGGCGAACTGGCCAGCATCTACGGCGGTCCGAACACCGGGCGCGACACCGCCGTGCCCACCGACCTCGCTGCACCCCACGGCGTGTTCCTCCTCGGCTATCTCGATGATGTCGCGGTGGCCTGCGGCGGGGTTCGACTGCGCCGTGACCTGCCACACGCCGAGCTCACGGCCGAGATCAAACGGATGTACGTCGCTCCCGAGGCACGCGGCCGGGGCTACGGCGCCCAGATCCTGCGGACCCTCGAAGAGCACGCCCGCGCGGCCGGCGCCACCCGGGCGGTCCTGGAAGCTGGGATCCTCTCGCGAAACGCGGTCCGGCTATACGTAGCAGCCGGTTACGAGATGATCGAACCCTACTCCGGTCAGTACCCCGGCTCCCGTACCAACAAAGGATTCAGCCGACCGTTGTAGCCAGGAGCAACCCAGTGCGGATCGGTCGTGCTGGTCGCAGTCCACCATCTCCCGCGCCGCCCTTCTTGTGTCACGCGCCGCATCTTCTTGTGTCAACTGTCTGCGAGGCTGGCCCGGTGGAGCCGCTGGCTGGAGCGACCCGCTGCCGCATCGGCCCCGCTCGCGGAGATCCGCGAGGAGTGGAGCGCCCGGATGCCGAGCAGCCCGGAAAGCGTGTCCCTGCAACTGCCCGGCGGAACACCCGTCCTCGACCTCACCCGCATCGTCTACGACACCACGGGCCGCGCCGTCGAGGTCATGCTCGCCGTCATCGCCGCCGACACGGTCCAGATGAGCTATCGCTTCCCGATCCCCGACTGACCCCCGATTCGCGCGAGGAAAGGCCCCGATGCCCGCGATCGTTATTCCCGACGTCGCCCTCAACGACGGAACCACCATCCCGCAACTCGGGTTCGGCGTGTTCCGGGTGCCCGACCACGAAGCGACGCCGGCCGTGGCCGCCGCCCTCGAAGCCGGATACCGAGCCATCGACACCGCCGCCTATTATCGCAACGAACCTGGAATAGGAGCGGCCATCGCGGCGTCGGGCCTGGCGCGCGAACAGCTCCACATCACCACCAAGGTCTGGCGCACCGACCTCGGATACGACACCACCCTGGCCGCGCTGGACCAGAGCCTGGCCAACCTCAAGCTCGACTACCTCGACCTGTACCTCATCCACTGGCCGGTCCCCTCCCGCGACAAGTACGTCGAAACCTGGCGCGCACTGGAGAAGATCAAAGGCGACGGCCTCGCTCGCTCCGTCGGCGTGGCCAACTTCCCGCCGGCCCAGCTGGAGCGGCTGTTCGCCGAAACCGGCACCGTCCCGGCAGTCAATCAAATCGAACTGCACCCCCGCCTACCGCAAGCCGAGCTCCGGGAGTTCAACGCCCGCCACGGCATCGCAACCCAGGCATGGAGCCCGCTCGGACACGGCCAGCTGATCTCCGATCCGACCGTGGCCACCCTCGCCGAGCGACGCGGCAAAACCGCAGCGCAGATCCTGCTGCGATGGAACCTGGAACTGGGCAACGCCGTGATATCGAAATCCGTGACACCCGAACGCATCCGGACGAACATGGAGATCTTCGACTTCGAGTTGACCAGCAAGGACCACACCGCGCTGGCCACGCTGGACACCGGAACCCGCACCGGCCCGGACCCCGAGGTCTATGGAGCGTGAACGCCGCTACACACGCCACCCGCACCGCGAGTCGTTCACGGACCCGGCGGATCGCCTCCACCACCGTCTACAGGTTCGGCGGCGGGTATAGCCTGGCCTGCCACAGCTCCCACGCCACCGTGTTCCGCGACACCCTCGTCGGGCACAGCGTTATTCCGATCACGCCCAGCCCAGCGAGGTAGTCGGCCGAGTCGATCACTGCCTCGCTGTCCGTCAGGAATGGCGGCTTCACCATCCGTAGATCTTCGGATCGATGCCCCAGCTCGGCCATCTAAGGCTGGCGTCAGGAAGTACAAACGGCGCGCAGTTTCGGCTGGCCAGGGTGTTATACAGGGAACTGGCCGATGATCTGGTCGTAGGTGTCGGGAGAGCGGCGAGGCTGATCTTGGAGTAGATTCCCAGTGATGTGCGGCTGTGGTGTCCGGAGTAAGGCTGGATGAGCGCATCGTCGATGCCATAGGTCAACTGGTGAGGGGTACACGTATCCTGACGATGTGCTATTCCTCACCAACGGTGAGGTCTGGTAGTGCTGCCATCGCGGTTGTACCTTCCTTGGCGCGCTGTAGCGGTGCGCTAGGTGTGGCTGAGCATGGATCGCACCTGCTCGATGGTCTCGTGGACCGCTGGGTCCTCAAGGGCCTCGTAAAGCTCAAGAGCGTGGGTGAGCCAGAGTTTCGCGGTACCGTCGGCTGTTGCCTGGCCCAGTGCCACAGAGACATCGGCCTCGCTTCGCTTGTTACCCGAGTCAGCGAACGCCTTCCTGGCTTGGTCTAGGCGGGCCCTGCCCTCAACTAGCGCCCACTCGCCGTCCCGTTTCTTACGGATCAGCGACTCACCGGTCTCGACGAGCGCCAGCCCCAAGACGAAGAGGGCGATCGCCTCCTGGCCGCGCTCGCCGTCCTTGGCAAACTGCTGTTGGGCGAGCAGCAGGGGCCGCAACGCCCCTTTCGGGTCGCTCAGTTCGTATAGGAGCCGTCCGTGAAGCGACTGCGCCTCTGCGACGAGCTGTGGGTCAGGGACTTTCTTCGCGTTGCGGATCGCGGTTACCACGAAGAGTTTCGCCTGTGCCGGTTGGTTGCGCTTCCAGAGCGAGTAGGATATGAGCAGAGCATTCTCCGCCCCGGCGGAGAATGCTCCTATTTCCTCGTAAATGCGCCGGCCCGAGTCCAGATTGGTCACCGCCTGCGGCGCATCATTTTGGTACAATAGGCTTCGGCCGACACCTACCAGAGAATCGGCTTCGACGACACGCCCACCTGCCTCCTGGGCGATCTTTCGAGCGGTGGCGAAGAGCGGCTGTGCCCTGACAGGATCGCGGGTTAGGTGGAGACGACCTTGGCAGTTCACGGCTGCGGCATGGCAATCGGAGCAGTCAATCTTCTCAGCCAGCTGGACGGCTAAGGTCGCGGTGGCCAGCGCAACTTCAGAGGACTGCTCGTCCTGGAGGTCGGCGAGCCTGCATAGCGCGAGGACCTCATACCTGCGATCCTCGTTCCGGTTGGCGAGTTCCAGCACTCTGTCGATCAGGCCCTTCACGGTTTCGGGGTTGATGCTCAACCTGGCCAACTCGTACCGGAGCCGCAGCTCGGCCCACTCCGGTACCGGCTGGGCGAGGATCGCTTCGAGCAGTTCGCGCCCCTCCACATCCAGATGCCATTGGCGGAGATAGGGCATGACAAGCATGGACATTTCGACGGTGTAATCGATGTCGCCGTCGCGTGCGCTGTGGCGGACGCAGGCCAGCACGTTGTCCAGCTCGGCGCGCAGACGACGCCAGCCTTCCATGCTCAGTGGGAACGGCCGGACGAAATCCTGGGCGGGGTCGAGCAGATAGGAAACGAACAGCTCCCGGTAGAAGTCGCGAATCCGCTCACGTATATGTCCGCGCAGGCCCGGCGGTTCAATCTCCGGCTCCGACGCGGCCAACTCAGTGACGGCGGCGCGACTGCCAGCCGTCCACCGGTAGCGCCCCTCGGTGCAGGTCATCAGCTCCGCCTGGCAGAATTCCTCGAGACCTCGCTCGGCTTCAGCCAACGGGATATCCTTGACGTGCGCTGCCAGCTCGGCAGTGATTTCGGGTCCTGGATACAGCATGAGCTGGCGCAGCATTTGTTGCCACCGCGCGTCAAGGGACCGACAGCGGTCCTTGGCCGCCTGCTTGAGCAACCAGTCCCGTAGGACGGCATGCCGGAACCGGTAGACGTCGCCCTCCCGGCGCAGCACATCCCACGAGTCCATGGTGTCCAGAAAGGACACCAGCCGAGGTGGGATCCGCCCGCCGACGGTGAGCGGGATCCGCGCGGCGATGAACCACGGCCACTCCGCGCGCAGAAACACACCGAGGGAGAAGACAACGACGCAGAGAATCGTCCACGACAACACGTGATCACTGAGTGGGCCAACAAGGGGGAAGCCCTGGCGAGTGCTCGAACTCGACGTGGTGATGGTGATCGCGAGGATCGTCGACACCGCTGTGAACGCGAGGAACAGCAGCGACCAGCGCCGGTCCTGTCCGAGGGTGTGTCGCGGATTGGCTGCCCTGGCGAGCTCGACTGGTTGGTTCGCGGCGAACTCGGGGGAACCGCGGCCGAGCACGGACCGCTTCAGAAACTCGACCACGACGTCGTGGTCGAAGGGGTCAGGATTGAAGGCGAGCAACCCACCGAGGAATACACCTATGATCAAGCTCGTCCCGGTCAGGAAGATAATTGGGTCCACCTCGAGTAAATTCGGAAAGATCCCTCCGCCGGAGAGCGCCTGCCGGGTGAACTCGGGAACAACCTTCGACAGCCCCCACGTGGCAGCGCCCAAGAGCCAGATCATCCCGATGCCGCCAGCCGCACCCGTGGCGAACCGGCGCCATAGCTTCGTCCGCACCCGACGCAGATAGTCGGAGATGTTCAACGACCCCAACGAGAACACGCGCTGCGGCTGACCGGGTGGCCGCAGCCGTTCAATCTCCAGGTACACCAAGCCTGCGGAGCAGACCCCCAACGTGGGGCCTCGGAGCAGACCCAGTGGCGGAATTGCCGCGACGGTCACGATGAGCCCGGCGAGTGCCGACACGCCCAGTAGAGAGCCGCGGGGCGACACGGCGGAGCGCAGCTCCCACCAGCGGAGGTCGTAGGTGCCGCGGCGGTTCAAGTGCTGGGCCAGGAACGTTAGCCAGTCCAGTACTTTCTTCTCCGGGTACTCGCTGACCGTCGGATTCGGCGAGTGCGTCCTCCGACGCGCCATCGTCCGCAGGAACGAGCCAAGGAGGTGATCCTCCATGGCATTGCGGTCGGGAAGCCGTTCCAGCTCCGCAGGATCTCCTCGACCGCCGTGGTAGATCTCGGTCGCCATGGCCAGCATGAGTGGCGTGGACAGGGTCTGAGCCAATGGCCCAGTTGGCTCTCTCCGGCAGGCTTCGAGCAGACGCTCCCAGGTTCGCTCCTGTTCGGCCGAGGCGCCCTCGCGCAAGGCGTTCAGCGCGTCGTCGGGCTCGACCGGTCGCATCACGAGCACGGTGTCGAGCGGCAGGCGGGGTTGCGCCTGGGCGGGATCGGCTGTATCACCGGTCCGGCAGGTGATCAACAATGGGGAGTCCTCCGGAAGCCAGTCGCGCAGTGCCTCGCCGAATTCCGCGCGGGGCTGGTGCGGAAGCTCGTCGAGACCGTCAAGCACGGGAAACACGCGGCGCTGCTCAATCAGTTGCCGGGCGATCGACATGTTTCTCTCGGTTTTCCTGGTGAGGCCCCGACAGGCGACGATAAGCTCACGTTCCATCCACCGTGGAATCGGCTCGCCCACCGTCCAGGTCGAGGTCGACAGTACGACTGGGACTGGATCGCCGGACGCACGCAAGCGAACGCACGCGTATGCGAGCCGGCGCGCGAGGGAGGATTTGCCGGCCCCGGCGCGCCCGACGATCAGGATCCGTGCCCGCTCCCGCAAGATCACGGTGGCGGTGTCCTTAATATCCTGTTCAGACGTCGTGCGCGCCCGGAGCGGCCCGGTGATCGTTCGGTGCCGATCGCCATTACTCCGGCCGTGTGGGATAGCGTCCCACGGCACGTCGATCAGTTGCTCCACCTTGAGCCCGCGATGACGCAGAGCCCTGCTCCACATGCTCTCCGAGGTCACGGCGAGCGTCTCGAGTATCTCGTCGAGGTCAGCGTCCCTCGCTGGCTCCGCCGACGACCACGAGACATACAGCGAGCCCGCAGCGCTCACGGCCGTGAGCAAGCCGACGGCGAGCCATGCCCAGCCGCTGTCCTTCAAATCCGTCGCCAGGTTGACCGCCACGGCGAGCGCCGAGGTAACCGCTGCCGCCAGGACTGCCGTTACTACATGCCGTACCCATCCAGTCACTCAATTGACATTAGTGATCTGGTAATTCCTCGTCCTGGGAGGGTATCGGGGTCTCGCGCTGTTCGGTGGGTTCGCAGGCTGCGAGGTAGTCGGTCCAGCTGGTTTGGGCGTACTTGGCCCAGGCGTGGGCGGTGCCGGGGTGATGCCGAACAGGTCGCTGACCACGATCGGCGTGAGTTCGCTGACGGTTTCGATCATCGCGGTGTTGCGCGCGGCCATGGTGGGCAGGCCGTGCGCGTGCATGATCTTGTGGACTGTTCGAACGTTTCGGGGCTTGCCCGGCGGCTGGCCCGTTGGCTGCGCCACGGTGCTGGGCAGAACTCGGCGGCCTTTGGGCTGTGGAGGATCAAAAATGCTCCGGCAGCCACGGTTCGCGGTCGGCCGTGGCGAGGACGAGCCGGGCCAACTCCTGCGGATCACCGCGCACGCCGGCCAACGTGGCCGCGGTCGCGGTGCGGTAGCCCCCTGCGTACCAGACGGCAAACTGGCGTCTGGTACGCAGGGGGCGCCCTTCGCAGGCCGACGGCGCCAGCTCCCCCTTGCCTGCGGTGATTCGCAGGGTGAACCGCTCGGTGGTGTCGTCGGTGTCGGTAGTGACGTCGAGCGGGATGGTGATGTCCAGATCGTCCGGCCAGCCGCGCAGCCGCACGGCCTGACCCAGGTCCAGGACGCGCAGCATCCAGGGATGCCAGGCACGGGCGGCCGCGGAGCCGACACGATGCAGGTTGTGCAGAAGCACAGGGGCGGGCGGCAGGCCGGTCCGCTGGAACGCAACGGTAGGGATCCGGCTGTTGTGGCGGCCCAGGAAGGCGAGCATGGCGGAGGCTGCACGATCGGTCGCGGCCCAGAAGTCGTGGACCACCACCTGCCTCCCCTCGGTCGGATGGAGCTCGACGGCCAGGGACAGCAGACCTGTCGGCTCCTGACCGGGCAGGTTGAACCGGTAGGAGGCGAGCAGGGTGTGTTTGTCCTGCTGCCAGCTCTCCCACCAGGGCGGCCTGTGCCAGGGCCCGTTCCAGTGCGCGGCCAGCTCGTGCTGCATCCGCTGGGTCTGCGCGTTGGTCCCGTGAGTGATCTCAAAGCCGGTCCCGTCGAAGCTGCGCTTGAGCTGGTCGGTGGGGACCGTCCAGGAGAACACCTGCGCCGGGGCTGCCCAATCCAGTCGGTGCGCGTAGCCGGTGGAGGTGGTCCACACGGTGGCCAGGGCCGCGCCCTGCTCCTGCAGGGGGCGGATCCGCTCGGCGAGCATGCGGACCGTGAGGCGGCTGCCGCGCTCCTCCGGGGCGACGCACCCGCTGGCCAGGCAGGCGCTGGGAACGGGCCGCCCCCCGAAGAACTGGGGCACCAATAGGCCAAGGCCACCGGCGACGACGCGGCCCTCGCGGAGGGCGACGCGGGCGTCGGCGTGTTTGCGCAGGCGGGTGATATCCGGGACCGGGTGACCGTAGCTGCGGGTGGCCAAGGTGTCGTACTGGCTCCACAGGTCGTCGTCGGCCTCGCGGACGGTCAGCGACTCGTCCGTGGGCATGTGTCAGCTCCTGTTCATCTAGTAGCCGGTCGGTGTCGCGGACCTGGCGCACGTCGGCCGGGACCAGGAAGGTGCGGGTGAAGGTGATGACCCGCTGGTCGTGCTGGTTGTAGCCGGTGGTTCGGCACGTCACGACGCCGCATTCCGGGTGGCTCTGGGAAGACCGGGCGGTGAGGATCTCGGTCTCCGCGCGCAGGGTGTCACCGACGTGTACGGGGTTATCGAGGCACAGCTCGTCCAGGGCGAGGCTCGCGGTGGTCAGGCCGCTCAGGGAGCGGACGGTGGCGCCCAGCACGATCCCCAGCGTGACGATCCCGCAGACCAGCGGCCGGTCACGCCCGGACCGTTCGCAGAACATGGTGTCGCTATGGACTGGGGCCGGGTTCCCGGTCAGCGCCAGCGTCAGGACGTGGTCGGTCTCGGTCACGGTCCGGGCTGGCCGGTGCTCGATCACTTGGCCGACGATGAAGTCGTCGAGGCCGAACCCGACGTTCTCCCGGATCCGGTTCTCGCCAACGTGACGGTAGCCCTGCGGGACCACACTGCTCATGATGAGTCTCCTCGAACGTCGGGGACTGCGCAGTCACTTGCACGGGCGGTCACGGCGCGGGCTGCGGCCATCATCGGCGGCCCCACCATCCGGCCGTTGACGGTCGTGATTCCTCCGTTGGCGGCGTTGGCTGCGGTGACCACGGCGTACGCAGCCGCCAGCTCCTGGGCGGAGGGCAGGAACGCCTGCCGGATCAGGGACAGTTGCGTGGGGTGGACGGCGCCCTTGCCGGCGAATCCGAGTTCCTTGGCCTCCTCGGCCTCCCGCCTGAGCCCGTCGGGGTCGTCAAGGTCGAAGTAGGGCGAGTCGATCGCGGGCAAGCCTGCCGCCGCCGCGGCGCAGGCGAGGGCTGACCGCGGGTAGCGCAGGGCGCTGCTGCTGGGGCTGCAACCAGCGGCGGCGGCGTAGTCGGCGGCCCCGAACACCACCCCCGCCATGCATCGGGACCCCAGGATCTCGGGCAAGGACTGGATGGCCCGCGGTGTCTCGATCAGCGCCCAGACACGGCGCTGCTCCTCGTCGGCGCCGAGGACTGCCGAGACAAGCTCGACGTCACGCGCCGACTCGACCTTGGGAACCACGAGTACGGCGGGCCGCAGACCGGATTCGGCCACCGCCACCAAGTCCTTCGCTCCGTGCACTGTGCCCGGAGCGTTCAGCCGCAGACCCAGCACGGTTGTGCCGCCGCCGGTAGCCTCCGTGAGGTAACCAATCGCAGCTGCCCGCGCGGCGTCCTTATGCTGGTGGGGAACAGAGTCCTCCAGGTCCAACACCGCGACGTCAGCGCCCGCGGTCCGGGCGATGCCGAGCCTGGCAGGACTCGCTGCCGCCGGGGTGATGAGCCAGGCGCTGCCGCATCGGGTGGCCGGCACGCTCACGGTGATCACTTATCGTTCAGGCGCTCCTCGACCATAC
>JBOHFW010000368.1:0-12558 GCA_050699835.1 Pseudonocardiaceae bacterium | reverse complement strand
CTCGCTGGTAGTGGCCCGGCGCTGGTCCAGGTGCTCGTGCCAGGTGCGGCCGTCGGGGAAGACGTCGGTCATCACCATGGCATGCGCGCTGGGCAGGAAGGCCAGGACCTTGGGGAAGAGCTCGGGCTGAAGGGGGCGCTGTTCCCGGCCGGGAACCGTTACCAGCCGCGTTCGCGGCTGGTGTGCGTGGAGCAGACCACGAACCTGGCCGGCGGGCGAGTGTGGCCGCTGGAGCAGGTGCGTGCGGTGCTGACGGTCGCCGCCCAGCACGGGCTGCGCGCCCACCTGGATGGGGCGCGGCTGATGAACGCGGTGGTCGCCTCGGGGATCCCGGCCGCGGAGTGGGCCCGCGGGTTCGATACCGCGTGGATTGACTTCACCAAAGGGCTGGGCGCGCCGGTGGGTGCGGTCCTGGCCGGGTCGACCGAGCTCATCGAGGAGGCCTGGCGCTACAAGCAGATGATGGGCGGGGCGCTGCGCCAGGCCGGTATCGTCGTCGCCGGCCGCCTGTGGTCGCTGGATCACCACGTGGATCGGCTCGCCGAGGACCACGCCAACGCCCAGCTCTTCACCAAAGGCCTCGCCGAGCTGCCCGGCATCACACTCGACCCGGACACCGTCGAGACCAACATCGTGGTGTTCGGGGTGGCTCAGGCGCCCCGGTTGTGCAAGCGGCTGGAAGCCGAGCACGGGGTGCGGATGGGCGCGCTGGGCCCCGATCTGATCCGCGCCGTCACCCACCACGACGTCGACGCCACTAGCGTGCGCCAAGCCGTAGCGGCCGTACTAGGCGATGCCTGGACAGCACAACCCTAGTGTCGAACTCGGCGACACGAGCACGAACATCATCTAGGTGGGGTCGAGCACGCTGGAGGGTGCGAACTGCGCTGGGTATTGCGTGATGTTCGTCCAGGACCGGTCGAACATCGCCAACCCCCAGGTCACGAGCAGCCCCAGATACCCGAACAGGCCCCCCAACCACGCACCATCGATCTGCACGATTCGCTCTCTGGACAGATCCGCGCCATACGCGGACGCATCGCCGGTGAGGAGCAACAGGACCAGCGAGTAGGCCAGGAGCGACATCATCAGGACAGCAATGGAGATGGGATAAACGCCAGTAGGACCACAACGATCGGCAACCGGGCCAGCGATATCTTGCGGGTGAGCACGAGAAGAAGCAACGGACCGCCAGAGCTGAAGGCCACCCACCATAATCCGTTAGTCGTGGCACTCAGCGCCGCCAATAGCACAGTCAGCGGCGCGAAGAAAACGAGACCTACGCGTACTCGCAGCCGAGCCTTCTTCAGGTTTTTCTCGTCATCCAGTCGACCATCGGGATCCAAATCCGGTTTGTCCCAGATGGCGAAAACCGACAGTAACAACGTCACGACAGCTCGCACTTGGCTGTACTGCATCTCAGGCCTTCCCGCGGAGCGCACCGCCTCGGCGGCCTTCTCCGCACCGGCGCGCAGCACGCGGTCACCGAGGCGCGGTACGGGCAGCAGGCGCGCGCCCAGAGCGGCCACACTGCTGCTGGTAGCGGGTCGTCACCAGCTCCAGCAGCGGGAGCGTACGGACCTCTACAACGTCTTTCCAGGGCACTGGGCGTGCCGTGTCGATACCGATCTCGTGTGGCGCCAGCCGGATCGCACCGAACCGGTCGAGCAGTCCGAGTACCTGAGCTAGCGGGCCGGGCAGATGAGCTGCGATGAGCGCCGACGGCGCGAGAACCCAGGGCTCGCGAACCGGGGCGTCGGGCATCGGGACCCGGCTCAGCGCCTCCGCGACCCACGCCCGGATCTCCGATTCCCCACGCTCCGGCTCGTGCTCGTGCTCGGCAGCACCAACCGGTCGCACACTCATGGCCCGCTCGACCGCTGCGCCGGCCACGCTCCCGACTCGAGCCCGGAGACCTTCGAACCGTCCGCTGCCAGTCATCGGCGGCTCTCCTTCACAGTGAGTGTTCGACCAGATCGTCTGGGTAGTTGAAGCGCAACGTTAATACTGCAACTTGATTCCCGAGTCAAGGCAGTGGATGACGACTGCGCCCGCCGAATTCCTCGCGCATCGACGTGATGTAGGCACGGTGACCTTGAGCCAGGACGGAGGCACGGTCGCCAACGCCAGGCTCGACGAGACAGTGAAGCCCACCTGTACCCGCACCGCAGACGCAAACTGGAACCTGCGGCGGACCGTGGTAACCGGGCCGGACGGTGGCGTGGTCTATCACATCCGGAACGCATTCACCGGCATGTGCCTCGACTCATCGACCTCGGAGCGACGGATCGGCGACGCCAGCGTGATCGTGCAGCGCCTCTGCCTCGATGAGGCCACCAGCCAGGTCTGGAAGTTCGATGCCGTGCGGCGGCACGCTGCCTGAACGTCAATGGGGGCGCCGTAATGGACGAACCCGCCCTCGTGCAAACCCTGCGCGACGCCACCGATCTCGGCTGGCAGGCCGACCAGCTGGTCAGCCTCGCGGTCGCCCAGGGCAGTTTCGCTGGTGCCGAGGACCCCGCTGCGGTGCTCCAATGGCGCATTCAGCAGCACATCCAAGGCCACCAGCCCACCCCCCATGTGGCCGAACCGAGCCTGGCCGACATCAACCGGTGGCGCTCGATCATCGAGCAGACCGTGCCGTGGGCCACGGTCGAGGACCAGCAGTGGCACCGTGTCTGGCGTCACGCCGCCGGCGGTGCCAGTGAAGGGTTGGATGCCGAGGCGGCCATGCGTGGTGCCGCCGAGGGCCTGGCAGCCAAACTGGCTCAGGACCCGATGGACGACTACCGCTACACCACGGACGCGCTCATCGCCGAGTTCACCGACCAACGCCACGCCAGCGACGGCGCGGGGTCCGCGCTGCCGTGGCTGGGCCCGCCCTCACTACGCCACCCTGCGCAGTGACCCGGAACTGAGCCAGTACCTGACCGAGCTGGCGCCGCGATCACCAGCCGTGTCGGCGAGCTGCGCGACCAAGTCGCCCGCGAGCACCCGGCCTGGGCTACCAGACTTGGACCCCGCCCCGACCAGCCCGCCGTAGCCGCGCACTGGGACGAACTCGCGGGCCTGGCCGTCGCCTACCGGGAGACCTACAACATCACCGGTGCCGACCCGGCCGCACCACTAGGACCCCAACCAGACAGTGCGGGCCTCAAGGCCCGCGCCTCGAAAACGATCACCGACCAGTGGAGACCACCTGTGACAACACCTAGCTGGACGACGACCTCCGCGACGAGGTGATCCAGCACCGCGAAGACGTCGCCGAAGCGGACTACCGCTACGACGACGATCAGCAGCTCGACCAGGACACAGACTTCCACTCCGGCCTCGGCTACTGACGCGTGACGGGGACGCGGGTTGGCCCCCGAGGATTGGTGTGAGTGCTGTGCTAAGGCCTGAGATCATTTAGGCGACGGCAGGTGAATGGCCGGCAGTCCTGCGCTGGGTAGGAGGCCGCCCGTCAGGCTTGCGCGAAACGTAGTGGGTCGCCCGGTCTGCTATGCAGTTCGGCCCGCCCGTTGAGGGAGAGTCTGGCCCAACAACGCCCAGGTCAGCTCGGCCTGAAGCGCCCGGGATGCGGTACCACTCCCGTTATGCCGCTGGGGTGACCCGGGGGCCGGTCGGAGCGGGTGTGATCGCGATGGTGGTTCCGGTGCGGGCGGCGTGTAGCGCGGCGTCGGCGATCAGGACGGTGTGCAGGGCCTCGTGCAGCGGGATGGCTGGTGGGTGATGGCCGAGGACGGTGTCGCGGAAGGCTTCGTGCTCGGCGCGGAGGGGCTCGGTGTTGATGATCGGGTAGTGGATGGCCTCGGGCGAGCCGGTGCGGTCGGGTACGGGGTGGGCGACGGGCGGACTGGGCAGGTAGGTCAGGGAACTGGTGAGGGTGTCGGCGATGAGGCAGCCGTTCTGGCCGGTGATGATGATGGTGCGTTGGGTGAGCGGGGAGATCCGGTTGGCTTGGTGGTGGGCGATGGTGCCGTTACTGAGCTGGCCGAGTGCTGCCAGGAGATCCTCGTATGGGCTGCTGACGCGGTGGGCGGTGCGCGCGGCGATCGTGGTGTAGTGCTGGCTGGTCAGCCACGGGGTGAGGTCAAGGTCGTGGGTCGCGAGATCATGAACGACGCCCACGTCGGTGGGACGGATCGGGAACGGTCCGGTTCGGCGGGTGCTGACCTCGATGATGTTGCCAAGTTGCCCGTCCTGGATCCGGGCGCGCAGGCAGATCAGGGCTGGGTTGAATCGTTCCGTGTAGCCCACCGCTGCGGGGACACCCGCGCTATGGAATGCCTGCGCGAGCCGGTGCGCGACCGCGATATCGGCGGCGAGGGGTTTTTCGATCAGCGTGGGGATGCCGCCTGTGGCCAGGGTGGTGCCGAGCGGTTCGTGGAGCGGGGTGGGACAGGCGAGCACGGCGTAGTCGATGCCGTGGCGCAGGAGAGCGTCCACGTCGGGGAGCAGGGTGATGCCCTCGGCGGCGTGGTAGCGATCGCCGGCGGGGTCGACCACACCGACGAGTTCAACACCGGGCAGGTCGCGCAGGATGCGGGCGTGGTGACGGCCCATCTTTCCGAGACCGATCACTCCCGCCCGCAGCCTGGCAGTTCTCATGGCACCGGTTCCCGATTCCGCGCCAGCGCGGCGATGGTGGCGGTGATGCGGTCCAGGTGCGTGTGGGTCAGGGCAGGGTGGACCGGTAGGGACAGGACCTGGGTGCACGCGATGTCGGTGTGGGGCAGCTCGATCGGGGTGAGGTAGGCGGGTGCGCGGTGCAGCGGGATGGGGTAGTGCACCGCGGTGCCGATGCCCTGGTGGCGCAGGGCGTGGGCGAGGGCGTCGCGGGCGAGGGGTTCCCGGACGCGGATGGTGTACTGGTGATACACGTGCCAGGCGCCAGGCGCGACCGCTGGGATGGTGATGCCGGGCACGCCAGCTAGGGCGGCATCGAGGCGGGCCGCGTGCTGGCGGCGGGTGTGGGTCCGGGTGGCTAGCGTGCGGAGCTGCTCGCGGGCGATGGCCGCGCTGACATCGCCCATGCGGGCGTTCGTGCCGATGATCTCCGGGATGTGGCGGGTGGCCATGCCCTGGTTGCGCAGCAGCCGCAAGGTCCGGGCCAGCCTCGGGTCCGCGGTGGTGATCATTCCGCCTTCGATCGCGTGCAGGTTCTTGGTGGGGTAGAAGCTGAAGGCGGCGAGGTCACCGAAGGTGCCGGTGGGTTGTCCGTGCAGGGTCGCTGCGTGGGCTTGGGCGGCGTCCTCGATCAGGGCGAGCCCGTGATGCTGGGCAAGAGGGACGAGGCGGTCCATCGCGGCGGGATGTCCGTAGAGGTGTACCGGGATGATCGCGACGGTGCGGGGGGTGATAGCGGCTGCGGTGGCGTCGGGGTCCAAACAGAAGCTGTCTGGGTCGATGTCAGCGAAGGTGCAGGTGGCGCCGGTGAGGGCGACAGCCGTGGCGGTGGCGGTGAAGGTGAAGGACGGGATAATCACCTCGTCGCCGGGACCGATGCCCAGGGCGAGCAGGGACAGCCAGAGTGCGGAGGTGCCGGAGTTGACGGCCACGCAGTCATGCTCATCGACCAGGGCGGCGAACTCGTGCTCGAAGGCGGCGACTTCGGGTCCCTGCACGAGGTGCCCGCCGCGTAGCACCCGGATGGCGGCGGCGATCTCGTCTTCGCTCAGGCGTGGATGCGCCAGCGGAATCGGGTCGTTCATGCCGGTCCCCTGTCGTGCCCAGGTAGTGCTGCCGGTACGAGTGGTGTCAGTGATCGGGGTGGGTGGGGTGCCAGCCGTGCTGGAGGTAGGCGGTGGTCCCAGTCGACAGCGCGTCGGCGCAGGCCCGCAGGCGCCGGGCCATGTGGGGCAGGACCAACTCGTCCCATTCCTCGGCGGTACTCAGGCGCCACTCGCTGAGCTCGTGGGTATCCAGCCGCAGGTGCTGCTCGGCTTCGGGCTGGGTGAGCTGGCCGCCGTCGAAGAGGAAGTTGGCCAGCGCGGGTCTGCCGTCGCTGCCCGGTGGCACCCAGTCCACCGCCAAGAGGCGGCCCGGCGCGAGGTCGAGACCGAGCTCTTCTTTGATCTCGCGACGCGCGGTCTGCCAGGGGTATTCCCCGGCCTCCATGCCGCCGCCCGGGATTTCCCAGGTGTCCTGCCGGTAGGAGGGGCGGACCAGCAGGATCCGGTCGGGCCCATCGTGCAGGATCGCACCGGCACCGGTGATCTGCTTGGGCAGGCTGGCGTAGTACTCCGCGGGGGGCAGCGGCGCGCGGCTCATGCGGCGGCACGCTAGCCCAGCCGCACCCGGGACGTGCGGCCACCCACCCGAGGATCAGGGCGCGGATTCGGCCAGCCGGTGTGGTCATCATGGTGTCGGGATGCTGTCGCAGCAACTGTGGCTGGGGGCGCTGAGGTGCTCGCCGTCGCGGGTGTATCCGCAGTGGCAGCCGGGGCAGCGCAGCTGGTCGTCCAGGGTGTGGCCGCAGGTGCAGACCCAGCCGCAGTGGCGGGCCGGGTTGCCGGCGACCAGCGCGTGAGCGGGCACGTCATGGACTACGACCGCGCCCAAGGTGACCAGGGCATGGGGACCGACCTCGGTGCCGGGGGCGATCACGGCGCCGGCACCGATGGTGGCGCCGTGGCCGATGGTGATGGGGCGCCGGATGAAGTCGCTGGATTGTTTGCGTCGGCCGTCTGGGGTGGTCGCCCGGGGGGCGGGGTCTTCCAAGATCAATGCCCCAGGGCAGATCATGACTCTATCCGCGATCCGCGCGCCGAATACGCACGCGTAGTTTCCGATCTTCACCAGGTCGCCGATGCTGCTGCCCGCGCCGACGTAGGAACCCTTGCCCAGGGTGCAGTCCTGTCCGACGGTGGCGCCCGCGGCGAGCTGGGCCTGGTGCCACAACCTAGTGCCTGGACCGGCGTGGGCCCCGTCCTCCACCCAGCCGCCTTCGCCGGTTTCGTGATCCGCGTCGAGGGACGGGGTGCTCGCGGTGATCTCGCAGTGGGCGGTGCTCAGGTGGGTGATGAGGTCGGCGGTTGTCCGGGCGCTCGCCAGCACCAGGTCGGGCAGGGCCACACCGGTAGAGCGCTCCACCGCGACCGCGAGGGCGATGCGGTCGAGGGAGTCCAAGCCCAGATCGGCCAGCGAGACGTGTTCATCAACCTCGCCCAGGCCGGGTCGCAGGGCGCGGATAGCGTCCACGACCCGCCCGCGCGGGTCGCTGTGCGTCGGGTGGCTCGTCATGGGATCGCTTCCAGTCGGCGGGCCAGCGCGTAAAGGGAGGGGATCGCTTCGGCCACCGGTGCTGCCTGCCACAAGCGCCGCAGGGCCGCGCCAGCCTCGGACCGCTCGTCGAGCAGAGCGCGCAGCGCCAGGGTGGTGAAGGCGCTGAACTCGCCCCTGGCGCCCGGTGGCAGCTGGCCGCCACCCTGCAACAGGTGCTCCAGCAGGTCGCCCGCTGACTCATCCAGCACCGAGTGGATCTCTGGTGTGGGCATCGGCCGCAGGGTCCGGTAGGGGTGCTGGTCCAGGGCTCCGGGTGTGGTGATCTCGTCAGCGATCAGGGCGGCCACACGGGGCGCGAGCAGAATGCCGCAGCGGTAGGTGGCGCTGGCCAGCAACAACGCGGGCTCGCGGGTACGCCCGAGCAGCGGCAGGTGGTCCAAGGTGTAGGGGCGCAGCCCAGTGCGGGTGCTGAGCACACCGGCGGCACTCAGCCGGGGGTCCAACAGGGCGCTCGCCTCACTCGCGAGGACCCTGAGCTCGCCCAGGGTTGCGGGCCGGTCGGGATCGGGGATGGTCGTCAGCCGATTGGTGGCACCCAGATACAGCGTTCCCTCGGCGCCTGGCACGACGTGCATGCCGCAGGCGAACGCCGCGTTCGGGGTCCTCACCACCTGCCGCACCCCGGGCAAGGCCGAGGCCTCCAGTCGGACGCTCACCCCGCGGCCCGCCAAAATCGGGGGAACACCCAGCGCTTGGCCACTCTCGGTCAGCAGGCTGGGGATCGCGGTCCCGGCGGCGAGGACTACCTGCTGGGCGTGCACCTTGGTGTCCTCGACGAATACTCGCCCGGGGGTGACCGTTCTGGCTGACCCGTCATGCCAGACACAACGCGGGTGGGTTCGCACCGACTGGGCCAGGGCGATCATGAGCGCGGTGGAGTCGATGCGGTGCTCGGTGGGTAACCACAGCGCCCCCGCCGAGGTAGGCGGCGGGTTCAGGCCCGGGATCTGGGCGTGATCGTGCACTTCCGCTGGATGACCCGCCGCGCGGGCAGCGGCGGCGATCACTTCCAGGTGCCTGCGTTGGCCCGCTGGGGCCAGTATCCATGTGCCCGGCTCGGCGCGCACTCGCGTCTCGGAGTCGGTGGTGATGCGCTCTAGCCAGGTGGGATACATCGCGTGGGCGGCGAGGCGTTCCGCGGTCTGCACCGCGGTGTGCCGCGCGTCGTGTCGCGGCTCGATCTCGGCGAAGGTGGACAACATCGCCCCGGCCGCCCGGGTGGCCTGTCCCGCACGGTCCCCGCTGGGCCCGATGACCGCCACTGTCATATCGCGTGCCAGCAGTTCCGCTGTGACAGCCAGGCCGATGACGCCGGTGCCGACCACCGCCACGTCGTAGGTCTCACCCATCGCTACCGCCCTCGAAACAGGGCGTCTGAGCGGGCACGCTCGGTTCCCAGGTGGTCTTGGTCTGCACCAGCCATCGTCGAGTGCCCGTCGCCAGACCCGTCTGGTCACCCAGGGCGCGGCGGCCGTGCGCGATGCGCTGCTGGTCGGCAATCAGCAGTTGCCCGCGCCTCAACATAACCGTCTGTGTCACGCTCGACAGCGCGGCGGCGAAGCGCTGCAGCGCACAGAGGTGCCCAGTGTTGCGGTGGTCGTGGAGCATCTTGCCCGCCCATCGTATCCACCGCCCATCATCGGCATCCTCAAGGACAGGGAACGGCAACCGCGCTCGGCCCACCCCGTGCAGCCCCTGCGCGCGGCCTTCGAAGTACACCGGGCGTCGCAACTCGGCCCGGTCGGAGTCGGTGATCCTGGCCAGCGCGGCGCGCAGGTCTCCCAGCAGCGAGGCCCCGCCCTCGGCCGGGTCCGAGCGCAGCACCAGCAGGCTCGTGTAGTCAGGAACCCGCTCCACGTTCGGAGCGTCAATGTGCAACGGGTTCGCTCCCAGTCCACCGAACGACGCCGGGTCTGCGGCTGGAGACGACTCCTGCCCGATCCACAACCGCCCGCCCTGCTCAATGGAATAGAACGGCCAGCCCAACGCCGTGAGCACTCCCGCTGCGGCCCGCTGCAATTCCTCATCCATCAGCTCATCGGGCAGCGTCAGGACGGCCCATCCAGGATCTGAGACTTGTGCTCTGGCCACCCGCTCCGCCAGCACACCGAGCACGCCCTGTCCCTGGTTGGCCAACATCCTGCGGGCGGTATCTACATTGACCCGGCTCCAACGGTGGCCCTTCATCTCTAGCGTGCACACCCGGGCCAGTTCCGACGCAACCGCCTCCGGGACCATCACCGCCGCCGGATCTCCGATCATGCTCATTATCGGGCCCCGCTTCTCTCACGTCCCTGGCGTAACCGGGGAGGTACTGCCAGATAGCCAGCCCACACCGGCGCTCGGAAAGCCCAATCAGCTGTGGAGATGGTGCATGCGGTGCCAGCACCAGGGCGGTGAAACTACACCTCAATCGGATCAACGAGCCCTGCTCAAGAAACCGCCCCGGTGTTAACGTCGCGAGAGGAGGCCACTCCAGCCCATGCGGGGACAACTCATGGACGAACAGCGCCCACCCGCATCCCTGCGCGGTGAGCTCGACGCACTGGGCTGGAGCGCGGAACAGCTGATCGCCCGGGTCAACCAGATCCGTGCCCGCCGTGGCTCCAGCCCCCTGCATCGCAAGTCGGCCTATCCCTGGCTGCGTGGTCGCCGGCCCTGCGCGGAGGCCAAGGCCGATGTCCTGACCACCCTTCGTCAGTACTCCGGCCGCCCAGTGAGCGCCGCCGATCTAGGCTGGGACGGGTCCCACTACCGAACTCCCCGCGCGCTCGACACCCCCTACGACGCCACCGCCGTCGAGCTGCTGCACGACACACAGAAAGAAGCACCGATGCACCGACGGTCCTTCGTCCTGCTCAGCGGAGCCGCTGTCACCGGCCCGGCACTGGACTTATTGCTTGGCCGGGCGGGCCCGCTGCGAGCAGCTCAGGACGGAGACCGAGTCACCCCGCGGTTAGCCCGGGTCGTGCAGCGCACTGTGCGTCAGGCCCGGGATCTTGACGACAGTGAGGGGAGCATCTCTGCGCTGCTGTGGGCCGCCGGGATCTGGCAGAACCTCGCCAAGATCCTCACCCACAGCCGCTACCACACACCCGAAGGGATCCGCCTGCACACCGCCTACATCGAGATGTCCGAAACCTACGGCTGGATGCTCTTCGACGCCGGCAAACACCCCCAAGCCCAACGCGTCTACCAGACCGGCCTGCGGCTCGCCCGCGAAGCCGAGGACCACACCGACGTCCACCGCGCCACCGTCAACCTGCTCGCCTCCGCCGCCTACCAGGCGTGCTGGCTCGGGCAACACCCTGAGGCCGACACCCTGCTCAGCGTGGCCCACAGCCACAAATCCGACGTCCTCACCCCGCGCCTGCGCGCGGTGCTCGCCGACCGGGAGATCACCCTCGCCGGGGCACTCGGTGACACCGAACGAGTCCACCGCGCCGAACACCAGGCCCACGACTACCTCAGCGCTGCCCGCGACGGCGACGAGCCCTGGTGGTCCCTCTGGCTCAGCCCCCAGGAACTGGACGCCAACACCGGCAGCGCCTGGCTGGCCGCACACCGCCCCGACCTCGCCGAGCCCTACCTCACCCGGCGGCTCTCCGTGCTCGGCGACAAATACCCCCGCGACCGGATGCTCTTCGCCAGCGACCTCGCCCACGCCCGACTCCACACAGGCGACATCACCGGCGCTTGTGAGGCCACCCACCACGCCCTGGAACTCTCCGAGCACGTCGCCTCACCTCGCGTGCACGAACGCCTCCACAGCATCACCACCGCACTACGAGACCGCCACAGCGCACACCCCCGCGTCCGCGTAATACTCAGCCAGATCCCCCACCTGCACAGCAGCGTGGTGTGACCTCGTTGTTTCCGGAATTCGCCCTACCCCGTTGTTCGCGGCCGAAGAGTTCAGTCATGGTTGGTCAGCGAAGCCCTCGGACAGCGGGATGAGCTCACGGTAGCCAGCCGTAGACGCCGCCGTCCGGTCCAGATCCAGGGCCCGGCGACGTGGGAGTAAGGTCATAACCAAAGATCAAAATCGTGGTCGGATCACCTCAGCGGCCAGCGGAGCACAGCGCATCGAGCGAGCGGGCCGGATCGGTGGTGGCGCGGGGGCGCGGTGCGGCGGGGCGGGCGGCAGCCGACTGAGCCGCCCGTCCGGCACGGCTACCGGTACTGGTGGGTCATCCGGTCCAGGACCAGGTGGCCGCGCTCGACGAGGTTCCCCCGCTGCTTGACCAGGCCCGTGTTCAGGTAGGAGACGCCGAGCCTCACGGTCAGCAGCCGCAGCAGCCGTTCCTCCGTGCCCGACAGCGGCCTGCCGTATCCGGCCAGGTAGGCCGCCTTGAGATCGGGGCGGGTCGCCCAGACCGCGCCGCACAACCACACGAGCTCCTCGACGGCGTTGCCGTGGTGGGCCATCGCGAAGTCGATCAGCCCGTGGTGGCTGCTCTCGGCGTCCCACAGCCAATTGCGGGTGGAGTAGTCGCCGTGCTGGTAGACCAGCGGCAGCTGCTCGGCCAGCTCCGGCAGCTCCCGGGACGCGGCCTCCACCAGGGCGCGCTGCTCGGCGCTCAGGTGCTCGGCGGTGTTCTCCAGACAGACGGCGGCCCCGCGGGCCTGCTCCCGCATCGCCGCGCGCACGGCCTCGCGGTCCTGCTCCGAGGCCGGGTCGGACTGGTCGTGCCAGCGGCGCAGCAGGCGGCCCGCGTCCTCGTGCACGCGCAGCTCCACCTCCCTCTCCAGGGGCAGGCCCCGCACGACTTTTCCCGGAAGCGGCGAGCTCATGATCGCCCGCAGGCCGGGGTCCGCGGCCAGGAGCCGGGGCGTCTCGTGGTCGGCCAGGATCCGCGCGGCGTAGGTGTAGCCGACGACTTCACGGTCGAAGTCGAGTCCGGTCGGGCTGAGCTTGACGAAGGCCGCGGTCGGGCCGGCGACCACGCGCCAGACCTGGGAGCTGCCCCGGGGCCAGGACACGTCCGTGACCTCGTCCAGGCCAGGCAGGTTGTTGGCGACCCACTCGCGCAGGTCGGGCGGGAAAGGCTTGTCGGTCATGAGTCGTCATCTTCCGAACAGGTCTGCGATCAGCGAAAGTTGATCAATGGGTGCGGGCTGGGTCAGCAGTGCTGTGACCGGACTGCCGCCCGCGGCCGGGGCGGGTGCTTTGGATCCGCGCGGCGTCGCGGTGAACTTCGCGTCAGGGTCGGTCTCCTTCCGCCGGCTCAACGGCGAGGTGGGGGCGGTGGGCACGAGCGCGAAGTGGTG
>JBOHFW010000367.1:0-4450 GCA_050699835.1 Pseudonocardiaceae bacterium | reverse complement strand
GCCCACAGCGGCGCAGCGGGCAGCCGCGACACCAGCGCGACTCCGGCACCGGCCAGCCCCAGCACCAGCGCCTGAACGGTGACCAGTGCCAGCCACGGCAGCGAGCCCACCAACTCCCCCACCCAGGACAGCAGCGGCACGAAGAAGCCGAGCCCGAAGGCGAAGCCGTAACCAAAGCCGGCGCGGGCAGCCCGCCCACGCAGTACCGCCCACAACACCGCGAAGACCACCGGCGCGAGCCACCACAGTTCCCGCGGTGGGGCAGCGGCGGACAACAGCGCGCCACCACCTGCGGCGATGCCCACCCGCAGCAGCCAGACGCGGCCAGCCGGCCGGGCGGGTGAGGGCTCGGCGAGTAGCCCGTCCTCCGCGGTCACCGCCGGCCCAGTCACAGCGATCAGCTTAGGGGTCCATCCGATCCTGCCACCGCGGTGAGCCCAGCGGGCGGCATGGTGTGATCCCAGTAGCCAACGAGGTCGGCGTACAGGCTGTTACTGAGCAGGAGATCGCGGTGACCACCGAGGACGGTGTCGGCTCCGTCCATGACCAGGATGCGTTCGGCGCGCATCGCCGAGCTGATCCGGTGGGCGATCACCACGAGTGAACCGTGACGCTCGGCGAAGGCCTGCTCTGCCCGCGCTTCGGCAATCGGGTCGAGGTGACAGGTGGCCTCGTCGAGAATCACGATCCGGGCCGGCGACAGGTAGACCCTGGTCAGGGCGATGAGTTGGCGTTCCCCGGGAGACAGCGTGCCGCCACCGGGTGGTACCTCGGCATCACAACCACCCAGGCGCGAGATGCACTCCGCAAGACCGACAGCGGCCACCGCCCGGTCGATTTCGGTCTGGGTGGCGTGCGGCTGCAGGTAGGTGAGGTTGTCCCTGATAGTCCCGGCGAACAGGTACGCCTCCTGGGGAATGAGCGCCACGGTATGCCGGAGATAGCCTTCGTCGAGCTGTGCCAGGTCGAGTCCCCCGAGCCGTAGCTGGCCGCGTTGCGGCGTGGCCAGTCCAGCAAGCAGGTTGGCAAGAGTGGATTTCCCCACCCCACTCGGGCCCACCACAGCGAGGTGCATCCCCGCGGGTAGGTGCAGGCTGAGGTTGGCGACGATGGGCGCGGCGTGCGGGGAGTAGGCGAAGGTCACGCCGTCGAGGTCGATGTCGTGGCCGGTAGGGACCAGACCGGTCCGGGTCGCAGCGGGACTAGGCTGATCGGCGCTGATCTCGGCCAACCGGCTGAGGATCACTCCGAGGTTCACCACAATCGAGCTCCCCCCATTCACCAGCACCAAGATGGCCGGCAGCAGCCCGCTGAACAGGTAGACGACACCTCCGGCGAGTTGTCCGACGCTCACCTGCTGCTGGCTGATCAACCACGGCGCCAACGCCAGGAGGACGAGCACGGGCAGCTGCGCACCGACGAGCACCACGGCCACCCGCCACACTTTCGCCCACGCGTAAGCCCGCAAGGCCCGGGCCTCCGCCTCGATGACCTCACCGACCTCCCGTACCGCGCGCTCCTCGGCCGCATACACGACAACGTCACGCAGCCCTTCGACCACCGGAGTAGCGGCCGCACCGACCCGCTCCCCACACAGCACCACTTCCTCGTAGCGCCGTGCCAGAGTGGGGACGAGCAGAGCGAACCCGACTAGGGCCACGACCACAAACGAGCCGACCACCAGCGCGAGCAATGGGGAGAGCATGGCCAGCCCACCAATGGCGGCGACGCCCGCCGAGAGCATCTGGCGCATGCTGCGCAGCAGGCTCGACAGTAGCGCGCGCGTCGTCTCTACCTGCACGGTGGCCTGTGAGATGCTCGATCCGCCGGTGTCCCCTCCCTCCCGCAGTGCCCGGGTGAGCGAGGCGGTGATGACGGCGGTGAGTAGCGAGTCGCGCAGCGGCTCCACGGTCGCGGCGAGCCACGGATAGGCCTGGCGGGTGCCCACCGCGCCGATCGCCCAGAGCAGGGCGAGAGCGGCCAGCCAGGTGAAGCCCGTGAGGGGGCGGCCAGCGAGAAAGCCGCGGTCGATGGCGTTGGCGATGAACAGCCCGGAGAGGAAGGTGGGCACGGCTTCAAGAGCCGACCATGCCGCCAGGTGTCTCAGCGCTCGGCGTTGGGGGCGCAAGTGACGGAGCAGCAACCGTCCGCCGGCCGCGAGCCTCATGCGCCGGCCCCCGCCTCGATGATGGTCGACGTCGTGTCTGTCGTCCCGTCGTCGTGCTCTTCTGCGTTGAAGACCGCCCGGTAGTCGGGGTCCTCCCATAACAGGTGGTGCGGCGCCAGGGCCCGAATGTGCCCGGCGTCCAGCCAGGCCACAAGGTCGGCTCGAGCTGCGGTGGCGCCCCGGTGAGCCACCACTATCGAAGTCCGTCCGGCCAGTACCCGCTCGAGCGCTTGGGTCACCCGTACCTCGGTGGCGGTATCCAGGCTGCTGGTGGCATCGTCGAGGACAATCACCCGAGCACCGACCAGGATGGCCCGGGCCAGTCCCAACCGCTGCAACTCGCCTCCGGACATGGGGGCCTTGGTCAGTAGGGTGTCATAACCTTCAGGGAGCAACCGGATGAACCCGTCGGCCTGGGCCGCTGCGGCCGCTGCCGCGACCTCGGCTCGTGATGCCTCTGGCCGGGCATAGGCGATCATGTCGTGCACCGTGGCGCCGAGCAGGGCAGGGCGTTCAAAGGCATAGGTCACGGCTTGGCGCAGCGCCGCGAGCTCCACCTGGGAGACCGGAACTCCGTCGAGTAGCACGAAACCTTCGTCAGGGTCCAGCAACCGCCCGACCAGGGATACCAGCACACTCTTGCCAGTGCCTGAGCGTCCGACCACAGCGACGCTCGTGCCCGCCGGCACCGACAGGTCGAGCTTCTCGAGGATCGTCCGCTCGCCCAGCCGTACGCTGATATTGCTCAAGTGCAGCCGGCCCAGTCCCTGCGGAACCGGCGCGGCCGGGTGAGGCGGCAGGACCGCGGGTTGCGCTTCGAGAACCTCATTCAGCCGACCGGCTCCCACCTGGATCCCGAGTAGGGAGATCAGTGCATCCAACAATCCGACCGAGCCCAGCGCCATGTTGACATAGAATCCGGCTGCCACTAGCTGACCAGCGGTGATGTCACCAACGGTCAACGCGAACCCGGCCATTGACAGCACCAGCACCTGAACCGTCGGGACGAGCAGCCCCAGCCGCCAACTGATCTGCCGCTGCGCCACCCACATCTGCCGCCCGGTGTCGTGCAGCCCCGGCAACGGTGTGAGGACCCGGTCTATCTCCTGCTGATAGGTGCCGCTGGCCCGGATGGTGCGCACTCCCCGCAGTGCATCGAGTAGCTGGGTGATGATCGCGGCCAGCAGCTCCTGGTACCGGATGAATGGGTTGCCTGCCTTCGCGACGAACAGCCGAACCAGGGCTATCGCTGGCGGCACACCGAGCAGGAACGTGACGGCAAGGCGCCAATCGATCAGCACTAGCCCTGCGACTGCTCCCACCGTGACCAGCAGAGTCGATCCTGCTGACAAAAGCATGGGAAGGAAACTGGCTGGCATCCCGGCGTTGCCAGTCAGGCGGGACAACAGGTCACCAGCGGGAAACCGCCGCTGGCCGGGGACCCCGAGCGCCAGCGCACGGTCCAGCAGCCGGTGCCGGAGCCTGGCAGTCAGCGAGCTGCCGTAGTACGCGCCGATCAGGTCATCCAAGGCATCGACAGCCGCGGCCGCACCGATCAGCACTGCTAGCTGCACCAGCGCGGGGAGCAAACTTCGTCCCCCGGCGGCAGCGTCGATTGCGGCAGCCAACGCGACAGGGGTGAGGATCCTGGTCGCAACGCCACCGAGCGTGGTGGCGGCTAACGCGGTCGTCGTGACGGGGGCCTGTTGCACGCTCTGCTTGAGCAGCCGGCTGCCCGCCTTCCGAAGGGCGTCGGGGGCTAGCTGTGGCCCCAGGAACCGGGCCAGCGTCCGGGTATACCTACGAGAGGAGTCAGACATCGATCGCCGCATCGTTCCTTCTGCTATTCGGCTAAGCTGGGGTTGACGAGCTGGGTTACGGAGGCGGTCTAGCCCCGCCTCCGTAACCCAGTCGTCCCCCTTGACGTCAGCTGCTACCGGCAGCTATCGCCAAGGATCGTCAGCACCATAACTCCTAGTGGCAAGCTGTTACGGCGATGATGCAGACGGTCTGAAGGACGTTCAGGGTCGCAACAAGGCACACCGACTGGCAGGTGTTGCCGCAGCCGCCACCGAATTGAATGCCCTCGATCTCGACAGGGTCGGTCTCGGGCAGTGCGTGCAGTGAACTGACCAGGTCGAACTTACCCATGGTGTTTCTCCTCATCTGTGAGTGGTTACCTGTTCCACTTCCCACTAGAGTGGGAAGAGGCCTTTGCTTCGGCCGTCAGAGGCGGCCGACTTCCTGTGGTCTGTCTCCGCCTGGAGCCGATCCAGGCAGAAG
>JBOHFW010000366.1:0-5328 GCA_050699835.1 Pseudonocardiaceae bacterium | reverse complement strand
GGGAGCAAAAACGTCCACCCTGCCCCGTATCGGCACCCTGGCGGCGGTGACCCGATCGAAGTCCCGGATGGTGAGCACATCGATGCAGTGATTCCACTCGTAGGATGCGACCAGAGCAGTTGGTGAGGTTCGGGGTCCGCAGCAGTAGAGGACGAACCCGTCGGCGACCACGTCAACGAGCAAGCCTTCCACCTCGGGTGGCAGACCCGCCTGCCCACCGCACCGGGAGGCTGATGACTGGGGCCGTCTCATGTCGTGCTGCCTCCGGGCAAGCGGTGGTCCATGGATGGGCGGCGTAGCTGGGGATGCAGGTGCTGACCGGGTGCACACAGCGGAAGGCCCGGCAATCTAGGGGCGGGATCTGTGCTCGCGCGTTGGGCGTGACAGCCGACTTACCGCAATCGGTGAGATATCTCCTGGTCAGTGCACCGCTATTAGCAACCGCCCGGCGTTTCGACCACGCGCACGTGGTGGGGTCGCAAGGCGATCAGTTGGCCCCCGTGGTCGAAGCGCACGTAAATCAGGTGGGTGCCCCGGCCGATGACCTGGCCTTGTTGGTGCAGCCGGGACGGTAGCGCCCCGTGGCCCTTGTCCACCGTGACCTGTTCGACCCGGCACTGTAGGGGGATGTGGGTGCCCTTGGCGTCGCGCCATGGGTCGGAGGCGGGTTGTGGCGGTGGAGTGGGCATGGTGGGCGTCACCTCGGGTTGGTGGCCGCCGGCCACAGGGCGTGGTCCCGGTCCATAGTCCCCCCGATCTTGTCGTGTGGAAGGCGGCGGTCCCGCGCTGTTTGCACCCAGAAACGGGGCCGCCGCCACTGACCGCCACCCTGAGATAGGGGTGAAGAGTGACGGCGTGGACATGAACTCTCCCGGCTCAGGACACGCACGGACACACATGATCACGTGGATGTCAAGGGAGGATTGGGGGGAGGATTCACACCCTCCCCAGGGCCTATCGGTACCCCACCAGCAGGGTGCCGATCCGTTGCCGCAGGTGCGCAACCTCATCAAGGTGCTGATGCGCGGCGGCGTGGCGGGACAGTTCGCGCAGTTCCTCGGCGGCGCGGCGGGAGCGGATGGCGCCGACGATGTCCAAGGCCGCGTGCCCGATGGCGGCGGCCTGCAGCGGGTCGCCAGTGACCATCATGAGACTGGCCAGCTTGGTCAGGCAAATCGCCTGGGAGACGGTGTTACCGGTGTCGGTGTGCCCGGCCGCTGCCGCCGTGAGCCGGTCGGTGGCTTCGCCGGGGTCGCGGCCCAGTATCGCCAGGTCAACCAGGGGCTGCCCGGTGCACTGGGCATGGCGCGCGGCGTTGTAGTAGGTCATGCACGGCGGATCGTTGTCCGGGGTGGAATGCGCGAAGTGGTCATCGGCGGTGCCGATCGCGGTTAATGTCTCGCTGACCCGGCGCATCTTGGCAAGCGCGCGGGCCCGGTCGGTGTGCAGCAGCGCCCGTCCGGTCGCAGTGAGCCGATCAGGGCGGACCAGAGCCTGTTCGGCCAGCGTGAGCCCGTCATCGGGATGCCCGGTCCAGATCTCCTGCTTGGCCATGCTCGACAGGATCTCGGCGCGCAGGGGCCAGTCCTTGGCCTGTTCGGCGCAGGCCAACGCGAAGTGGAATACCCGGCGCGCCTGCTCCTGGACGTTTGCTTCTTGGGCCGTGTACCCGGCGGTCTCGGCGAAATCGCCGACCGCGGAGAACAGCTTGGGGCGCAGCTCATCCGGGCAGGTGGCCTCTAACAGGCCCGCCGACCAGCGCAACTGGCCCATGACGGCCTCCCGGATCAACTCGCCACCGTAGGTGCGGCTCCACGAGTTGAACACTTGCGTGGCGGCGCGGACTTGTTCGATCTCGGTCGCGCCGATCCGGCGGGGGATCGGGGTTGGTTCGCTCCTGCCCTCCAGTAGCCACTCCAGTAGCCCTGCCATCGGCTCCCCCAGGACGAGAGCGCCCGCAAGGCCGCCGGTGGCGGTCTGGATGAACTGTTTACGATCCACATCTACCAGCTTTACGCGTCGGGCATGGACGAATCCCAGCACGGCATCGGTCGAGACACCCAAGATCGCCCGGAGGGCTTCCCGGTACAACTTACCCGGCCAGCGGATGACGCCTTGTTCGAGTTTGCCAATATAGTTTCCGCTGAGTGCCACCGTCTTGTGATGGTGGTCCCAGATCCAGGCGTTGACCAGTTCGGCGAGTTCTTGCCGGGATAGGCAATCTTCCGGGTAGGTGAGTGAGGCGGTGCGTTTCCGCGCTGCCCGAAACTCATTATTCGCCGTCGCCAAGACCCCGCCTCCCGCCAGGTGATGCGGGCCGGCTTAGCGCCGTTGTGAGCACTTAGCATATCTCCGTTTCGTGCTGAGAGATGTACCACTTGTCTCCGGTGGTGCGGTGGAGTGTAAACCGGCCGAGCGGCGGCCCGCCTTCCGGTTTGATCTCGCTACAGGATGAGATGGTCATGGTGTCGCCTAGGTGGAGTGTCGTGAAGGTTGCTGTCACCAGCCGCAAACGAGCACGTTCCCGCTGGTAGGGGTCTCGGGACTACCCGGCCGAGGATTAGCTCTTAGCGCTGAGCTGTAGGTCTGGTGGGCACCGCGGCCGGGATCGCGGGGGTGGGTGATCGCGTACGGTCACAGTCTGGGTCGCTTGAGTATTTGTCTGTGGAGCAGGCGAGCCGGACTGCTGTTCTCCCGAGCGGGATACAGGTGCCTTGGGTCACCAGGCGATGATCAGCCGGGTGTCTGGTCTGATGACGATGTGGGCGGCGGACGGGAGCTGGTCGTCGGAGGTTTCGCCGCGGTGAGCGGTGATGATGGGTTGGGTGGGCCGTTGGCGGTTCCATCGGTGCAGCAGGTCGGCGGTGTGAGCCGCGAAGTTTCGGCTGGAGATCTACAGCCGCGTCGCCCTGGCCGACGCCCAGCACACCTACGACGGCGTCATCAACCAATACCCCGTGTAAATGAGAACACCTCAACCGGACAGAAGCTCTCTACCAGCGGGAACGTGCTCGTTTGCGGCTGGTGACAGCAACCTTCACGACACCCCAAAACGGCCCCACTGATCCATTGAGAGCCATTCCAGATTGACGACATGGTTTGATGACAGTTAGATCGGTGGGTGTCGGGAATGAACGGTTGAAAAGGACACCACGGCCATGGCGAACCTGGTCTACACCCGGGTCTCCACCGACGAGCAGAGCACGCAGCGCCAGACGCACGTGCTCACCGAAGCGGGACTGGCCGCCGGCGCCGGGGTGAGGTTCTTCAGCGACCCGGCCACGTCCTCCAAGATTCCCGCGCTGCGCCGCGACGGCTTCCAGGAGCTGGCGACCTACGCACGCGCCGGTGACACGCTCACTGTCTCCGAGTTGTACCGGCTTTGCCGCGACCTCCAGGACATCCTGGCCGTCCGGACGTGGTGCCAAGACCACGGCGTGAAACTCCGCGTGCTGTCCGGCGCCCTGTCCGGCATCACCGACCTGGCCGCGACCGACGCGACCACCACCATGCTCGTCAACGTCCTGGTCTCGGTCGGCCAGTTCCAGCGCGACCTCCAGAACGAACTCACCCGCGAAGGACTGGCCGCCGCGTGGGCCCAAGGAGCGAAGTCCGGGCGCCGCCCCCAGATCGCGCAACTCGGCGTCACCAACGACGTGCGGCAGGCATACCGCACCGGGACGAGCATCGCGGCCCTGGCCCGCGCGCACGGCGTGAGCCGCGGCGCGATCCGCACTGCCGTCGCCGACCTGCTGCCCAACCAGCCGGAGAAACCGGCGGCCAGCACCGAGCCCGAGATGGTGACCGTGGAAATGCCAGGCAAGATCTCGCGCCACCTCCAAGCCCGCGACGACCTGGAACAAGCACAGTGGCACGCCCTACGGCAAGGCCGCACGGTGCGACGTGGCCAGGGCTACAGCCTGCACGTCACCGCCACACCCGAGATCCACCACGCGATGCTGCGCGCCGCGGCACCACTGAACGCCGAGGGCGCTTCGTCGGCGGACCGCAAGGCGTACCGGATCTACTGGGAACGCCTGAACAACTCGGCGATCAACAGCCGAGCCGACTGATGTTCCCGCTGTGCCTCTGAGCTGTGACGACTCACGCAAGATCAACTCATGGCCCTTTTTGGGTTTACCTTGGCCGCACCCCTTGTTGGTCCACTACATCAGGCGACGACGCTCCCGGTAGCGGCTCCGGGCGCTGCGGCACGTGTCCCAGGCTCGACCCCGCAGCAGACGCCACGGGGTTTCAGCGCGGCGCGACCGCTCCATCGGTCGCGATTTCCACTCGGCGCGCGATCGTGAAGAGTTCCGCAGTGACGGCGTGCGGAGGGAGGCGTTCGACGACTCGGTGGTGCACGTGCTGGCGGTGGACTACCTGAGCCAGTTTCGTGAATGCAGTCATGTCGAGCTGCTGCTGGGAGGCGAAGCACCCGAGTGCGGCCTTCTTCGCTTTGAGTAGGTCCGATGTGCCCATGAAGATCATGTTCGGATCGAAGCCGACGCTGTAGGGGGAGCGGAAGTAGGTCAGGTTTGCCGCTTCACGTTGGGCGACGGCGGTGACTTCGTGGGCGGTGGCCGTGTGGTCGAGGTGCTGGTCCGGCGGGTAGTGGGTGTAGACGATGTCGGGCCGGCCGCATCCGAACACACGGAAGAGCTCGGCGTTGATGTCGCCGCGGTGGTCGGTGAAACGGGTGTCGGGGATCTCGGAGAAGGTGTAGTTCTCGACGCCGAGCACGGCGCCTGCGGCAAGGCATTCCTCTCGGCGCACGTCGCTGCCGTTCGGGGCGGGAGATCCAATGGTCAGGCAGTGCACACGGACGTGGGCGCCGTTTTCCGTATACCAGCGGATCCGCATGCCCATCGCGATCTCGGCGTCGTCGGGGTGGGCGACCACGATGAGGACGTTCATCTCAACTCCTCGGGAACGGTGATCACCACGGCGTTGCGTAGCAGGCGGCCGTCGAGGCCGCGCCAGCGGAACGGGGCGTCGTCAGTGGCGGGCCAGACGAGCTGCTGGCTGGGCAGCGTGGCCAGCTCTGCGCACGCGTGGAGCAGTGCGGGGTGCCTGGTGGGCCGCAGGCAGAAGTCGAAGGTGTGCTCGCGGAACCAGTCGTCGCCTTGCGATCGGATCGGGGTGCGTACGGCGGCGGTGGCGTGGTGCACGCGGGCTAGGGCCCGGCCGAGGCGGGCCGCCTCGCTGGTAGTGGCCCGGCGCTGGTCCAGGTGCTCGTGCCAGGTGCGGCCGTCGGGGAAGACGTCGGTCATCACCATGGCATGCGCGCTGGGCAGGAAGGCCAGGACCTTGGGGAAGAGCTCGGGC